>DAHXNO010000080.1 GCA_027365345.1 Granulicella sp.
AGCTTCGGATCCAGCCTCGTCAAAGAGTTTGCCGGAGCAGATCTTCCCAGCGGCTTTGTCCCTGGCGCTGAGGGCAAGAACCGGGGCGAAGCTCCTGCGGTGCAGCGGACTGGGGCCGTAGTGGAGCAGCGCTTTGCGGTGGGCTGGCGTGGCATAGCCCTTATGCGCGGCCAGGCCATACTGCGGGTGCTGCAGATCCAGCGCCCGCATCAGGGCGTCGCGATGGACTTTGGCCACCACGGATGCGGCGGCGATGGAGAGCGAGAGCGCATCGCCAAACTTCAGGCTGGTCTGCGCGCAAGGGTGAGAGAGTTGCGCCAGATCCAGACGCAGAGCGTCGATCAGCAGGTGGTCCGGAGCCAGGGTAAGGCGCTGGACAGCGCGCAGCATCGCCAGGCGGGAGGCCTGGTAGATGTTGAGCGAATCGATGGTCTCGGCGTCCACTTCAGCAATTGCAAGGTCAAGAGCGACTGCTCGGATCTTGCCATCCAGTCCTTCGCGCTGCTTGCGGCTAAGCTGCTTGGAGTCCGTCAGGCCCATGCTGCGGAGATCGTCCGGCTCGGGAGGAAGAATCACCGCAGCGGCAACCACCGGGCCAAAGAGAGCCCCGCGCCCTACCTCATCCACTCCGGCGATCATGTGGAAGCCCTGGCGGCGGAGGGCCTGCTCGTGCGCGTCTGAGCAAACCAGTTGGCGCAGCCTCTGCTGCTTGGTGGCGGCTTTGCTGACGCCATCGGCCTGGAGAATGGGGAGCATCGGAGCCATGTTGGGGTGGGGATCGCCCGCGCGGATCGCGCGCCCAGAGCGCTTGTCTGGATGGCGTACTCCTTGAGTGTAGACCATGCCTCAGGCGCGGAATCCTTTGGCGAGGGCGACGGCCCGCGACACCAGGATTTTGCCTGCGGGGTGCGGCGAAGCCGTGCCTCCCAGCAGCGCCTTGCCCAACCGGCGCTCCTGGGCGCAGCCACTCCGGAACGGGCTTCCGCAGGCCAGATTGCGGCGCCGGACGCCGCCAGGCCGAAGAAGCTGGTTGAAGGGTTCTGGACCGGGCGCAAAACAGTAGACAAAGGGTGGGAGTGTGTCCGGAGGTACTAGTGAAGGACTCGTGTTTTGCCCTATGCTGACGGCAAGAATGGGTGTTTTGCAGCAAGTCCTTCAATAAGGGATTTCCCACGGGAGATTGGGTGTATGCGAGTGGAAGCAAGTTGGAAGCTGCTGCTGATCAGCGTTCCGTTGTGGTTGGCGGTTGGTGGATTGGCGCAGAGCGCCTCTCCCGCGGCGACTCCTGCCGCGCAGCCATCCCAGCCGGATGCCAAGGCGGACAAGGCACAGGCGCAAGCTGCCAAGCAGGCTGAAAAGGCCAAGGCCAAGGAAGCGAAGATAGCCAGGAAGGCAGCCGAGGCCAGGAGCAAAGTGTATACCGGCCCCAATACCATCATTGTCTTGCCGCCCAAGCCGATCCTCGACGAAGAGGGGCAGCAGCGGCTTGATCCGGACGGAAAACCGATGTTTTATCCGCCGGTAAAGCAGCAGCGGGACAAGCACGGACATCCCCTGTTTGACGCCAATGGCAAGCCGGTCTTCCAGACGGCAACCGAGCTGGGTTACGACGAGCATGGGAAAAAGCTCCATGCGCACAAGGTGAGGCCGCCCAGGATGACGCCGATGACCATCAGCCGGGGAACGTTCACCGTGGATGGCATGATCGGCAAAGCGGAGCTGAACTACCAGATCGCCGATTTCAAGTATCTCTACCTGTATGCGCCCGGGATTGGAACGCTGGTGGTGTCTGGCCAACCGTTCACCGGGGGCAAGGAAGAAAAGGGAGCGTTTGACAGGAATACCCTGACGGTGACGGCGGGTGACCATGTGTTACAGCTTGCTTCCGATCAGTGGCTGCTGGGAAAAAAGAAGAGGGCAGCGCCGGCGTTCGTGATGTTGGATAGGGAGTTCAACCTGCCTTCCTCCTTTCCGGTGGTGGGGTACGGGTCAACGCTCAAGACGCCGTACGAGTGGCCTGGGAGTCATGAAAACGCCCCGTTGAAGGATGCGTTTATCCAGCCTCCTCCGGTCCCTGCGGACCTGCGGCCGGTGATGCTGCTCAAGCCGTGCCCCAGCGGAGAGATGCGCAAGGCCGCGCCGCCGGTGCTTCCAGGCCAGAAGCAAGTGGTCCAGCCGTGCCTTCCGATCCCCAAAGGGCAGGCGGCGCTAGCGAAACCGTCGACGGTGAACCAGCCTGTGGCGTTGGTAAGCGGGCAGCCCTCTACGGCGTCCGCATCCCAGTAGAACTCAAGGTCAGCAAAAGAACGCAACAGCGGCGACCCAGACTGGGTCGCCGCTGTTGTTGGGGCCAAAGTTCTTGGAATGGAAGAGCGAATCCGCTATGCGCCGCGCTCCACCTCGCGCAGGCGGGCGGCCTTGCCGCGCAGACCACGGAGGTAGAAGAGCTTGGAACGTCGAACCCGATAGGAGCGAATCTTCTCGACCTTGTCGACGACCTTGGAGTTGTACGGGAAGATACGCTCCACGCCCTGACCAAAGCTCATCTTGCGGACGGTGAAGGAGCCCTGGGGGCCCTTCTTGCAGGCAATAACCATGCCCTCAAAGGCCTGGAGGCGCTCTTTGTCGCCCTCTTTGATCTTCACCTGCACGCGTACGGTGTCGCCGGGAGCGAAATCGGGAAGATCGGTGCGCTGGAGCTTGGTGGCCAGCTTTTGCATGATGGGATGAATAGACATGATGGATTCCTTACGTAAAGTCGCAGGATCCAGTTTACAACAGGCAGGCTGGATCTTGAAGCGTTTTCCGCGCAGGTTAATTTGCGCAGGCGATGGCCCGTTTGCCGCCAACCGGGCGCCGCAGCGGCCGCACAGGCCGCGGCTGGAGCTGGCATGGCTGGCTGTGAAGGTGGCCGCGTCTTGCTCCCAAAACGCCGCTCCCGGCGCATCGCGACCCTCCGTCGGCCTTTGCGAACCCAGGCGTGCGTTTTTCAGTGCGGGAACTGGGGCGCGCAGGGAAACCCTTTGCATCCGTTGAGCGTCCATGCACACATGAGGCAACTCTCTCTCTTGGCGCTGGCGGCCGTAGCGTTCGCTCTTCCGGCGTGGGCGCAGCGGGGAGGAACCTCTGGGGAAGCGGGTGGAGCGCATGGCGGGGGCGGAGGCTTCCATGCGTCCTTCGCCGGCCATGGTGAGTTTACCGGCGGAAGCCATGGCGCAGCGGGAAGCCGATTCGCCCCACGGCTGGGGCAGCGGGGAACACCAGCGGCCTGGCAGTCCCAGTACCGCGAGCGGCATCCGGATTCAGGGGCCTATCCGCGGCGAGGGCCTTATTCGCAGCGCTGGCGGTACGGCCGTGATGGAGTCCCATACAACAATCCGCTGGGGTACGGGTATGGCGGATTGGGCGTTGGTTGGCCGTTGGTCTCCGGGTGGATAGACACCAATGATCCGGGCTACGGGGATGATGGCTACGGGGATGATGGATCTGGGGATAATGACCAGTCTTACGATGACAATGCTTCCAGCAACGTAGCTCCCGATGAAGGCGATGGCGGCGACGGCGGCCCATCCTATGGACCTGACGAACCAGACCCGTCCGGCGGATACGGCCAGGCAGGTGGGGGGTATTATCCCTGGCCGCCGGTGCCCTACGTGGGCATGCCGCCGCAGATGCTAGGGCCGGAGGGCCCGAGGCCGATGCAACAGCGGCCGGCCATCTCTCCCGCGCCTTCCCTCTATGACTCCTCCGCCGTCACGCTGATCTTTAACGATGGACGTCCGTCAGAGAAGATCCATAACTACGCTCTCACCCGGACGATGCTCTATGTAGCTGACGGAAAGCGCCAGCAGATTCCCATCTCGGAGTTGAATCTGGCCGCTACCGAGCAAGTGAACCAGCAGAACGGCGTGGACTTCCAACTACCTCAATAGGTTTCTCGCTTCGCTGCGGTCGGGCGGAATCATTGGCCTCGAGTTCGCTACCTTCCTTGCTCGCGCCGAGTACGCGGAGGGTACCGAGCGCCTATGATTTAGCCTATGCCATGGGAAGACGAGCCCGGCCACCCGTTCGCGGGGATAGCGGCAAAGCTGAAGCGGGCCGAAGAGAGCATCGCTAATCTCGACGCCGAGATTCGGGCCTTCTTCAGCGGGAGCAAATATCCAGTCATGCCCGATCCAGATTCGGGGGAATGGCAGGGGGCTGTGGATTATCACAAAGAACGTCCTGTTCCCCCTCGCTTCGCGGTCCTCGCCGGAGAGATCGTTCACCACCTGCGGTCGTGTCTCGATCATGTCGCCTGGTATTTCTCCTGTGCCGAATATAGGCGGGACAAGGGGACGCGCATCGGGTTCCCCGTTCTTGATCAGAAACCGCAGAAGGCTGGAGATCTTAAGAAGAAATTCGAGGGAATTTCCAACAAAAGGGTCAAGGTGCTCATTCGGTGTCTCCAGCCATATCGGCATCAGGGAGGGGCCACCGCTCATTGGCTTTGGATTCTCAACGATATGGACAGAATCGATAAGCACAGGGAGATTGTTCTCGTCGTGAGTTGCGCTGGCTTGACGTTTCCTCCTGGCGCTGAATACGAGGCGCGGCAGCTCGGCGCGTTTTTGAGTCAGCAAAAGGGACAGGCGCCCTCCGACGTCGACTCCGACTCCCTACAGACAGGAATGGGGAGCGCAAAGGTCCCCCCGGAGGTAGTGAAGAGCGCAAGGGTCACCCCGCTATTAGGGTTTAACCGGCCCGTAGACGAGCAGTATCCGGAAGTCATCTCGACCCTCCGTCGGCTCTTGCGTGTTGTGCGCCTTGTGGTCGATCAGTTCGAAGGCGAGAAAGGTGAGATTTGACGCATCCGTCTTTTTCGGCGTGTCCCCGGGGCTCGAGCTTTTTCCCCGTAGGTGTAGTCCAGCAGATTGAGATTGATGGGCGTTTTCCCCAATTGAAAACGCCACTGCACAATCGCTTTTGAATACCCATCAACGGGGAAAATGCTCTCAACTCCGGTGTGCGCTGATTTCGGGGGCACTCACCCGCAGGCGAAGATGCGCGGGAGATCTTGGCGCGGGGCTGGACGTGGTAGCGCCGATGCTTCCCGCTCTGCTCTCAGTTGTGCAAGGTTCCTTTGCTGCGGTCTGGCTGAGGCTGTGGGGTTGGAGCGGAGCGAACCACCGAGGGCCGGGTGACGGTTGCCTGGCCGAGGATGTGGACCCTGGAGCCGGGCGTACAGTCGATCTCACTGGAGGCGTGTGGGTGCGCAGACCTCAGATCGCGCTGGGTGAAGTTATAGCTGCGTAGGGTGAAGCAAGGGGAGTGGTCGCGCGCCTCCATCGGCCCGCGAAGCGACGGCACGGAGAGGCCCTTCAAGTCTTTGCTGGTGAAGGAGCGCGGCGCCAGCGATTCGATGGTGGCCGCGGAGACTGGCTGGCGGGCACCCGTGGTGAGCATGGCAGGAGCGGTAATGGAGGCCGCCAGCGGAGCAGGATTCCGGGTCGCCGCGGACTGCGCGGCGGCTGTCCAAACCAAACCTGAGGCGAGTAGGCTGGATGCGAGAAGACGAACCTGTAGCATAGCAAGTCCCTCGGTATGGCCAATTAGACTCTCCAGAGCCTGCTTCGGTAAGGGCCCTTCTGGGATTTTTTTTGCTTATGTACCGCCGCTTTCCCCAGCAACCGTCACCGCGCCCACCCCGGCCCAGGATCCATGGTCTTTGTTCTGTGGTGCGGCTTTGCTCAGCGGGAGTGGGCGTGTCCTGCGGCTTCCGCGTCTCCTGTATATCCCAGGCTGGCCAGATATTTGCGGTCGTCCTCAGAGAGTTCAGCCGTCAGCAGCAGGTCAGGGCGGTTGGCAAGCGTCTTGGCCAGCGCGGCCTGACGGCGCCAACGGCGTATGGCCAGGTGGTCGCCGCCGGCGAGGACGTCTGGGACGGAGCGGCCCAGGAACTCGGCGGGACGGGTGTAGTGGGGGTAATCAAGGATGCCGCTGGCGGCGTGGGTGGAGCGGGGCACTCCCGGGCTGGGCTCTGGGTTGGGCTTGGGGCCGGTCTCTTCGCTGGTCCAGCCGTCGCCATGGGGAGCTGGGGCTGCCTGGGCAGGGGCCGGCGCAGGAGCAGGGGCCGGCACGGGGACTGTGGGGTTGGCCTCGCCCTCGCCGAAGCTCTCATAAAGGCTGGAGTCGGCGTGGCCAAGAACTCCGGGAAGAAGGCGAACGGTGGCGTCCAGCAGGACCGCGGCGGCCAGTTCTCCACCAGAAAGGACGTAATCTCCAATGGAGAGTTCCTCGTCACAAAGCATCTCTGCCACGCGCTCATCCACGCCCTCATACCGGCCGCAGAGCAGAACCACGCGCTGGAGCGTGGCCAGACGGCGGGCGGTAGATTGCGTGAACCGTCTGCCCTGGGCAGAGAGCAGGATAACGGCTTGGCCGCTGCCGGGGCGTTGTGATCGCGGAAGAAGGCTGAGCGATTCGAGGGCTTCATAGATCGGCTGCGGCTTGAGCACCATGCCTTCGCCACCGCCGAAGGGACGGTCGTCCACGGTGCGGTGACGGTCGTGAGTAAAGCAGCGCAGATCGTGGATGTGGGCGCTGGCCACACCGCTGCGCAGCGCGCGCGACACCACACCGTGGCCCACGATGCCCTGGTTTGGCAGGGCGCCGAAGAACTCCGGAAAGATGGTCAGGATGTCAAAGCGCATAAGCATAGGGGAAAGCTGAGAGGAGGCTGGCCAGAATGGACCTCTCGGGAGCGAGGCGTCCGGGGTGAGACCAGTGTACGACTCCGAACCTGCCTCCCAGCCCCAGGTTGCGCGCCTGCCGGGCCATGCACCGTGAGCCAAGCGTGGTGGCTCTGCGCTTGCAGGGGCGTCTACGGCGGGTCCAGAAGACCGTCGGGCAGGCGCATGACGATGCGCTGGGCTGGGATGTCCACCGCGTCGATCCAGGCCCGGACGAAGGGGATTAGGATCGGCTCGGAGCCGGCAGTGGTTGCAACCGCAAGCAGCGGGGCAGCGTCTTGCAAACGAACGCGGCCGTCCGGGGTGGTGATGAACTCGACCCCGGTTACGGTTCCCACGGTGTGGGGCGCGCTGGAGGTGTCCACCGCGCTGGTGGGGGCGGAGTTGAAGAGGGTGCAACCCGTCAGATCGCCCACAAAAAAGGCGCCCGGATCAAGGGCTGGAAGATCCTTCGTGGCGAGGAGCAGGGTGCGGCCGGCCAGCGTCTCGGCGGCGGAGATCGAGTCGCAGCCGGAGAGCTTTAGAACGATGCGGCCGGCGTTTTTGCCAGACGGGAGCCACTGGGCTTCGATGCGCACAATGCTGGGGCCAGGTGTTGGCAGGGGAGCCTCCACCGCCGAGAGAAGAACCTCACGGTGCGCCTCGAAGAGCCCGGGAAGATCGCTGAGCGGCTCGGCAAGAAGCTCACCGCGCCGTCCTTGCGGACGCAGTAGACGGGCAATGGGAGTCCACTCTGAAGCCAAAAGCCGGTTCAACGGCCACCATCCCCGCGCCTGCGCCCGGTAACTCCAGCGGTTGGGGCTGCTCCCGTGGAGCCTGGCGATGAGACGCTTGGCGCAAGGGGAGGTTCGGCAGACCGTTGCAGCGCACTGCCGGAAGCTTCACCAGGAACGGTTGCGCCGCTCGGCGTACCGCGGACCCCGCCGCGAAACGCCCAGGTTGCCGACTCAGTCATGCTCATCCGGGCTTAAGGAGTCCCCGTAACTTTGGCCATCCTGGCCGGTCTCGACGATATCCAGCGAAAAACGGCGCTGGAGTTTCATGCTGGCGGCGCCCAGGATGGTACGCAGAGAGCGCGCCGTGCGTCCCTGTTTCCCAATGACCTTGCCGATGTCGTTGGTGGCGACATGTAGACGCAGAACGATGGTGTTCTGTTCGCTGACCACTTCCACGCGCACCGCGTCGGCATCGTCGACCAGCGCTCGGGTGATCTCCGTCATCAGAGTTTGCATCTCCCAGACAGCCTGCTTGTTGTCTTGAAGGGGGTTTGAAGAAGACACGCAATCACCTCTAGAGAGTAATACGCCAGCACCACAGCACCAGCCGCTTCTCTAGGGTGGAAGGGGTCCCGTTGATTCCCGCTCTGGGTCCGGCACAGAACAACCTGTGCAGACCCAACCAAGCATTCCAGTTACAGAGTTCTGGGATGGCGCATCGAAACGGCAGTGTTAGCTTGAGTGAGTCTACTGTAAAGTGAAGCAATCTTGAGAGAATCTTTGGATCCGCGAACGCGGCACAATGGTTACTCTTCCGATGATTACCTATGCAGCGGTAGTTGCCTCGGGCTCAGCGGCGCCGGGAACTTTCGGCTGCTTGGCCAGGATCTTGCTGACGGTTTCAGAGAGCTGAGCGCCGTTGGATGTCCAGTAATCGATGCGATCACGCCGCAGGCTCACGCTGGCGGGATTGGTGCGGGGGTTGTAGGTTCCAACCACTTCCACCGAACGGCCGTTGCGCGCACGGTCCTTCTCGATGACAACGACGCGGTAATGGGGCTGCTTACGGGCGCCAACGCGCGCCAGGCGAATCATCAACACAGGGTATTTCCTCTCAGAAAGACAGTGGTAAGGGTCTCGGGCGTCGTGATGCGATGAGTTGCGGCGGAAGCCCGGGTCTGGACGAAAGATCCGGATGAATCCGCGACCCATCGAATCGGTCCAGGTAGGCACGACCGGAGCAACCGACCGACACAAAAGTCCGAACAACTAAGTATCGCGGATTTTGGCAGGTTTCGCAATGGAAAAAAGCGGCCATTGCAAAGGGGATGGGTACAATATCTCCCTCATCGAAGGGGTTGCAGCCAGTGTGCGGCTTTGGGAAAAAGGTTATCCGGAGGAGCAATCAGTGAATTAGAATTCTTTAGTAACAAAACTTCCATGCCTTTCGGTCGGGAGAGCGATAGCAAGGAATGCATGGAGGGGAGGGGGGATCGGTTGACAACGCTCTATCGGTCCTATGAAAGTGTCCCGGTGCGGGCAGCGGTGCGCTTCCCGCTGCATCTGGAGATCGTTCTGCGCACCGCGGAGCAGGAGTATCCCGGGGTCACGGAGGATGTGTCGGCAAACGGCTTGCTCTTTGCCGCGCCGGACCTTCCCCCTGTGGGTGCGGTCGTCCAGTTTGAAATCACGATGCCGGCAGCGATTATGGGCAGTTTAACCGATGTTCTGCTTCATTGCGTTGGACGGATTGTTCGCCACCAGCAGGTGGAAGACAAGTGTATGGCCGCAGCGGTCATTGATGAATACTCGTTTAGAGGCTGAGCAGTTATGAGTGAAGCGTTGGACAATGACGATGCAATGCAAGAACCCGATGCCGCCGCAGAAGGCAAAGGCGATCTGGATCCCGGCGGGTTGGATTCTGATGCGTCCTCTGACCAGGACGCCAGCGGTATCCGGGTGATTCTGGCCGATTCCCAGGCGATCTACCGCGTGGGCATGCGGAAGGTCTTCGCCCTGGAGGACGACATCCGGGTGGTGGCGCAGGCGGAGACCCTGGAGAACCTGTATGCGGCGTTGCAGCGTTTCCCAACCGATGTGGTGCTGCTGGAAGGGCATTTAATTGCGGGCACGGTGGATACGATTCCCGAACTGCTGCGCCGAGCGCCGGACGCCAAACTGATCGTGCAGATCTCCTCCAGCGACGAAGGAAATACGGTGGAGCTGTTTCGGCGTGGTGTGCGCGGCGTGGTGCCGCGCTCCATCTCGCCAGACATGCTGGTAAAGTGCGTGCGCAAGATCGCCGCCGGCGAGACCTGGATCGACAACCAATCGATTAGTTGGGTGATCGACGCCTATCGCGAGCAGGCGTCCATGCTGACCAACCCCAAGTCTCAGCCGCGGCTCTCGGAAAAAGAACTGGCGATTATCACCTGCATCACCCGTGGGATGCGCAATAAGGAGATCGCCTTCCAGATTGGAACCACCGAACAGGTGGTCAAGAACTACCTGCGCAAGATCTACGACAAGCTGGGTGTTGCGGACCGCCTGGAGTTGGCGCTGTATTGCCTGCACCACAAGATTCTCCAGACGAATCAAGGCCGGGCCGAGGCGCCGTTTGTCGATCCGGGAGTTCCGTTACGGGCCAAGCTGTAGCCGGTTCCAGGGCTGGGACGCGCTGCGGCACGGCTCCCTGCGTCGGGCCCCAGCGTTCCGATTCCAAGCGAAAGAGGTGGATGGAAGCCTGGCCCGTCCTTTCAGGGCGAAGACTGTCGCCCAGGAGGCTTCCAGTCGGGATCTTTCAGCATGGCGATGACGTTGCTGATTCCATCGCACTGTCTCCGCACATCGGCGCGGAACCGGCGTCCAAAGCCGGGTACGAGAGTGGGGCCCTGCGCCGGGTCGGGCGTTTGAGGATCGATGGACCATGAGCCTGCCGCAGCCGTTTTGCCTGTTGAGCGTCCGCCAGAGGCGTGTCTTTCTGGCCTGCTTTCTCAGTTGGTCGCTGGATGCGTTTGACTTCTTTCTCCTCACCTTCTGTCTTGATTCGGTAAGAGCTACCTTTCATCTTTCACTGAAGGGCGTGGCGGAGGCCCTGTTCTGGACCCTGGCGATGCGACCGCTGGGGGCGCTCCTGTTTGGCTCTCTGGCGGAACGGTTTGGGCGCCGCCCTACGCTGATGCTGAATATCGGCTGCTCCAGCATCTTTGCGCTGGCTTCGGCATTGGCTCCAAACTGGCAGGTCTTTCTTTGGCTTCGCGCGTTGTATGGCGTGGCCATGGGAGGAGAGTGGGGCGTGGGAGCTGCCTTGGCCATGGAGACCTTGCCTATGGAGACTCGGGGATTCTTCTCTGGCCTTCTGCAGGAAGGCTATGTTTTCGGCAATCTGGTGGCCGCTGCGGTGGCGGGATTGTTCGGTCTATCCGTAGCCCACCTGCATGCGCAGGGCTTTGCCGCAAGTTGGCGAATGCTGTTTGTCCTCGGCTCGCTTCCGGCGCCCATGGTGTTCTATCTCTTGTTCAAAGCAGAGGAGTCTCCAAGCTGGGAGCCGGCCAGCCGGAGGCGGTTGCAGCACAACGCCCAACCGCGCCAGACCCTTGTGGCTCGCGCAATCAAGGGAGCCCGCCGGGGAGTGCGGCTGAGTGGAATCTTTCTGTTCCTCGCCCTGCTGATGTTCGCCTTCAACTCCTTCAGTCATGGCACCCAGGATCTGTATCCGGTCTTCCTCCACCATGATGACCGGATGAGTCTGCCGCTGGTCTCCCTGGTGGCGATGGTGGGTAGCCTGGGAGCATTTTGTGGCGGCCTCGTCTACGGTACGCTCTCTGAGCGGCTAGGCAGACGGAAGACGATTGTTGTAGCGGCTTCGCTGGCCATCCCCGTGATTCCGCTGTGGGCATGGAGCCATACCACGGTGGTGCTGGCGCTGGGCGGATTTCTGATGCAGTTCATGGTCCAGGGGGCGTGGGGCGTCATTCCCGTGCATCTGAATGAACTGGCCCCGCCCGCGGTCCGCGCGGTGTTTCCCGGAGTAGCCTACCAGTTAGGGAACCTGCTCGCCTCGCGGAATGGAGTGTTTCAGGCCGCGATCGCGGCCCATTTCTACCAGGGCAGACTGGCGCCGGTGATGGCGTGGACGGCCCTGCTGGCAGGGTGTCTGGTGGCCGTGGTCACCTGGCTTGGTCCGGAAGCCAAGGGAGCGGACTTGTCGAGTGTCGCCATGGGTGAGTAGCCTTGGAGTCGTCCTGACGAGCCATCTCCGGGAGCAGCGAGGAGCGCCGGGAACGGGAACAGATTGGGAGGATCCTATGCCTACATCGTTGGTTGGTTCTGCGGAACCCAAACCAGACCCAGGCAAGCCGGCTACAAGGCCCCAAAGCGAGCTGGCGGCTGCGCAGCCGTACTTGATCGAGCAGGATTGGGCTGCGTATACGCTCGAACAGCATGCGATCTGGAAGGAACTGGTCACGCGCCGTCTGCCCCAGCTACAGCAGCACGCATCGATTGCGTACCTGGAAGGCTTTGAGCAGATTGGGTTGCAGGTGGATCAACTGCCGCAGTTGAAGCAGGTGAGTGCTCGGCTGGAGCCCCGGACGGGATGGAACTCCACGCCGGTGAGTGGCTTTCTGCCTGCCGACGCATTCTTTGAGATGTTGGCGGCGCGCAGGTTTCCTACCACCACCTGGATTCGAAGCCGCGGCTCCATGGAGTACACGCCGGAGCCGGAGATCTTTCATGATGTCTTCGGGCACGTTCCCATGCACGCCCATCCTGTGTTTGCCAACTTCTTGCAGGAGTACGGCCGGGTTTGCGCGGGGTTGAAGAGCGCCGGCGCGCTGGAGCGCCTGGGACGGCTTTTCTGGTTCACGGTAGAGTTTGGCGTGATTCATGAGGCCGGGAAGATCAAGGTCTATGGCAGCGGATTGATCTCCTCGCACGGCGAGTGCACCCATCTGGTGGAGCGAGGGCCGGGTCTGGAGATCCGCGAGTTCGATCTCGCGAAGGTGATGGATACCGTGGTGGACGTCAGCCAGATGCAACCGGTGTTGTACGCCATTGAAAGCTTCGATCAGATCTATGAGGCAGCCAGAGAGGCTGAATCCCGCCTGGGAGTGTAGCCGCAAAATTGTGCTTGCCATTCTCCGCCAGCATCGATAGGATCTCTCTATGAGCTGGATGCGCAGCGCGGCCTGTTGTCCCTGTCCTGACCTTGGGGTCTGGGACGCTGCCTGTGGTTGAGTGCTGCATCAGCTAAAATTTCCCAAATTACCCCAAGTGCCCACGAAATCCATCGTGGGCTTTTGTGTTTTTGGCGGTTTGAGTGGATCCGAGGAGATGGGAGAACACATTGAGTGAGACGGCGACGCAGGGTGTAAGTACGTTGGCGGCGAAGGAGACAAAGGCGCAGCGCTCCGAGCGGTTGAAGCTGGAGAAGAATCCCTGGCAGGCCTGGGATGAGGTGCGCCGGTTCGCCCGCGAGGGGCGCGGCAGCGTGCTGCCGGAGTGGGCGGAGTTCTACTTCAAGTGGTGGGGCATCTACACCCAGGGCGATGGCGCCGGCGTCACCGGCGGCTCCGGCGGTCAGGGCAAGGCCACGGAGTACTTCATGATGCGGATCGGGTTGCCCAATGGACTCCTCACCGCCCGGCAACTGCATGCGATTGCAGACATCACGGAGAGATATGCGCGGGGCGTGGCTGACATAACCACACGGCAGAACATCCAACTCCACTGGTTGACCATCCAAGCCCTGCCGGAGGTGGTGGATGCGCTCAGCGCCATCGGGTTGAGTCCCAAAGGGGCTTGCGGGGATGTGGTTCGCAACGTCACCGGATGTCCCTTGGCCGGGCTGGATCGGCACGAGCTTCTGGACGCCTCGCCGCTGGCGGTGGAGGCAGCGCGCATGCTCACCGCCAATCCGGAGTTCTACAATCTGCCCCGTAAGTTCAAGATCAGCATCACTGGATGCCCAATCTGGTGCAGCTTTCCGGAGATCAACGATGTGGCGCTTACGGGATTGAAGCGCATCAAGGATGGCCGGGCAGAGGTAGGGTACAGCGTGCGCGTGGGTGGTGGGCTTTCCACCGAGCCTCACCTGGCCGTGCGGCTCAATGCCTTTGTGCCGCAGGACAAGGCGTTGGCGGTGGTGCAGGCGGTCTGCGCGATCTTCCGCGATCAGGAGGTGTTGCGCCAGAGCCGCACCCATGCTCGCCTGAAGTACCTGTTTCTCAAGCATGGCTGGACGGCGGACCAGATGTTGGCGTCCATCGAAGAAAGAATCGGATTCCAATTCGATCCCTGCGAAGAAGGGCCGGTCGCCGAGGATGTGTACCGCGATCATGTCGGCGTGGTTCCGCAACGGCAGCATGGATTGAGTTCGATTGGTGTCACGGTGCTGAACGGCCGCTTGAATCCGGCTCAACTGCATGGATTGGCGGCTTTGAGTGAGACCTATGGTGATGGATCGCTGCGCGCCACCATCGGGCAGAATATAGTGCTGGTCAATCTGCCCAGCGCGAAGACTGCGGAGGTGGTGCAGAAGATCGTGGCGCTGGGGCTGGAGGTGCGGCCCAACGTCTTCTATCGCGGAGCGGTGGCCTGCACCGGAACCGAGTTCTGCAAACTCGCGATTGCGGAGACCAAACATTTCAATCAATGGCTGGTTGGCGAACTGGAAGAGCGGCTGCCGGGGTTCGATCAGCAGATCCGGCTGCATGTCACCGGCTGCACCAACAGTTGCGGGCAGAGTTGGCTGGCGGATATCGGGCTGGAAGGCAAGAAGATCAAGCACGAAGGGCAGATGGTGGACGCCTTTTACTTCTGCGTTGGCGGAGCAGTGGGGCAGTATGCTGGAATTGCCCGGCAGATTGGCTTCCGCGCCGCCGCCCAGGATTGTCCGGACGCAATCGAGCGGCTGTTGCGCGGCTATCTCTTTCAGCGCGAAGACGGCGAGAATCTGCGCGCCTTCTTCCGCCGCAAGAGCGATGAGGAGTTGCGGGCGCTGCTGGCCGGCGCAGCCATAGAGGCCGTGAACCGCGACCCCGCGCCGGGACGCGTGCCCGCCAACGTTGGTTGAGAAAGAGAGAGTATGAGTCTGTTCCCAGTATTTTTGAAGTTGGAGGGCCGGCCCTGCGTGGTGGTAGGGGCCGGGCGAGTGGCTGAAGGAAAGATTGAGAGCCTCCTCACAGCCGAAGCCCGGGTTACCGTGATTGCCCCGGAGGCCGGCTTGCGCGTGCAGCAGTGGGCAGAGTCCGGGGATCTGCGCTGGGAGCCAAGAGAGTATCGCGATGGAGATCTGGCAGGGGCATTTTTGGTGGTGGCGGGAACCTCAACTCCCGCGGTGAATCGAGCCGTGTTTGCGGAGGCCAATGCGGCCGGGGCTCTGTGCAACGCCGTGGATGATCCGCCCTTCTGTGACTTCTACTTTCCCAGCGTGGTGCGGCGTGGCGATTTGCAGATTGCGATCTCTACCGGTGGAGAAAGCCCCGCGCTGGCGCAGCGGTTGCGCAGGGAGATCCAGCAGGCGCTGCCGTTGGATATCGGAGCGTGGCTCAAGGAGCTGGGATTGCTGCGGCGTGAAGTAACCACCCTGGAGCCGGCCGATGAGGAACGCAGGCTCTTTCTGCATCAGTTGGCGCAGCGCGAGGTTTGCGGGTATGAGCAGTGCCCCTCACGGCTGCGGGCTCGATTGCACGCAGTGGAGCGCGGGCTGGCGCCGGGGGCGGCGCCGCAGAACGAGGGGGATTCATGACCAGCGCAGAGAAGGGCGTAGTGTACCTGGTGGGCGCAGGTCCCGGAGATCCGGAGCTGCTCACCCTGCGCGCGTTGCGCCTGCTGGAGACTGCCGATGTGGTCTTCTATGACGATCTGGTGCCGGAGCAGATCCTGGCGCTGGCGCAACGCCATGCTTTGGTGACCAGCGTGGGCAAACGCTGTGGACGGCCGCGCATCTCCCAGGCCGGAATCAATGCGTTGCTGATCGAATCGGCCCGTGCCGGGCAGAGTGTGGTGCGGCTGAAGAGCGGCGATCCGCTGGTTTTTGGCCGAGCGGGGGAGGAGCTAGCAGCGTTGCGCGCCGCGGGCGTGCGGTTTGAGGTGGTTCCTGGGATAACAGCGGCCTTGGCCGCAGGAGCTGCCTTGCAGTTGCCGCTGACGGATCGAAACAGCGCGAGCAAGCTGATCTTCTGCACCGGGCATCATGCCGATGGAAAGCAGGCGGCGCCGCTCTGGCGCGGACCCCTGCCAACCGATGCCACCGTGGTGGTGTACATGCCGGGACGCGATCTGGAGCGGATCGCACGGGAACTGGCCGAGGCGGGAGTGGCCGGCGATGTGGCGTGCTGCGCCATCAGCCATGCGGCGACAGAGCGGCAGAGCTGGGTTGCCGCGCGATTGGATGGTCTGGCGAAGGTGGAGTGTGGACCGGCTCCGGTGTTGCTGGTGGTGGGACGCACCATGGCTCCGTTGCTCGCCGCGGATAGGCCGGAGATGCTGGCTGGGTTGTTTGTTTCGGCAGCAGGCACGGCGGAGGAAGTAGACCCGCGGTGAGCGTGGAGGCTCATCCGGCAGCGTGAAAGGATCTTTCCGGTGGACGGGTGTTGTCGGGCTGGCATAGAAGAGCAGAGGCAACGCACCTCCGCAGCCGCAGGTTGCGTCAGCCTTTGTCGGCCCGGCAAGGAAGCTTGCCGGGCCGGCAAAGCAGAGCGCTATTCGTTCGTGCTCTGGCTGGTGGGGGCGGATGCGGATGCGGTGGTCGATGGGGCCGGATGCGTGGCCAGCGGGGATGTGATTTCATCCAGGTAGTCTTTGCTGCCCGCGATGCGGACCATCGCTGGATAGCGCTCGCCGTCGTGGTAGTCGACGTTTACCGCGTTGATGTACTTCTCTGACTGCACAAGGAAGTGGATGGGATCCTTGCTGGTCTGGGCGGCGACGATGGCCTGATGCAGGGCGTCCTTGGAGAAGACGATGCCGTTGACGGCGATCAGCTTCTGCCCCGGAGCGATTCCGGCCTTGTCCGCCGGACCGCCCCAGCGAACATCGTCGATCGCTCCGTCAGCTCTTAACCGCAGCCCTAGCGAGTACCAAACAAAGGGTCCTGAGGAGAGATGCCGGTTACCGGAGCGGAGCATGGCGGCCATGCCGGGTGTGGGGTGGTCCTGATAAACGATCTTGTAGCCGCCGCGGCTGATGCCATCGAAGTCCGCGTGGGGGTTGATCAGGTCGATGCGGTCATGAATAAACGTGGCCCAATCATAGGGCGCCACCTGATTGAGATCCGCGATAAGCTCGGCGCGATTGTAGGTATCGATCAGCGGGCCGGTGTTGCCTCCTTTGCCCAGGAAGATGCGAAGGAAGTCGGTGAGCGACTTCTGGTCGTTGGTGAGCTTGCGGATCTTGGTGTCGGCGTCCAGCCAGAAGAGCTCGCCCTCCTGGTAGTAGTCCTGACCGCGCCGCCAGTTGGACCACGCTGGGCTGTCAGAGCGCAGCACGCTGGCGGCGATGGCGGTATCTTCCGTTGGGCGCCAGATGCGGCCGGACTTGTAGTCCAGTTGCGCGGCTGAGGCGGCCAGCAGATCTCGATAGGCGTCCTGCGACTTCAGGCCGGAGCGAGCCGCCAGCACGTTGCCCATGTATTGCGTCAGGCCCTCATAGACCCAGAGAAGTGATCCCTGCTGCATGGTAGCGAAGGTGGGCTGATAGAGGTTGTAGGGACGGCGATACTTGCCGTTCCAGGAGTGGGTGAACTCGTGGGCCAGCAGGTCGGCGTCCGCAAGTTGGCTCTGCTGGGTGGCAAAGGCCTTCTCGCCTGTGCCGTTATCCGAGGATTGGCCATGCTCCAGACCTTGCCCGCCTGCGTAGTAAGAGAGCGTCAGAAGAAAGTGGTAGGCGTAGTAGTGATGGCAACCGTAAGCTGCGCTGGCCTCGCGCACCAGGTTGGAGATCTCGTCGAGAAGCTGCGGACGGAGGTTAGAATCTTCCGGATCATCCGAGGCCACATCGATGTAGTGTCTGGGTGAGATCTCCGGAGCCAGAGCAAACTCGTGGAAGTACTCTCCGGCGAGCACGGGCGAGTCTTCGAGCTGCTCGACGTTGGTGGCTCTGAAGTGGGTTGTGCCTCCCACCTTGGCATTCGGGTCATAGGAACCGATCGGAGTCAGCGCGGTTCCGATGCCCCAGCCGGCGGGGACGGTCACGCTCGGCTGGATAGGGATATCGCGGACGGGAATGTTGGCTGGATAGAGCATCAGTTCGTCCCACTCCAGCACGGCGATCTTGTCATCGGCGCGGGAGTTTACGATGCAGTCCAGATGGGCGTGGAGCGTTGTAACGCCCTTGGGGATATCCACGTGGAACTCGTAGAGGTTCTCATCGTCGCGGCGCCAGTAAAGCGGCTTTCCATTGGCGGTAAAGACAACGCCAGTGATGTTGGCCACCGGTCCCGTAGCCTGGTGGGTGCCTGGAACCCACTCTGGCGTAACAAAGGTGGCTGGGCCGGGCTTGACGGGCAGATCGATGTCGGCGTGGTACAGCTTGCGCGGAGCTTCGCTGAGATCGGCCGTAATCAGAATGGGCGTCTGCTCGGCGCCAGCGGACAAAGAGGCCTTCGAGGGCTGGCTGAAAGCTGGGGTGGTCAGCGCGAGCACAGCGGAGAGAATCAATGGTTTCGGATGCATGGGAGCCTTTCCGTGACGGGAATTTCGTAGATTTCAGCATACCGAAAGACCGGCCTGCGCGGAGCAAAGAGGCGGAGCGGGGCCCCGGCAGGGAAGCCGCTGCCGATCCCTGCTTCACAGGCGGCCTTCTTTGCCGCAAGCGCGCCGAGAGTTCAAGAACAGAGAGGGCGTCTTCCGCGCGGAAGACGCCCTCTTACATTTTCTTGTGGTCGCCGATCTCTACGCCAAAAGCACACAACACGCAGAGAGAGCCGGCAGCCAACGGACGCCGAGAGTTTCGTGGCTGCGCTGGACCGCGTGGATTGCGCCGTGCGCTTAGCTATGAAGCTTTGAGAGCATCTTCCACGGCTGTGGTGATCTTCGGATCATCGGGCGGCGTATCCGGAGCAAAGCGCGCCAGGACGTTGCCGTCGCGGCCGATGAGAAACTTTTCGAAGTTCCAAAGCAGCTCCGGCAGCTCGTTGGGTGGAGGAAAGCCGTTCTTGGCGGCAAAGCCGGTCAGCTTCTCGCGCCAGGGGCCGTGGGGGATGTGTTCCGGCGCCGCTGCGATCAGAGCGGCATAAAGCGGATGCTTCTCCGGACCGGTGACGACGATCTTGGAGAATAGAGGGAAGGTGACCTGGTACTCCGTAGAGCAGAAGTTGGCAATCTCCTGGTTGCTACCCGGCTCCTGTCCGGCAAAGTCGTTTGCCGGGAAGCCAAGCACGGCCAGGCCGCGGTCCTTGTAACGCTGGTGGAGCGCCTCCAGACCTGTGTAGTGGGGTGTGAGGCCGCATTTGGATGCGACGTTGACGATCAGCAGAGCCTTACCTGAGTAGGCGGCCAGCGTGGTAGGGGTTCCATCGATCGTGAGGAGCGGGATAGTGGTAAGCGTGGACATGTCCTTAGTGTAGTGTGATTCCTCCAAGACATACAGTGGACACAGACATCGAAAGAAGGCTCAAGATAGAGAAGAGCTTGCGTTTGCTGCGGAGGTTCGGGGAGCCGGGTTCGATATGCTGAGAGAGTGACGAGCTTCAGCCTTAAGGCGAAATGGGAGAGGACACACAGACTTAGGTCGCACGTTGCATGGCGCTCTCTGGCGTCTTTGGCCGTGATATCCATGCTGGTGCTCGGCGCAGCAGCCCAGAGTCCGGCGGTGGTGGATCCGGTGGCGCTGGTGCGGCGCGCGATTCAGCTCCGATTGCAGGAGGAGAAACACCATCGGCCCGTAGCGTATGTTCTCCGCAAGCAGGATGGCGGCCATCAAACAACCAAAGAGATCATTGAGACCCGGGATGGGGACGTTGCCCGGCTGATCGCCATCAACGGGCAGCCATTGAATGCGGAGCAGCAACAGGCAGAGCAAAGCCGGTTGCAAGCGCTCTCCGCCAATCCTGGCCTGCAGCAGAAGCGTAGAAGCAGTGAGCAGCGTGATGCGGCTCGGATCGATCATCTGGTTGCGTTGCTGCCGGAGTCCGAGATCTACCAACTGGCCGGGATGGTCCCCTGTGGAGCCGCGCAGTGCTACCGGCTGAGCTTTACTCCCAATCCGAACTTCGATCCGCCTGATTTTGAGGCCGAAGTGCTGGAGGGATTTGCCGGCGAGATATGGATCGATGCGTCCCAGAGCCGGTTAGTGCGCTTGCAAGCCCACCTGGTGAGAGACGTGAACATCGGCTTCGGCATCGTGGGACGGGTAGATAAGGGCGGAAGCATCCTTTTGGAACAGGGCTACCAGAGCAATGCGGAAGAGTGGCAGCCCACCGTGCTGAAGATTGACCTCCAAGGCCGGGCGTTGCTGGTCAAGCCCATCAAGATTCAGATTGATGAGCGGGCGACGGACTTCAAACCCGTAGCGGGGATGGGGTACCGCCAGGCGATTACCCTGCTGGAGCGGCCCGCAGCGCTTGCGTCGGGAAAATAGGCCAGCCTTGCTGCGGCTGGAGTGCAGTGCGTCGCGTCGCCACGGAGGTGCGTCTGGCTTGCAGGAGAAACGAAGCCGGCTCTTCGCTGCCTCCGGAAACTCCGTTTCACGGATGGACTGATAACCGGCAGGTAGCCGGAAGCAGACTTTGGAGGGTGCGCTATGCTGTCCTTGGCCTGTTTTTGAAAGGGCTGAAAGAGCGCAGCAGGAGCAGCCGAGGTTCAATGGATATGCGTAGCCTTGGGAGTGGCGTTCGATCTCTCTTTGATCGCGAATCGGGAGTTCCCCATCACCTGATCGCGCGTTGGATCTTTCTTCGCGCGCTGGGAGCCATCTATCTCTCCGCCTTTCTTGCCCTGCTGTTTCAGATTCGCGGGATGATTGGGAGCGATGGAATCCTTCCCGCGGATCAGTACCTGCAAAAGCTGCGAGCGTTGGGAGCGCTGAGCTTCTGGTATGCGCCCACCGTGCTGTGGCTGGATAGTGACGACCATGCGCTGATGTTGCTGGTGTGGGCAGGTCTGCTGGCGTCTCTTCTGGTAATCGCCAACGTTGCGCCAAGGATCTCGCTGGCAGTCTGCTTTGTGTGTTTTCTCAGCTTCATCGCCGTCTCCCAGGACTTTGGCCAGTATCAGTCGGATGGGATGCTGCTGGAGGCTGGCTTCCTCTCGTTGTTTGTTGCGCCCGGCGGCTGGTGGCCGGGGTGGGGCAGCAAGAGCCTGGCGGTTCGTGCGGCGTGGTGGCTGCTTTTATGGGAGTGGTTCCGGATCTACTTCGAGTCCGGAGCGGTCAAGCTCCTCAGCGGAGATCGTACCTGGCGCAATCTGACCGCGATGTATCAGTACTACCAGAATGGGCCCCTGCCCACGTGGATTGGCTGGTACTTGCAGCATCTGCCGAATTGGTTTCACAAGGCGACGGCATTCGCCACGCTGGCGATGGAACTGGTGTTGGTGTGGATGGCTTTTCTTCCCCGCCGATGGAAGATTGCCTGCTGTTGCATTGTGACCGCGTGGCAAGCGGTGGTGATTGCCACGGCCAACTATGCCTTTCTGAACTATCTGGTGCTGGTGCTGGCGTTTCTTCTGCTCGATGATCAGGCGTTGGAGCGGTTTGTGCCGCGGCGCTGGCGCTCCGGCCTGGATTCGGATGCGGGGCGTGAGCGCAGTTTGTGCGACGCCGGGCTGGCGGCCACACCGGTGAGCGCGCCGGAACAGGCCGTGGAGAGCCGGCAGAAGACGGAACCAAGCGTTGCGGCAAAGGTCTTGAAGCGAGTCTCTGCCATAGGAGTGGTAGTGAGCGCGATTCTGCTTCCATGGATTGCGTATGCCACCACGGCCAAGATGGTGCTCATGTTCTGGCAGGGAGCTCCACTGTGGGCGGCGCCCATTGAGGCGCTGGAGCCCTTTCGGATCGCCAATCAGTATGGCTTGTTTGCCGTGATGACCCCGCACCGGTATGAGATTGAGTTCCAGGGCTCCGACGATGGAATCAACTGGAAGCCGTACACCTTCCGCTTCAAGCCGCAGGATGTCCAGGAGCGGCCCGGGATCTACGCTCCCTATCAGCCGCGCTTCGACTGGAACCTGTGGTTTGCTTCCTTGACCTCCTGGCAGAATGCGCCCATTGTGCCGTTGACCGAGGAGCGCCTGCTGATCGGGGACAAGGATGTTCTCAGCTTGTTCCGCAACGATCCGTTTCCCGAGCTGCCGCCTCGGCAGGTGCGTGCGGTGCTTTGGCAGTACTGGTTCAGCACTCCGGAGGAGAAGCGGACAGAAGGCGTCTGGTGGACGCGAAAGCTGCTGGGGACTTGCGCTCCTACCTTGGAACTGCTGCCGGATGGAAGCATCCGCGAGGTGCAAGCGCCAGAGCTGGAGGGCCCGCCCTCCTCATGATCTTTGGCCCTTCGGCTCGCTTCAAGCGTCAGGCTGCGCGCTGCGCGCAGGAGCCGGCCAAACCATTCGTCGTGATGCTGGGGATCTCGCCAGGCCCGGTCTCGCCGGCGCTCCGCTCAGGCAGCAAGCAGCCACTGTGGAAGGGTTGGGTGTGATACTAGAATCCGTGACGATCGAATCCAGGCAGAAGGGCAACAGAGAGGCGCGCCCACTCAGGTGGCGTGGAATCTCCGGCCTGCTCTTGCTGCTCAGCGCTGTGGCGTATGGGTTGGGATTTGTGCATCTGCGGGCAGACTTCCCCAGCAGTTCAGGCTGGATGGGCTGGTCCGCAATGGGGGGCGAGGGATGGTACGCCGGCGCCGCCATTCACCACTTTGTCCAGGGGCGATGGTACCTGCCGGATGTTCTGAATTCAGCCGTGGCGATGCCGGTCTGGCCGCTGCTGCTGGGGTTGTGGTTCAAGTTCACCGGTGTGAGCATGCTTTGGGCAAGAGCCTTGACCATGGTGTTGTACGGCCTGTCGCTGCTGCTGCTCTACAGCCTGATGTGGAGCGCCAGGCCGGGCAGGCTGGCTGCCCTGGCCGTGCTGCTTACCGCGATCGATCCTTTCTGTTACGCCTTCAACCGTCTGGCGATCCTGGAGCCGGTGACGGTATTGTGGTTCCTGCTGGCGCTTTGGCTTGCGGGCAACACCCAACCCACAGAATGGCTGAAGCAGTTGCTGTTGGGCGTAGTCCTCTTTCTGTTGGTGCTCACCCGGATCACTGGCGTGGTGCTGGTTCCGGCGGTGCTTTACATGATGGCGGCGAGCTGGGGCGGGTCGAGAGGAGAGGCCGCGGACCAGCAGGACCTGCGTCGGGGGCTCTTTTCCAGGCGTGATTGGCGGCGTGAGTTGGGCGCGTTCGCCCTCATCCTGGGTGTGGCGCTGGCGCTGTGGGAGGCCTATCTGCGGCTACTGGTGATGCCCCGCGCGATGCTCGACTACACGCTGCTGTGGGCGATGGCGACCCGCCATGTGGCCTCAACCTCTCTACCGGCCACGGCCTGGGCGCTGCTGCGGGATGGATTGTGGATCAGCCCTGTGCTGTTTCCCATGGCGCTGCTGATGCTGTTGTTGTCCTTGCTATGGCTACGCGAGTTGTGGAGCATGCCTTTGTTTGGCGCCGCGCTGCTGGCCGTGGCTGGCCAGATGGCCTATATCAGCTACCGCGGAGAGATCCATTCCAGCTCCTTGGAGCCGATAGCCATTCCGATAATGATCGTGGTCGTCCTGGGTCTGGGTGCGGTGCGGGACCGCTGCCGGTTGTGTGAGAAAAAATCCAGAGAGCACAAGCGGATGCGGCGGATCTTTGCCGCTATGCTGCTGGCCGTCATCGCCGGTCTGGGCGTTATGACGGTGCAGACGCTGGAGTACGTCTCGCATCTCGAGTACAGCTACTGGGAGGCGGCCCAGGGAATTGCGGCGATCGTCGCCGCGGATGGAGGCTCGCGGCCGATGGTGCTCTCCGATAGCGGCGAGGATCTTACGCTCTGGACCGGCGTTTCCGCAGTGCCTGCTAGCCGCACCACACACGGCTTGGATGCAGTGTTGGCAACATACCAGCCAGGCTGGCTTGCGGCGTGGCAAGGCCAGGAGGACGGAGCGCTCTCCCAGGTGGGAATGCGGTATCGGATGGACCCCGTGGCGCGCTACAGAGTATTCGATCATCCAGCGGTGCAGACCCTGGTGCTGTATAAGCTGACGCAACGGTAGCGCCGCTCCGGTTATCGACTAGAACCCGCGAATTTCTACGCCCGCGGGGTTTGACAGGGGTTGCAGGTGAGACTAAAGTTTCGCGGTGGTGCAGGATCTTCCCTGCGCGGTGCGTTCGGCGCACTTGCTCGCTGCTGAGAAAGCCGTTGCCGCGGAAGATCAAGAGCGCCAGGCATCCTGCCGGGGCCAAAGCCTTCGCCTGGAACGGCGTGCGGCCTTGCAGGCAGAGAATGCCTTGGAGAGAGGCAGGCTTATGAAGACAACGCGGCGATGGTTTGTTCAGGCCTCCGCACTGGCTGCGGGCTGTGTCATCGTTTTTCCAGGCAGAGCGCGTGCGCAGGACCCCGGGCCCCTGAACTACGGAGTGCAACTCTACATGGTCCGGCGCCAGGCGGTCACAGACCTGGCCGGGATTCTGCACTCGATCCGGCAGATTGGTTTTACCCAGATTGAGCTGTACCCGGTGGTATATAACCATCCGGCTGCGGAGCTGAAGAAGATGGTTGCGGACGCGGGGCTGGGGCTGGTGTCGGCGCACTTTAACTACGCTGGCTTCGTAGAACAAATCGACTATGCCCGCCAACTGGGGCTCAAGTATATGGTGTGCCCCATGGTTCCGCAGGAACAATGGAGCTCCTCGGCTGGATTCCAGAAAGCCGCCGACGACTTCAACCAATGGGGCGCCAAGGTCAGCCAGGCGGGGATGCAGTTTGTCTTTCACAACCATTGTTATGAGTTCAAGCCGCTGGAGAGCGGCCTCACCGGCTGGCAGGTCCTGATGGGCAACACCGATCCAACCCTGGTGATGCTGGAGTTGGATATCTATTGGCTGGTTCAAGCCGGGCAGAACCCTGCTCAGGTGATGCAGGAGTACAAGGACAGGGTAAAGCTGATTCACCTGAAAGACCGCACCCCGGGAGCGCCCACCGGGTTTGTGCTGGGGCCCAGCGCAGATCACTTCACGGAGCTGGGTAAAGGTTCCATCGACTGGCCGCACCTGCTGATGCAGGCGCGCTGGCAGGGGATCCGCTATGCCTACCTCGATCAGGATGAGACGGCAGAGCCGGTGGTGCAGAGCATGACGGAGAGCTTTGCCTACCTGAAGGGGCTCAACATCTAGTCATCCGGCAGTGCGGGCCCTTCGCTCAAGCCTTCGGCGTAGAGTGCATTCACCCCGCTGCGCAGGCCTCTGCCGTAAGAAAACACCATTCCCACCCCAAGCACGCGCAGCTTCAGTGCGGCGCCGGTGTCGAACATCCACTGGTGCGAACCCAGGGCCGTTCCTGGGTCGGTGATCTTCCCGATGTCAAGAAGGGGGCCGATCTGCACCTTGATCAAGCCGTTCCCGTAGATGTTCTTGTCCATCTCCCAATTCTGCAGCAGATAATCGCGGCCCAGCGGGGCGCTGCCTTTGAGCCCGTCGCGGGTGCCAATGTGCGCATGCATGGGCAGGTCGTTATCACGCTCCAGGCCGAGTATGTACAGTTCGTCTATCGGCGCCCGTCCAAAGATCTTTCCGGAGCGGAGTTGCTGCGTCATCTGATAATCATCGCCCTGCTCGCGCGGGAACCACTGCCAGAGGAGCGAACCGGTCAGCTTTTCCAGGTTCTGGGATGGGCTGGACCAAAGCCGCGCCGCCTCAAACTGCGTGCCGGCGCTCAGCACAAAGCGGTGCTCCGGCACGCGCCACAGCACGCCGGTCAACTGGTCCCACTGTTTCAGCTCCACGCCCGCCGCGATCATGTGCGGGGTCAGGATGGCGCCGGGAGCCACATTGCGAAAGTTGCGGTTGGACATCTCCACGCCCATCTTCCAGCCGATCCGTCCGCTGGCGTAGGAGGCCATGTCAAACCCACCACGTTCCGTACGCATGTTGAAGCTGGCCAGGACGGGCGCGGGTCCTGAGGATTCGTTCCGCACCGCCCAGTTTTCATTGCGCAGATCCGTCAACCACTCCCAGCGATACCTGGCGCTGCCCTGCCACGGGCCAGAGATCTGTACAAAGGCGCGCCGCTTCTCGTCGTCCCAACGCAACATGGAATGGACGTTGATGGCCTGCTTGCGAATGTTCCAAAAGCTTGGCTCCACGGCCGCGAAGGGCAACCCCTGGAACAAGAAGGCAAGATCTTCCCAGCCGTCGCCGCCCAGTCCGTTCAGTTCGCGCGCGCGAAGCGTCGCATCAAATTGACCATCCGTGCGTGCGCCCAGGTCCAACTGGAACCTGGGGAAGATCCCCAGTGCGTTCAACCGAGTCTGGGTGGAAAGATACTGCGGCAACAGCAGCGTGCCGACTGGGGAAAACGTGAAGGCATGGTCCAGCAGCGCTGGCGATACCTGCGGCATGGGTTCATACTCTATGCTCGCGATCTGTGGTTTGCTCTCGCGGTTCCAGTACTTCAGCGCGGCCTCATAGTTGCCGTCAATGAAATAAAGCGTCGCCAAAAAATCCAGAGCATAGTTGTCGTGCGGCGCCAGACGCAATGCCGCGCGCAGTCGCCGCTCGGCCAGCGCATGGTTCTTCTGCTTGAAGGCAACTCCAGCCAACTCCTCCGGAAAGCGCGGATCGCGCGGGGCCAGCCGCTGCCCCTGCTCAAATGCCTGTTCTGCCGCAGCCCAGCGTCCGGCCTTGGCCATGGCCATGCCCTGGTGAAAGTACTGGTCGGCGGAGCCCTGCAGTTTCTGCAGCGGCGTTTGCGGGTTCTGGGCGCGTGCGCGGAAGTTGCTGAGGAGCAGCAGAAAGAGAAGGAGCTGACATAACCATTGGCGACGCGAGGAGTGCGTTCCGGTCGCGGTCATTTCAATTTGGGGACAGCGAGCAGCGTCCAATTACCGGTGGCCCTCCACTCGTGTTCAAAGCGCATACGGTCCACCTTCAGTAACTTGCGCTGTGCCGGATCATTCATCAGTAACAGGTGCTCCGGGCTATCCACTCCCGCCACCACGGTGTAGTGCAGCTCCGGGTCTCCTTCAGGCTTCAGCGCCACAATCAAAGGCCGACCCTTGGCAATCTGATACTCTATGTCGCTCCAATCGCCGGCATAGGCAAAGGCAAGGTAGCCATGTTGCTGGAAAAAGCCTGCCATCCTTGTGGCGCTCACTCCATGGCGTCCTGGCGGCAACTCCCGGAGGATGGACGCCACGTCGGTGGAGGTCTGTGTGGGCTGGTCGTGCTTTTGCTGCCAGTACTGCATCACCATGGCGATACAAGCGTCGCCGCACGCCTGCTTCGTCTGGCGCACAAAGGGAACATCCAGCCAGATGTTGGCTGCTCCGGCCGCCATAGCTGCTCCGCACCCCGCTACCCATAGCGCAGCTACCAGTACAACGCGGCGCTTCATACTCGCCTCCTTGGGTTCCTCAGGATGCGATCACTGAGGATGGGATGCTTCGGGACGGGATTCCTCAATCATGGTTGACGACAACGATAAAGAGGGAGACAAAGGCAAAGATGCCTAAAGATATCAGCCAATCTTCCTTGCTCATGTCGCCGGCAGCAAACTTATTTTGCACTTTGGTTGCGCGCGAAGCCAGTTGCGCCAGCTCCTGGTCGCTGAGTCCTGCAATCGCATTCCTTACCTGGACGGGGTCCATATGCGTCTTCTGCATGGATTCCCGCGCTTCAGGAGAGTCCAGGAATCCCTGCAAGGCTTCCAGGTTCTTTTGCCGGGCGTTTGTAGCGTCCTGCTCCGCCTTCTGCAGCTCCATGGGGCCAACCACATGTTCAGTCTGCCCAAGAACCACGGAAGGGATGGAAAATACGAGGGTGGCAACCGCCAACACGCGGAACGGCCGCCAGGAACGTCGGAGCATAGAGTACAACCTCCACCGGGGTAGATGTGCGGGCCGGGAATCCTGGTGAGCAACAGAGCATTCAGGCACAAAGCCGCTGGCGTCATTATATAGAAGACGCATCGCTCACCCCATGCTTTGGCTCAGGGCGGCCACGGCGCCTCCACAAAGGCAATCGTGGCCGCGCCGCATTCCTTCTTTTCCGGTGCAGAAAGGGGAGGATTCGGCTACAAGCTGGCCGCCTTCATTCCCAGGGCGGCGCAGCGCCCGGTTTTTTCTCCGGAACGCCACTGGCTAGCAATTGGCTATCGATAATCTATCAATAGCCAGTGGCGCTCCGCGACGCCTCTGCCTGCCCCCTGGAATTACCGTACGGCGACGATGATGAGGATAAGCGCCGCAATGCCGACCAGAATAAGCAGCAGATCGTGATTGCTCAGGTCGCCGGCGGCGAACTCATTCTGCACTGTGTTTGCGCGCGAAGCCAGTTGCGCCAACTCCTGGTCGCTCAGTCCCGCCATCGCCTTCTCCACCTGGACAGGGTTGATATGCGCCTTCTCCAGGGATTCCCGCGCTTCGGCAGAGCCAAGAAATCCCTGCAACGTATCGATGTTCTGTTGCCGCGCGCTGGTTGCGTTTTGCTGCGCCTTCTGGAGATCCAAAGGGCCCACCACATGTTCTGTCTGTGCCATGACCATGGAAGGGATGGCGAATACCAGTACGGCAACCGCAAGTGCGCGAGTCAGTTGCCAGAGACGTGGGAACATAAAGTAAAACCTCCACCGGAAGAGGAAATGTGCGTACCGGGATTCCCGGCGCGGAACGGAGCCAGTATGCGCAAAGCCAATGGCCTCAGCATGTTGAAGCCGCCTCGTTGCAACCTCTGCTCCAGTTTCTAACGCCTAGGATGCGTCTTCGCCGCCCGTTGGTTTTCTGATGGCGCAAATTTTTCCGTTGTTCAGGGCGTGGCCCGGTGAGCTGCGCTCGCACTGGCATCGATGGTTTGCACGGGCTGTTCTTGCCCAAACGGGCTTGGTGTCGATGGCGCCTCTCCGAACTTCGGGAGGACGGATCAATCCCCGCCGGAAAGCCCATAGGGTGCAGATTGCATTGACTGGCAGTAGGACATGCAAACGCCCCGCTCCATAAGCAAGAACTCTGCTCCATGGAA
This sequence comes from Granulicella sp., assembly GCA_027365345.1. Taxonomy (GTDB): domain Bacteria; phylum Acidobacteriota; class Terriglobia; order Terriglobales; family Acidobacteriaceae; genus Granulicella. The sequence goes on from DAHXNO010000080.1 coordinate 28,638, forward strand.
AAGAGAGGAACGCGCCCATAGCATGGGCTGGCCGGGATCAGAGTACTTCAGACCACTTGGGAGATGCGGCGAAGGCCGCATGGATCAGCCCGGCATGGGAGTAGGTCTGGGGAAAGTTACCCCACATGCGCCTCTCTTTCGGGTCATAGTCCTCGGCCAGAAGCCCGAGGGGAGAAAGCGTGGCGTAGATTCGCTTGAAAGCGGTTCTGGCGTCCTCGTGGCGCCCGATCGCGGCCAGCGCCTCAACCAACCAGAAGGTGCAAATAACAAATGCAACAGAGGGTTTGCCGAATCCGTCGTTCAAGCTATAGCGTTGCAGCCAGTCGCCCAGCGCCAGGTCTTTGTGGATGCTGTCGACGGTGCTCTTCAGCATGGGATCATGTGGCGGCAGAAAGCGCAACGGGACCATCTGCAGCAGGGACGCATCCAGATCCTCGCCGCCGTAGTGGCCAATAAAACTCTCGCGCTTCTTGTTCCACGAATTCGCAATCACCTCAGCATGGATGCGTTTGGCGGCTTGGTGAAACTCGGCGGCGTGTTCAGGCACATACTGTTCCGCAATGTTGCCCATGCGGTCTGCCGCTGCCCAGCACATCAAATTAGAGAAGGTCTGCGGCTTCCATTCGGTGCGATACTCCCAGATTCCCGCATCTGGCTTGCCGGAGACGGAGATAGCCTTGCGCGCCAGCCCCTCCATCAACTTCAATGCCGCAGGCGAGCGTTCCGCGCTCATGCGTTCGTCCAGGAAGACGGGTGCAAGCGCCAGCACCATCTCGCCATAAATATCGTTTTGGGAGTGCAGCGCCGCGCCGTTTCCAATACGCACCGGCTTGATGCCGTTGTATCCGTCCCAATGCTCAAGAATAGACTCTTCAAGATTGCTCGAACCGTCCACTCGATAGAGTGGCGCCAGCGTAAGATCCGGCGCGCCACCGGCCACATTCAACAGAAACTGGATAAACTGCTCGCGCTCTTCAAACTGGCCCAGAAGGCCAAAGGCGCTCAGCACGTAGTAGGAGTCTCGCAGCCAGCAATAACGATAGTCCCAGGTGCGCGTGCTATCGGGAGACTCGGGAATTGAGGTTGTCATGGCGGCAATGATGGCGCCGGTGTCTTCAAAGCAATGGAGCTTCAGCGCCAGCGCGGAACGTATCACTTCCTTTTGAAAGAACGGCGGAATCTCGCACTGCTTCACCCACCGCTGCCAGTAGCGCGAGGTCTCGTTCAGAAATCGTTCACACAAGGGCGCAATCGGCTCCTCAATGGGAGCGCCCCAGGCCAGCACCATGTGTTGCCGTCCGGTCAGCGTAAATGGCCTGCCGTGCAGGTAAGAAAGCGGAATGTCGGTGGTCAGGCGCAGTTCGGCGTCGAAGCCCTCAAAGCGCAGATGATGTGACCCTTCGACAGCCCTCGGCGCCTTCTTTGACCATCCCAGTTTTGGGGCGCAGACAATCTCGATCCGTGGCGCGCCCGAGATCGGCTCCAGGATGCGGACCAACTGTTTCGGGCGGAAGGCGCGATCGTAATGGATAAAGCGCGGAGCAAAGTCAATGATCTTGAAGGAGCCGGTCGGGGTATGAAAGGTGGTCTCAAGAATATTCGTGTTGGGAAGATAGGCTTGTGTGCCTTCCTCCGTTTCGGCCGATCCAATGCGGAAGCAACCGCCATCTTTCTCATCCAACAGAGTGGAAAACACAGGTTCAGAGTCGAAGCGGGGCAAGCAGCACCACGCAATCTCACCGCTCTTGTGCACCAACGCGGAGAACTGGCAGTTGCCAATCAGTCCCAAGTCTTCGATTTTCATTTTTCCGGCGTCCCGCATCGTCGCAGTTAGTATAGTGAATGCATGACACGATTGGCGAGGTTCATCCTCGGCCTGCTGATTGCTCTTGCGTTGCTCACATGGGCTGTGTCCGGCGTGGTGCAGACCACAACGCGCGAATGGTTTGAGCGCGACGTCAGCGTACATGCGCAACTCGCCATGGTGAGCGCCACACGTTCCATGGCCGACGCCTGGTATGACCCTGAAGGTCTGCAGAAGCAGTTGGACGCCATTGATCGCAACCAGCACGTGATCGGTGTGGCCGCCTGCAATGCCGATCTCACCACCCGTTCGTTGACTCCGGACCTTCCGGAAGACTTCCGCTGTCAGGAAGTAGGCGTGCGGGTGCGCATACTGAACTCGGGGGTCGGCGGCGCAAATCCCAAGTTGCAGCCATGGAGCACCATCGCCACGCTGCCCACCGGCCGGGTGTACGTTGCCGCCATGCCGGTCATTAGCCAGGGGCAGGTATTGGGCTTTGTCATCCTTGCCCATGACCTCAGTTATATCGAGCGTCGAGAAGCTCGTGCGCAGACCTTCCTGCTGGTGGTGTTCGGCATCCTCGCAGTGCTGGCGTTCGGAGTTCCTCTTCTGGTGGCGCGGCGTGTTCGCCATGACTGGAGCATGGAGGTTCGCAAGCTGATGCGCAAGGGCGGAAAGCAACCCCGCGAATTTCAGCCTATTCTGAGCGATGTCAGAGAACTGGTTGCGCGCATGGCGGAGGAGCGCGAGGACTTAGCCGGGCATTGGACCGCAGACCGGCTCAAGCAGGTTCTCAATCGCAATCTTCACGGTGAAAAGATCGTGATTCTGGCCAATCGCGAGCCGTATTCGCATGTCTTCGCCGAGGACGGCAGCATTGAGGTCCAGCACCCCGCCAGCGGCCTGGTGACGGCCCTTGAGCCCATCATGCGCGCCTGCTCTGGAGTATGGGTCGCCCACGGCAGTGGAAACGCCGACCGGGAGACCGTCGATCGCAACGACCACGTGCGCGTTCCTCCAGAGGAGGAGTCCTACCATATACGCCGCGTTTGGCTCTCGGACGAAGAGCAGCAGGGCTATTATTACGGCTTCTCCAATGAGGGCTTGTGGCCGTTGTGCCACATCGCCCACGCTCGTCCTACCTTTCGCGCCGAAGACTGGGCGTACTATCAGCAGGTCAACCAGAAGTTCTCTGACGCAGTCTGTGATGAGGCGGACTCGGAGGACCCTATCATCCTGGTGGAAGACTACCATTTCGCCTTGGCTCCGGCCATGATTCGCAAGCGTCTGCCTGCGGCGACCATCATTGCCTTCTGGCACATTCCCTGGCCAAACGCCGAGCGCATGGGCATCTGCCCGTGGCATAACGAACTTCTGGAAGGCCTTTTGGGCAGTAGCATCGTCGGCTTTCATACCCAGCTCCATTGCAACAACTTTCTGGATTCGGTTGACCGCTATCTTGAGACGCGGCGCGACAGGGAACAAAATGCGGTGATCATGCACGGGCAAAAGACGCTCGTCCGCCCCTACCCCATTGCCCTGGAGTGGCCTGTACGCTGGGTTGATTCGGCCGCCAGCCCGGAGGAGTGCCGCGCCCGAGTGTGGAAAGACCTCGGCTTGAAGGCGGACGCTCTGCTGGGGATTGGCGTTGACCGCCTGGACTACACCAAAGGAATTGAGGAGCGGTTGTTAGCGGTCGAGATGCTTCTTGAGCGCTATCCAAAGTACCGTGGACGCTTCACCTTCGTCCAACTGGCAGAGCCCAGCCGCACCAAGATCGCGCGGTACAGGGATCTGAATGAGGCCGTCGAAGCTCTGGCGGATCGCATCAATGAGCGATTTGGCGCGGCAGACTATCGGCCCATCATCCTTTTGCGCTCTCACCACGAGCCGCCGGAGGTCTTCCGTTACTACCGCGCCGCGGATCTTTGCTATGTCAGCAGCCTGCACGACGGCATGAATCTTGTCGCCAAGGAGTTTGTAGCCGCACGCGCCGATCTGCGCGGCGTTCTGATCCTGAGCGAGTTTACCGGAGCGGCGCAGGATTTGACTGAAGCGTTGATCGTGAACCCCTACGACCTGGTAAGGAGCAGCAACGCCATGGCCGTTGCCCTTGCCATGCCGGAAGAAGAGCAGCACGATCGCATGCGGTCCATGCGCTCCATGATCGGCCGTTTCAATGTCTATCGCTGGGCGGGAAAGATGCTGATGGATGCGGCGCACCTGCGCAACCATGAGCGACTATCTGGGCGTCTGACAGAACATGTGTACGACAGTTCAAACATCTAAGAATGAAGTATCTCCTCTCGAAAACCTCTTTCCCCATCGTTGAACGTCTGGCCCAGAGCCGAACGTTGTGCGCCTTCGACTTCGATGGCACCCTCGCGCCCATCGTCGATCATCCTCGCCTGGCGAGAATGCGCGGCCCAACGCGAAGACTGCTTAAAGACGTGGCCTCTCTCTATCCCTGTATTGTCGTCTCCGGCCGGCGCCGAACGGATGTGGCCAAGAGGCTGCGCGGCATTCCTCTTGCCGGCATCTTTGGGAACCATGGGGCAGAGTCGGAGAGCACAGAGCGGGAAGACCGCCGCATTGAGCGCTGGAAGGCGCATCTTCAGAATGAAATTGGGGACCTGCCCGGCGTTTGGGTTGAAGACAAGGGGACATCGCTGGCCGTGCATTACCGCCAGTCCTTGCGTCCCACCCACTCGCTCCGCCTGATTGCCGAGGCGATTGCAAAGTTGAACGAGGTTCGCAGCTTCGGCGGCAAAAAAGTGGTCAATGTGGTCGCGGATGGCTCCCCAAACAAGGGCGACGTGGTCGTCGCGGAGCGGGACCGTCTCCGCTGCACGCAAGTCTTGTATCTCGGTGACGATGAGAACGACGAAGACGCCTTTGCTCTCAAGGGCGGCCTTGTCGGGGTTCGCATCGGCAGAAAGAAGCACACCCACGCGCGCTACTATCTTCGATCGCAAGAGGAGATTGACCCCCTGCTGGGCTGGCTGGTGCACCTGCGCAGGCCCGAGCCAGCTGAATAAGCCGGCATAGGACGCACCGGGAAAACTCGGCTTTTGCATCATCGCTGAAGACTCGTCCTGCGCCATCCAGCAGTTGGCCCCTCCACTGCGTGATCCGGCTGGGAGCAATACCGGCCAGAACCACTTCTCCGGCATAGGGAACCAACGTCCTCTGCGCCATGTCGGTCGCCGCCGGAGAGTCGCCTGAACCTATTCATTTTCGACTCCGTGTCGCCAGCCAGAAAATGTGTCAACCTGGTTTCACCAAAGGTGAGGAAGAACCCACTCTTCCTCAACGCCCACGGAGGAAGGGTCCGTGCGCGGATACAGCTACGCTCCGCTGCACAAGGATGTACCCAGGGCTGCGCTTGCCGATCCACGTCTGTATGAGTTGCCGGCGTTGGTAGACGCTTTGCGTGACGGTAAGGCGGGAGCGCGAGATGGCCGTGAAAGAACTGAGCAAGAGATTTGACTCTGTACCCTTTTTGGTACACTCTAAGGGTGAGGCCGAATGAGTAAAGCGGCGCCGCCAGAAGTTCCGGTTCGGTTCTACCGTTCGGACACAGGCAGAGAGCCGGTGCGTGAATAGCTGCGCGAGCTGGAGGAAGGCGACCGTCGTGCTATCGGGCTCGATCTGATGCGGGTGCAGTTCGGGTGGCCTATCGGAATGCCGCTAGTTCGCAGTTTGAAGGATGGCCTGTGGGAGGTTCGATCTTCCCTACCCAGTCGGCGCATCGCGCGGCTGGTGCTTTGCTTTCACGAAGAGACCCTGATCGTGCTGCACGGGAGTATCAAGAAGACGCAGAAGACTCCAGCGGATGACCTTGCGCTGGCGAAACCAAGGATGAACGAGGTGACGAGATGAAGAAGCAGAACAAGCATGTGGGTTCCTCGCTCGATGACATTTTGAAGCACGAAGGCATCCTCGAAGAAGCACGCGCCATTGCCATCAAGGAATCTGTAGCTTGGCAGGTTCAGCAGGCGATGCTGAAGGACAACATCACCAAGGTGGAGATGGCGAAGCGTATGCGCACCAGCCGCGCCGCGCTTGACCGTCTGCTTGACCCCGGCAACGGAGCGGTCACGCTGCAGACGCTCTCGCGTGCGGCGAATGCGATAGGGCGCGTGCTTCGCATCGAGCTGGTGTAGGTTTTCTGTCGGCTGTGAAATCACTCGGAGATGAGCAAGCTTTGGAGGGATAGTGCCACTCTTACCGGGATCGAGCGGCTTCTATAAGCAACTCCCGCGCCCTTCAGGTCAGCTATATGCCGTGCGAGCATGTCCGATTCTTAACTAGTACCAAAATCGCCATGCGCTCATCGACCAAATCCAGACGGAGAAACCCCAAATGTCCGAGTTCTGGGCGAGTGACCGGCAAACCGGAGACGGGCCGATCACCCTTTGTGACTGAAAACTGACCCACGATCGGTTCCTTTGGAAAATTCGCTCGGATCGCCGCTCTCCGAGTAACATAGAGATGAATCACCTTGGTTGGGAGAAGCATAGCGATTCGCCCCATCTCGGACGAATAGTCTTATGATCCAGATCCAGTTACGTCCTGAAATCGAAGCGCAGCTTGCGGCGGCGGCGGCGCGGGGAATCGCTCTCGAAACCTATGTGCGTGCCTTTGTCGAAGAGAGATTTTCTGACCAGCAGACAAAAAAACAGCCTCGCCTCGCCGTGGAAGCGATGCTCGCTTTCGCTGGCAAGCACGGACTCACGCATGGCGGCGAGAGCCTGAGAGATACGGTGCATGAAGGGCACAAATACTGATGCCCTTCGTGCTAGACGCTTCGTTGGCTATGAGCTGGTGCTTTGCCGACGAATCCACCCCCTAAAGTCGTACCGTTCTCGCGGCATGGACGGACACCTGGGCGGAAGTGCCCGCACTTTGGTTGACTGAAGTAGCGAATGTGCTGGCTGGCAATGAACGAAGAGGGCGCATTAGCCCGGCGCTTGCGGATGAATTTCTGGAAACACTCGCCGCTCTCGATATTCGCGTGCACTAACCCGTTCTTCCCATAGATGGCAAATTGCTGTTGCCTCTGGTGAGGCGGTATCACCTTACCGCGTATGACGCGGCTTATCTGGAACTGGCGCAGCGAAAGAACCTGCCGCTTGCCACCCTTGCTAAAGAACTCATTGTGGTTGCCGGTCAAGCAGGCATTACTCTGATCGCGCAGCCATAGTCACCGGGTAGATTGGAAGCGCTGTGCGGGTGATGCTCAACGCGTCACGCAATGAGGCCACCACAGCTTCGCGGTCGTGGCGGTCCTTGGTGGCTTGATCTGTATCCGTCAGAGCAAATGCATCTGTTCGTCGGGTCTGGGTTGTGATGGACTGTTGCCATGAGCGGAGAGGCAGTAGTTGTGGGTCGACGTAGTCGGGCGGAGATAGCGCGGCTGGCGGGGTTGTATGCGACGAGCG
>DAHXNO010000095.1 GCA_027365345.1 Granulicella sp.
TCTATCCAGCGCCTCGCCGATCTCACCCCCGCCGCCTGGCAGAAATCCATCGCCGCAACACAGCCTCACGCTGGCCTAAACGTACAGTCCATCACAGCCGAGCGCCCCTGAACAGGTGCGGTTGCTCTGACGCTTACGCTTTACCCACAAATTCTCCGGAAGAGCCTTAAAAAGGCGCCTGAACCCAACCCCATTCACGCAGAAGCATACCAGTTACTCTCTGATTTCCCAGTAACTGGAAGCTGGATTTCGACCTATCTTCCTATAAATCAGAAGAATACTGCTCGAAAGGCGTAGGAACTTCGGACTAAAGCGATCCTTCCCGCTTGAGCTTCTGCAATGAGCGTGTCTCCGTATGGCACGGTAACTGCGGAGCTGACGCGGCATGGGAGGCTTGACGTGAGGCCCGAAGCAGGGCGGCTTCCGGATGCGTCCTCGCACAGACTCCCCTTCGACCGCCGGGCCGGACGGATGGCGGCGCGGAGGGTATGAACCCCAAGGATAGCGAGGCAGCCGGGCCTAACCGACACCGATCCGCTCCATGAACATCGGCTGCGACCTTCCGATGCTCTCCTACCTGCGCTGAATTCCCTGCGCGAAACCATGTATCCTCTACAAGGCCCCATGAAGCGCATTCTCACTGCTCTTGTCCTCATTGCATGCATCCTGGTGGTGATCTTCTTCGCCAAACCCTGGATGGTTACGTTGCTGGCCGGCGTTGTCGCCGGCCTGGCCGCCATGGAGTTCCGCAAATTTGCTGCATCGGGGGGCTGCCCCATCCCCGCCTGGTGGTCGCTCTGCGCCGTAGCCTGCTTTTTCCTCTCCGCCTTCTTCCGGCCAATCGATACGTTGACCACGGTAGCGTTCCTTACTCTGGTTTTGTTCGCGGTAGCTGCGTTCCGCACCTCAGCGGAGCGCGTTCTGTGGCAGACATCCGCGGGCCTGTTGCTGGTGCTCTATATCGCCTATCCCTTGGCCCTTCTGCCTGAGATTCTCAACCAGGAGAATGGGACCGCGCTGCTGCTCTTTCTGTTTCTATGCGTCTGGTCCGGAGATATCGCAGCCTTGTACGTAGGCAAACGATTTGGCCGCCACAAATTCGCTCCGCGCCTCTCACCCAACAAAACTTGGGAGGGAGCCATCGCGTCGCTGGTAGCTTCCTGCGTGTTCGGCATGGCCCTGGTTCTGCTGGGGGACTGGTTCACCCAGCAGAACTCAAGCTTTACCCGGCTTCACACCACGGAACGCTGGTGGATCTTTCTGCTGCTCGCAGTGGCGCTCAACATGGCTGCTCAATTCGGCGACCTGCTGGAGTCCGCCCTCAAGCGCGGCGCTGGCGTCAAGGACTCCGGATCCATCCTCCCTGGCCACGGTGGAGTCCTGGACCGCATTGATGCACTCCTGGTCGCCGCTCCGGTGCTCTGGTTCATCATCGCCCTGCGGGACTACTTCTCCCTCGGCAGCCTTTGAAGCTTCTTGAGCGCGCCCTTGGCTGCTTCCTTTGGCTTCTTCCTGCGAATTGCGGTGACCCCAGCAGGCTCACCTGCTGGGATGGAATGAAAACACAAAAGCATGTTCTCTCAGGTTCTTTTGGGAATGCCTATCCACGCTGAGATGCTCTAAGAACCGGCTGGGATATGAGCCTCCTGCATAGGGTCCACCCATCCACCGGGAGGCGCCAGCTTCAGCGCTTCTTTGGGGCCCCAGGTATGAATTTCATACGGATGGACCGGGGTTCCGTTCTTCAGCACCGGATCCACAATTCGCCAGGCCTCCTCTACGTAGTCCTGGCGGGCAAAGATACTCGAGTCTCCTATCAACGCATCCGTCAACACCCGCTCGTACGGCTCCATATCCTCCGGATAGGGCTCGCTGCTGGCAACCAGTTCCGTCTGATTCCGTCTGGCATCATCTCCAGCCACCGCTACCGATACTCCCATCGCAATCGTGGAGTCCGGACTGATTCGGAATCGAATGTAATTCTGCGGGATCTCCCCATCCGTGAACTTGGTCTGCGGTGGCAGCTTGAAACGCGTCATCACCTCGGTGCAGGTCGCCGGCAGGTTCTTTCCTGCGCGGATATAGAAAGGAACCCCGGCCCATCTCCAGGAGGAGATCTCCAGCCGAAGCGCCGCAAAGGTCTCCATCCTGGATCCTTTGCTCACTCCCGGTTCATCTTGATATCCGAGGAACTGGCCGCGCACCAGATTCTGGGGCGCAATGGGGGAGATGGCCTTGAGAACCTTCACCTTCTCATCCCGTATGGACTCGCTATCCCTGCGTGCCGGCGACTCCATGGCCAGATTGCACATCAACTGAAACAGGTGGTTCTGGATCACATCGCGCACCACGCCGGTCTGGTCGTAAAACGCTCCCCTGCCCTGCACGCCGAAGTTCTCTGCCATGGTGATCTGCACGCTGTCAATATGATCGCGATTCCAGAGCGGCTCCAAAAAGGAGTTCGAAAACCGGAAGGACACCATGCTTTGCACGGGATCTTTCGCCAGATAGTGATCGATTCGGAAGATCGAAGGTTCCGGGAATGCCCGCAGCAAAATGCCGTTGAGTTCCTCGGCTGAAGCCAGATCGTGGCCAAAGGGCTTTTCCACAATCATCCGCGCTCCTTTGGCTGCCCCGGACTGGACCAGTTGCTCCACCACCTCCTCAAACAGCGATGGTGGAATCGCCAGATAGTGCGCCGGGTGCTGAGCATTACCCAGCTCCTTCCGCACCGCCGCAAATGTGGCCGGGTCTGCGTAATCTCCGTCGACATAGCGCAGCAGAGAACTCAATTTCTCCCAGGCGGATGGATCCAGGCCTCCGTGCTTTTCCAGGCTGTCTTTGGCCCGGTCCTTGAGCTGGTCAAGGTTCCACCCGGCTTTGGCTACGCCAATCACCGGCACAGACAGCGCACCTCGCTTCACCATCGCCTGCAAGGATGGAAAGATCTTCTTGTAAGCCAGATCTCCGGTTGCTCCAAAAAAGACCAATGCGTCCGAATGAGTCTCAGCCACCAAATATTCCTCTTCCCTAAAGAGATTCGAGCCAGATAGAACAGCCGCTTTCTGCCCACCCTATGAGTAGATGCTATCCAAATGCGCGGCGAAGTCTAGTAGAAGCAAATTTTTCTCCGCAGCAGTCCAGGCCGTGGAGGTGCTCGGCTCTGTTGCCGCCGCACCCAAATGGTGGAAAACAGCCGGAACCGGACAATCGCAAGTCAAGTCCTGAAAGTTGTGTAGATTGCGATTCCCTGGGGTAGCGGTTGCCGGTTCTGGCTAGTGGAGGGGCTGGTTTGCTTATACGGAAAGCACCTTGACTCCGCGAGCCTGGAAGGCGGCAACTGCCTCCTCCGCGATGCCGTCATCTGTAATCAGCATGTCAACCTCATCCGGCGTGCAGATCACGGCTGGGCTCACCGAACCAATCTTGCTGGAGTCCGCCACAACAATCACCTGCCGCGCCTGCCGCACCATGGCGCGAGAGACGGCAGCCTCTTCCGGCTCAATCATGGTGGCGCCACGCTCGGGATCCATGCCCGTGACGCTCAAAAACAGCCTATCCATAACAAACATGTGGAGCGTCTCGGTGGCTGCGGGGCCCACCAGGGAAAAGGCGCCGGCCCAACGCATGGCTCCCCCGGTCATAGTGGTGCGCAGCCGGGAGTTGGAGCTGAGTTCCATGCCGATATTCACGGCGTTGGTAATGATATGAATGTCCCGCCGGTGGGCCAACTGCCGCGCCACCAGGGTTGTAGTGGTGCCGGCGGCAAGCCCCACCGTCTCGTCCTTTTCCACCAGCGCCGCCGCCGCATGCGCTATGCGCTGCTTCTCTGCGGAGAAGCGATCCTCGCGCACCTCAAACGAGGCGTCGAAGCGAAACGGTTCGTATACGGCCCCGCTGCCGGATAGCATGGCCCCGCCATGGGTGCGATGCACCAGACCGCTCTCTTCCAGCCGCACCAGATCACGCCGGATGCTGGCTGGCGATGCCGCCAAAGCCACCGTCAGATCCTCCACGGAGGTCTTGCCCTGCTTGAGGAGCAGTCGCAGAATATCCTTTGCGCGTCTGTCAGTCTTGGAGGACATGCGGTGTTCTCAGGAATTGTATCCTAACGAAGCGGGAGTCGGCTTGGCCTCCGCAGCAAGTGAATCCAGCATCTCCCGCAGCCGTCGAACATCCTGCTCGCGAACGCCATAGCGCACCGGTTCTTCGGTGTGTTCACCCAGCAGGATCCGTGGATTGGAGTAGCAAGCAAGGCCTGGCAGCCTCGCACGCAGCGAGCTATGCACCTCTTCGACGCCTGTGGCCCGAATAAACTGGCCCACGTTGTGCCGTCGTAACCCGCCGCCCGCCAGCAGGGCAATCCGGCCTCGCGCGGCGACATTCAGCCTCTGAATCGTCTCCGTTCCATGCACAATGTCGCGTTCCCCGCCGGAGGTTAGGACTCGATCCACACCTGCGGCAATCACATCCTCAAGCGCTTGATCCAGGTCGCAAGTCATATCGAACGCTCGGTGAAAGGTCACCTGCATGGGCCGCGCTGCGGAAACCATCTCCGCGGTGAGCGTCCTCGCCACATGCCCATCCCGGGTTAAGGCTCCCAGCACCACGCCGTCAACGCCTAGCGCTCGCGCCTCCTGAATATCTTCAAAGATGGTGCGAATCTCGTTAGGCGTGTAGCAGAAGTCCCCACCGCGCGGTCGGATGATCACGAAGACACCCAACGTCACAGCGGCGCGCACCGAGCGGATCAAACCGGCACTGGGAGTCACCCCTCCCTCGCGCAGCGCGGAGCAAAGTTCAATGCGATCCGCTCCGCCAGACTGCGCGGCAAGCGATGAGTCCAATGAGTCTACACTCAGTTCCAGTGTGATCGGCATAAGTCAAAATCTTTTACTGCATCCTTACCACGGCGTACTCCGAAGACGGGTTCCGCCTCAAGTTAGAAACTTAATCGCTGGGCGGCTGGACCGCGGCGCTTCCATCGTGAAATTCGGCACGGACTCCAGACGAACGGAGTCGTTGGAGGTGATAGAGCCATTATGGCCGTTGCGACGGCGCCGCAACGAGGGCCGCAGCCTCTCCGGAGCATCGGATCGTTCACGGCTCAAGAGGAGTCGCAGAATTCGACAGATCGAAGTTGCTTGGCCCTTCTCGTCCAGCGGCTTAGGCTCATCTTCAGCATTCGCCTTTCAGCCAGCACGCCCCCCTTCATCGCTTGTTGAATCACACTCGGGCTTTGTCCATGAAACACACTGGAGCCGTAAATGGAGCCCGAGCCGCTTCTCTTGATTCGGTCTCCGGGAATCATACACGAGGACATCCGCAATCCGGGCAGGCAGGACCAGCGCCTGGAACAGGTCAACTGATTGCGCCAAGCATCGGCTATACCGCTGGTCTCGTCAGTGCCCCCAAGCCGCTTCAAGTGGTGGCCGGCACAAATCTCGAGTCTCGGCGGGGATACCGACCGACTCTGCTGGCCATCCCCAATCTCATGACCGCATGGCCGATTCAGCAACATGCTGAGGCTCCTGAGCTAGAACTGATAGCTAGCAGAGAGTTGCAGGTGACGCTCGACCGAGCGGATGGCGTCGTTCTGTGCAAGCCATCCAAACTGCGGTGACATGCTGAGGTTGGGATTGCCGAAGCTGACCATATTGAAGGCGTTGAAGGCGTCCACGCGGAAGGTGAGGAACTGTTGGCGAACGATGCGGAACTCCTTGAAGCCGGATAGGTCGACGTCGCGAAAGCCGGGGCCGCGCACCACGCCGTTGACAGAGTTGCCAAAGGTATTCTGCGCCGGGATGCCGAAGGCGCACACACCGTTGTCGACGCCTGCCGTGGTGCAGGGCTGCGCCGAAGGATCCGTGCCGAACCAGTGGTAGCGGGAGCGGTTGACGATATGCAGTGGCCGGTACTGCTCCGCCCGCGTGAGTCCATAGCTATTCACATTGCTGTTACCGGCGGCGATGGTCTGCGGGAATCCGCTGTAAAACATAAAGCTGGCGGCGATCTTCCATCCTCCGAGCGCCTCGTCCACGAAGCGGTTCGCATTACTCATGTATTTGAGTCCCCGGCCGAGGGGTAGAGCATAGACCGCCGTGCCATTCAGGTTGTGCTTGATGTCCGAACCCGCCACGCCGTAATCGGCGGCGCTGTCATAGTAGTTCTGGAATCCGGGGTCTGCGTTATACCCGCCATCATTCAGGCCATAGTTACCCACGGCATTGGTCATGGACTTGGAGTAGGCATAGTTGATGGTGTACTCCAGGCCGTTGAGGGCGCGCTGCCGGAGCACGACTTGCAGGCCGTTGTAGTCCATCATGGCGCGGGATTCCGTGATGAGCAGGCCATTCGAGCAGACCTGCGTAGCCAAGGCGGAGCTGCACCCGATGTAGGGGCTGTTATAGAAGGGCGCCGAGGCAGGATCTCCGGCGATCTTCCATTGGTTTACGTTGCCGTAGTCCTCAATGTGCGAGCCGCTCTCGCCCACGTACCCAACCTGCAGGGTGAGCGAGTTTGTCAGGGCGTACTCGAGTGTGAGGTTGTAATCCTGCACGTAGGCGGGCTGTATGTTCTGTGGATAGGTGTTGTACGTCCCGCCGGGCGAGGCTGCAACGTTGAAGGCCGTTTGGGTGGTGAAGGGCTTTGGAACATTCCCCGCGGCCACCGCAAGAGTGACGGTCTGAAGAGCCTGAATAAAGGGCGTGATGGAGGTTAGCCGCTGATTGCTGGAGTTGCCTTCAAAGAAGCTGGTGGCGTTGTATCCGCCGCGCACGACGAAGCGATTGGTGGCCTGCCAGGCGAAGCCGAGCCGAGGCATGAACTGGTGGAAGCTCCAATCGTAGCAACCGAGGTTGGAACAGAGTCCCGATCCAGCGGGAGCATTCGCAGGAACACTCCCGGCGTAGATGATCTGCCCGGTGGTGAGGTTCACGTTGCCGGTTTTGTTGTGCTGCTCGATCCAGGGCTGGTCAAGCTCATAGCGGAAGCCGTAGTTGATCGTCAGGGTTGGCGTTGCCTTGAAGTCGTCGATGGCATAGATTCCGGTGCGCCACTGACGCTGGCCCACGTTGACGCTGGCCAGCGTGGCTGCGGCAGAACTGATCCGGTCAAGAAGAAAGTCCGCGGCTCCATAGCCACCCGTGGAGTTGGCTGAGTCACTTGAATACTGGCCCGCGTAGTTAAGCGAACCAAGATAGCCGTAGTTGTTTGCGGTGGGATAGTTGTTCTGATAACGGAGGGCCGAAAAGCCGAAGTCGAAGTAGTGCTTCCCGTGCTGCCAACTGGCCTGATCGAGATACTGATACGTGTTGTCCGTCACCCCTCCGCCATAACCTGGGTTGCCTCCGGCGAAGATGCCGCCGCCGATGCTCTGGTAGGTGAAGCCCTGCGTGACCTGCTGATCAGGGAAGAAGACTCCTACCTTCGAATCTCCAGCGTAGCCAAACTGTCCCGTGGTATCCACAGGGAAGTTTTGCGTCCAGACAATGCGAGTGAAGCCGATGCGCATGGAGTTTACAAAGGCGGGCGAGAAGGTATGCACCCAATTCACTCCGCCGAGCTTGGTTGGGTACAGGTTGGGCCCAGTGAAACTAATAGCCAGCACAGGCGTCGTGCCGTTATAGACCGTGGACATCGAGTAAAAACCAGTGAGCAGGTCCTTCGCGCTTTTGTCGTACTCGATCTTGATGTCGCCTTGGTTGTTGGCCGTGTAGTTTCGCTGAGGCGCCTGGTAGTTGTTGGCGGCGATGCCATCGGTCGGCGTCGCATTGGGCAGAGGATACAGGGAGCTGTTGGAGATGAGGAATTGGGCGACGGGGTTGACGATGGGAACGCCAACGTTCCCGACAAAGGGCTGGTTGTTGTTCAGGGTGTCGAACAACTGAAAGGAGTCCGTTGCCCCAGTGGAGTTGCAGGTTGCGACGCCAGCGATGGTGGTATATCCGGAGCTGTTACAGCCCTCCGGGAGCAGCGCAGAGAAATCGCCGGTCCTCATGGCTGCGGTGAGAACGCTTTCGGATCCTATGCCGCCAACGTGGTAGCGCGAGCCGAGGTAGTCCACAAAGAAGAAGAGCTTATTGCGCAGGATGGGGCCGCCAAAGGTGCCGCCGAACTGGTCCTGAGAGTAGGGGTTCGTGGGAATGATCGGCGTCTGGTTCTTGTTCTGCCAGGAGTCGGCGTTGAAACGATAATCCTGCAGGTAGCCGTAGAGCGAGCCGTGGTACTCGTTGGTGCCGCTCTTGAGCACGCTCACCACGCCTGCGCCGTTGACGTTGCCAAACTCCGCGGGCGAGTTTGCCGTAAGAACCTGAACCTGCTGTAGCGCAGCCGGCGCCGGGTTGTAGCCGATCTCGTTGTTGAAGGTCTCGTTCATGTCGAAGCCTTCCAGCGTGTAGTTATTCGCCTGAGCGCGGTTGCCGTCCACGTTTACCGAGTCGCTGTAATAGGTGTCGCGCCCGATGCCGGTCGTGCCGGTATTGCCGAAGGTGCTGACCGAGCCCGGCGTATAGAGCGTGAGTGCACTGAAGTCCAGCCCGTTCAGTGGGAAGTTCGCAATCGTGTTGGCGGTAAATGTGGTGCTGATGGTATCGTCCTGGGTGTCCAGGATGGGTTCGGCGGAGGATACGTTCACGGAAGACGTGTTTCCTTGTACGCCGAGTTTGGCGTTGAAGGTGACGGTCTGCAAGGCTTCCAGGCTAAACGACGGGAGCTTCTGACTACTGAAGCCTTTTGCGCTGGCGATGACTTCGTACCGACCGATGGGCAGGTGCTCAATGTGATAGTCGCCCTTGCCATTGGTCGTGGTCGGCGTGGAGACGTTGGTATCAAGGTCATGAGCGGTGACGACTGCGCCCGGGATGGCTGCGCCGCTCGGATCAGTGATGGTCCCTGTGACGCCGCCGGTGATGCTCTGAGCCTGGAGGCGCAACGTGAACGACGCAGGGGCGAGCAACGCAATGATCAGAAAGGAGCTGGAGAGACCTCTTTTCATGTTTTGGAAGTGCATCGTTTTTCTCCTAGGAGGAAGAATCAGATATCACGCGGCTGAGTGTAGCCCCAGCGTTGTAGGCCTTTAAGTAGCGAAGCTTTAGTGGATTGACCTTAGGCCATGAATGATTATCTTGTCAACGAGAAATGACAAAATTAATCGAAAAACTTACAAACAGTGCAAAAAGTGGAGACCGTGCCGCAAAGCTCGGCTCTAGAACCGCCGTCCTTCGAACGTCGCAACTACTTGAATTAAAAGCCACGACCAAGCTTCATCCCTGCCCCAGCCATCAGCCATCCCCCC
>DAHXNO010000141.1 GCA_027365345.1 Granulicella sp.
CCCGTAAAACCACCACGCCCGCCGCAGCCTCCACCGCGGCAACACCACCCCAGTCCGCAGAGCTCACCCCCGCTCAGCTCTCCCTGCAGGCCAGGCTCAAAGACTGGCGCCGCGACGCAGCCAGAGCATCCGGCCTGCCCACCTTCTTCATCCTCTCAGACACGGTGCTGAACAGCATCGTCCTCAACCCACCCAGATCCATGCAGGCTCTGGCCTCCATTCGCGGCCTCGGCAGTGACAAGATCTCCCAATTCGGCCCTACCCTCCTCAACCTCTGCCGCGCCCAGTCACCCACGGAGGAACCCTCCGGCACATAACCCCTCTCGTACAAACTCTTGCCGGGGACGATAATCTCCGTATGGAGACCTCTTCCTTCGGAATCGCGATCATGGCTGCCGGCAAAGGCACCCGCCTCAACTCCCGCCGCCCCAAAGTCCTTCACCAGATCGGCGGCCAGGCGCTGCTGCTGCATGTCATCGCCGCAGCCAAAACCCTTGTCCCTGCAATCCAGATCTACTGCATCATCGGCCATCAGGCAGATGCGGTTCGCGCCGCCGCCGCCTCCACCGGCGTTCACTTCATCCTGCAACCGGAGCAGCGCGGCACCGGCCACGCCATGCAGCAGCTTCGCTCGCACTTCGCCTCCACCGGCCAAACCGCTCCGGAAAACCTCCTCGTGCTCTCCGGCGACGTTCCCCTCATCCAGCCCTCCACGCTCCAGGCGCTCTGCGCCTTCCACCTCGCCGAGCACGCCGCCATGACAATCCTCACCGCCGTTCCGCCCAGCCCCACGGGTTACGGCCGCGTGCTCCGCGCCTCGGACGCCTCTCCGGAAGTCCAGGCCATTGTCGAGCAGAAGGCCCTCACGCCGGCTCAGCTCTCCACCCCAGAGATCAACTCCGGAATCTACTGCTTCCGCACCTCGGCGCTATTCGCGCACCTGGACTCGCTCTCCACCAACAACGCCCACGGCGAACTGTACCTCACCGACGTCGCCGCCCTGCTCGTCGCCCACCGGGAACGTGTCGTCGCCCTCCGCTCCTCCGGCCCGGTGGAAGAGGTCCTCGGAGCCAATACCATCGAGGAGATGATGCACCTGGACGCGGCCATGCGCCTTGCCACCGCGCGCCGCCTCATGGCTCAGGGCGTCACCATCTTTCGCCCGGAGACCTCGGTCATCGACGCCTCGGTCCAGATCGGCCCGGACACCATCCTCCAGCCCTTCGTCCAACTGCTGGGCGACACCCGCATCGGAGCCAACTGCCACATCGCGTCCTATAACGTCCTTGAGAACACCCACCTCGGCGATAACGTGCTGGTTCTCCCCTCCTGCGTCATCACAGACACTACTGTAGAAGACGGAGCCAAGCTTGGCCCTTTCTCGCATCTCCGTCCCGCCACGCACATCGGCCCGGAGGCCCAGATCGGCAGCTTTGTGGAGACCAAGAGTGCCTGGATCGGCGCCGGAACCAAAGCCCACCATCTCGCCTATCTCGGCAACGCCACCCTGGGCGCCAACGTCAACATTGGAGCCGGGACCATCACCTGCAACTACGACGGCGAAAAGAAGCATCCCACCACCATCGGAGACGGAGCCTTTATCGGCTCCAACTCCACTCTGGTTGCTCCCATTAACATCGCAGACACAGCCTACGTCGCAGCCGGATCCTGCATCACAGAAGATGTCCCTGCGGACTCACTGGCCCTGGGACGCAGCCGTCAGGTCGTCAAACCCGGCTGGGTCAGCGCCCGCAAGCAATCGGCCAGGCAATGCGATTGAACCCAAGGCTGCCCCGCAAGGCATAAACCAGAGAACAAGGCATAAACCACCCTCGGGCCTCGGCCGGAAACCAAGGCCCGAACCAGAAACCGGAATCAGCCTTGCCCAAGGCGGTTCTCGAACTAGGAGGAGTAAGGATGCCGCAGATACTCTCGGATACCCAGATACAAGCCGCTCTCGCCGGTCTTCCGGCGTGGAAGGTCGAGCGTGGCGAGCTGACCAGAACCGCCGTCTTTGCAGACTTCCTTCAGGCGATGGCGTTCGTCAATCGGGTAGCCGATCTCGCCGAGTCCGCCGGTCACCATCCCGACCTGGACATCCGCTACAACAAGGTTCGGCTCGGCCTCTGCAACCACGACGCCGGGGGAATCACCCAAAAGGATATGAACCTCGCCCGCGCGATCGATAAAAATTTACAAACTTGATGCCAATAGGGCTAGACATTCCCGGTGGGATATGTGCTATATTCTTTTTAGCGTAGATTTCTCCCAAAGAGCATATCTCGCGAAAGTTTCTCGAGCACCAAGCGAACCTCGAGAGTAAGTTGCGTCACTGGCCTCCCGGCACGGACAAAGCACCGTTCGTGCCGTCTTTTTTTTCTGGTGCCAGCCTTACCCAGCCCCGCTTTTTCCTGCTGGCGACGCGCACAGCCCGCCCTCCAGGGCTCCAATGCAGCCCCTAACATCCTTTCTGTAAACACTTAACACACCCGCCCATGGGCTAGCGCCGATAGTCTGGTAGCCTCGCGCCCACGTCCAATGCGGGATGTGGTCCCGCGCTTGGCCCCAACTCACCCCAGGGTCTCAGATCGGTGCGAGACCCAAACCTGTTCCTTCGGCTCACCCATTCCTGGAGCGATCTTGCCTCGGCTATGCAATCCCATAGGCACAGGACCAGAAAAAGCCGATTTACGTAGCCGGATCCCGGCGCGAAGACAACCTCGCTGCACCGAAGGTGTGGATAAAAGGAGCCAACCTTTTGAGGAACCGTGGCAGGAGCACCCATAGCGGCCGGCTGCAGGAATCCCGGAAGGGCTCGGAGGCAGGGCGTCCGCAAGGAGCCGGAGGCAGGAATCCCCGAAGGGTTGGAGGTAGAGGTTCCAGCCATGGGGGCGACAGGGGAGATCGGGGGAGGTATAGTGGAAGTAGTACTTTGCTAGCCCAAGGCAACGTCAGCACCGAACCTCAGGAATGGGGGCGTCACGGTTTCGACGGGATTACTTGCGGCAGAGAGGCATGCCGGGGTGTGGACACCCGTAATCGCTCACAAAACTATAAGTGCCGAACCTCAATTCGCGCTTGCTGCTTAAGAATTAAGTAGCCGATCGCTCTGGCTTCGCCTACGGGCCGGTACCGATCGTCGCACAGTAGGCTGGTCCAGGGGCGTTCCGCCTGTACGCCGAGGACGAGACGAATCAGGCTGGTGGCTGGCGCATCTTTGTCCGTTCCAAGCGCTGGCTACGAGACAAAAGCGAACTGGAAAAAGCATGAAGGCTCTCTGTTGAAGGTTTTTTCGGACGCGGGTTCGACTCCCGCCGCCTCCACCAGCCTTCGCCCTCTTGGCGAGGGCTAAGGCTCTGCATGCCACGGTCTCCTTTTGAAGCCATTCAAGCTGACCAGAAACGGGCGAAGGCTGTCGCGCCGAAGCTTTAGCGTAGGCGGACCTTTCCGCTCGGCATGTCCGCTTCATCATGCACTCACTTTTCAGTCAAAGGTCAGGCCGAGATTATGAAATATGTGTACATCCTGGAAAGCCTCAGCGGAGAGCATTTCTACGTAGGCATCACCGGCGATCTGGTTGCCCGGCTATCGAAGCACAACTCCGGCGAAGTGACACACACGTCTAAGTTCAGGCCTTGGCGCATCAAGACCTATATCGCATTTACGGATGAGGCTCGAGCTACCGCCTTTGAGGCGTACCTGAAGTCGGGATCGGGCCGCGCATTTGTCAAGGCACGCCTTTAGGCTGCTCACGCGAGTTCTCAGGTTCTCATCTTCCCAGGCTCTCAGGTTCTCATGTTCTCAGGTTCTCAGGTTCCCAGGTTCTCAGGTTCTCGTGGCCTCGCTCCTGCAGCAGTGCAAAAGCTGCGGCACATCTTCGAGCCGCAACTGGTCGTCTTTGCAAATGAGGCGGGCATCAAGTTCTGCGGGATTACAACTCGCGCAATCTGACCGAACGGTGCCGGCAGTGGAAGGACAAGGAGCTTGCCCGCAAGAAGAAGTTCGAGCGGGTGATTGGCTTCTTCTGGTTCTGTGTCCGGCGGGGCTGGCTGCGAGAGAATCCAACGGCAACGATGGGCAGCGTCATTGCCAAGCACGTCTCTACAGACTATTTCCCGGCTGACGAGTACGCCAAGGTCATCGAAGCCACCTACCGCCTCGCAGAGTATGCGGAACGCTCTTGGGCACCTGAAAAGCGCGGAGCGCGTATCGGTGCGCTGACGGAGCTGCTTCGCTGGAGCGGCCTGCGCATCCGCGATGCAGTCACGCTGGAGCGTTCGCGGCTAGTCGGCAACAAGCTGCTGCTGTACCAGGCCAAGACAGGAACCCCGGCGCATGTTCCGCAAGCGTTATCTGAACCCCAGCTGCTATAGTGTTTGCGGCTACGGCTTATCTCTTCTCTACACCGCCCATGATGCGGATCGCACACAAGCAGCCCAGCGTGCATCATCGCGCGACCCCAAGTTTTCAAACAACGGACCCATTTAGCTAAAGCACATCCGTCTGGTACTGCAAGTAAACTTATCCATAGGAGGAGATTATGGCGTTTCCATCGGGAGTCTTAAAACGAATTGCGTGGAAGCAGGGGGAGTTTGACGGCTGCCATATTCAAGGGCAGCTCGTTCAAGATGCAGATGGAAACAAGGGGTGGTATGTCCACTTTGCGGGGCTTGACAGCGGTTTTCTCGCAATCGTAGATGGTAAGCCGCATCATGCGAACCAGATAATCTTCGGTGGTCCAAACGGTGAACTTGATGCGACCGTTGGTGCGAGAGCCATGATCAGTAAGTCGGAACAGCAGACCATTAACAGCGCGATTAAACAATGGGAATTGGAATTAGGATAGACATGTGTCCTCCACACGCGCTCTGAAACCGCGTGTAATACGCGTGTAACGATTTACCACTCTCGCGACTTCTGAGTTTCCGGCAACGCCTAAAAGACAATAAGTCATTTTGAATCAGCGTCGTGAGATAATTCGACTCCCGCCGCCTCCACCAAATAGAAGCTGTCGATTCCACGGCGACGAACGGACAGCGTCATCGGACCAATGCAAAGCAGAACCTACGCCGGTCCCTCTGGGTCAGTCGGAAACAATCGCCCACAAACACGGCAGATTCGGACAACACGGAATCTGGGGACCATGGCCTCGTACCTCTGAAGTCAATCAAGCGTCGTATCTGCACACCCTTCACTCACCCAGAGACACGGCGTGGGCAAAATTGAGCAGTACAGAGATACGCAGGGTGGAATACTCTTAGCACGGGCATAGCGCGCTGGCAAGGTCCTCAACTCCACAGCAGGAGTGTCAAGGCCAGAGCAAAACCAGGCCACCAAAGCACAAGCCCACTCCTACAGGGCAGATACCAAGCAACAGAAATCGAAAAGGGGTGCGAGGAATGCGGAAGAACACGTCGTTTCAAGGATTGGTCTTCATCGTTATTCTGGGCATTGGGGCGGCGCTCGCCTATGCCTCCTTCAGAGCATCAACCAACCCCGCCAGCATATGGATTGCGGTTTGCGCCTTTGTCCTTGCCTCCATTGTCTCTTCTGCCATTCAGGTTGCGGATCAATGGAGCAAAGCTGTCGTCTTGCGGCTTGGCAGCTTCCATGCCCTTCAGGGCCCGGGGCTGTTTTTAATCATTCCGCTCATCGACACGATTCCCTACTGGATCGACACCCGCGTCCTCACCAGTTCGTTCAAAGCGGAAAAGACGCTCACAAAAGACACCGTGCCTGTAGACGTAGATGCCGTTTTGTTCTGGAAGATCGTGGATCCCAAAAAGGCGGCGCTCGATGTAGCTGACTACCAGAGCGCGATCAGTTGGGCTTCGCAAACGGCGCTGCGCGATGTCATCGGCAAGACAATGCTTTCGGAGATGCTCGAAGGAAGAGACAAGATCAGCAGCCTCTTGCAGGCAATTATCGATGAGCGCACCGAGCCCTGGGGCATCAACGTCATCTCCGTCGAAGTCAAAGATGTATTGATCCCACCAGCCTTGGAAAACGCGATGTCGATGCAGGCACAGGCAGAGAGAGAACGTCAGGCCCGCGTAATTCTCGGCGACTCGGAGCGTCAGGTGGCGGAGAACTTCGTTGAAGCGGCCAGGACCTATGCCAACGATCCTGTCGCCTTCCATCTTAGAGGCATGAACATGCTCTATGAGGGTTTGAAGCAAAACTCCACGATTGTGATTGTGCCCAGCTCCGCGATTGATACGATGCAACTCGGCGGTCTTGCCGGGCTCACTGCGCTGACCATGGGCATCGGTCAGGACCGCGCAATCAAAGAAAAGGAGGGTCCGCTTGGAACCAGTATAGGTTCCAGTCCTCTCCCCGCGGGCGAGTCAAGCCAAATCCCGCCCGCCCCCGAGGCGGCATGACGCAACACGAATTCAAGTCTGAGAATCGATTGAAGAGGCAGGGACCCAATGAGTGAGGATACGCACACACATCACGAGCAGGGGCCGCACCCCAGGAGCGCTCACCACGACCATCGTCCGTACTGGAAGCGAGCGCACCGTGATTGGCGTTTCTGGGTAGCGGTCTTCTCTATCGGCGTGGCCTTGTTTATCTACGTGACCAGTGTTGACCTGTCGCTGGTGCCTCGCAAGCACCCTCACTCCGTTCCCGTTGGTCAGTAGCGGACCGATTCGGACGCTTGCTCTCCAATTAAACTCTCGGGCAGATCGGCGCACGCTTCGACAAACCACCCAGCCGCCCTCAGACGGCGGTAGCAAGACCGACGAGGAATGGAATGGCCATGACGAGCTTCTCGGTTTAGAGCTTCAGGTAACCACCACGCACGATGGCGGTTTCAAGCCCAGTCTCCGGCAATGCCGCTCGAATATCGGGGAACCAATGTATTTCGAGTTCCGCAACATCAGCCCTGCCCGCCAGGGCCCCAGAGACGCTCTCCAGCAACGTGAACTTTCGGCTCTATCCAAGAAAGTGTGCCAAGGCCAGAGCAAAACCAGGCCACTATGGCAGAGTAAAAGCAGACCAGTTAGCAGCTGGGAAGTTGTTGGCTTTGCGGGGTAGAATGGGCTCCGGAGCGTAGCGGAAGAGTGAATCTCTTGAATGCAAGGCTCTGAACTGAGATCAGGGCGTAATCGGGGGTGGCAATGAATTTCAGAGAGGGAACGCGGCGGCTGGCCTTGCTCTTGGGAGTGTTAGGGGCAATCCTGGGCGGATTTACCTCCTACGTGGAGTTACAGCCCGTAATGCGCCACGGGGAAGATCATCAGAGGTTCGAGCAGTTGGCAAATTCCCCTGCGGTACAACAGGCTCGTGACTCTTACCTACCGCCTTGGCAACGCCATTGGAAGGCTCCTCCTGAGCCGGGTGATGTCGTGGTACAAAAGCAACCCCAACAAAGCCCCGTAAAGAGGGATTTTCTCGACGGGGCTACTCGCATTGACGACGCTCAAAATCCACAGGAAAATCTGCCGCCGGGCTGGACACAATACGCACCCTCTGAACTGAGCAGCGGCGGAATAAAGACGGTTTATTGGACGGGCAGGCTTGAGGTCGCATCCATCGAAACGACGGACGGCGAAACGCTCCGCCCGACGCCAGCGCCGTCGCCCTGGCTGTATCTCCTGATTGCGATTTTTCCCGTGCTTGGATTCTTCATCCCGTGGGGTGCGACCCGCGCAATCGGATGGGTGGGAGCCGGATTCGTGGCAGGCCCCAAGGTATCTGTTTAGCGAGTTGATTAGGTCTCAAGGAATGCACTTGTATTGAATCTGCTCGGCGGTAGTCTGAGCCCATGGAGTCGCTGGTAGAGGAGAACGCTCGACTACGGCGGGAAAATACAGAGTTGAGGTTCGCCAACGAGGGATTGGAGCGCCGGGTGCAGGAGCTGGAATGCCGGGTGAAGGGCTTGTTGCGCGCTTTGGAAGAGGCGCAGCGGGCCGGTAAGCGCCAGGTCGCGCCATTCTCGTGGCACGAGCCAAAAGCCCATCCTGCCAAGCCGGGACGGAAGTCAGGCTCCCGGTATGGCTGCCGCAGCCGCCGTCCGATTCCCGCTGAGATGGACCAAACCCTGGAGGCTGAACTGCCGGATTGTTGTCCGCACTGTGGGGGCGAGTTGGAAGAGACCAGGATCAAGAAGCAGTATCAGACCGAGATACCTCAACCACAGGTGGAACGGATCGAGTTTCGTATTCACGTGGGCGGTGCAAGCGTTGCGGACGAAGGGTCCAGGGCCGGCATCCGCGCCAGACCTCGGATGCGGTGGGCGGCGCGGCGTCGCAACTGGGAGCGCGGGCGGTGGCTCTGGCCACGGAATTGAACAAGGGCATGGGTCTGTCGCATGGCAAGACGGCGGCGGTGCTGGAGACGGCCTTCGGGTTACGAGTGAGTCGCGGCGGGTTGGCGCAAACGTTCCAGCGGGTAGCGCGGAAATCGGAACCCACGTATGAAAAGCTGATAGAACAGATTCGCGGCTCGCGCAGCGTGACGCCGGACGAAGCCGACTGGAAGGTCGGTGGACGGCTGTGGTGGATGTGGGCCTTCAGCAGCGACAAGCTCACGGTATATTCCATTCAACCGGGGCGCGGATACGAGCAGGCCAGTGTCATCCTGGGCGAGGACTTCGACGGCTTTCTGGTGCGCGATGGATGGGCCGTCTACTGGCGCTTTGCTCAAGCTATGCACCAAACGTGCGTGGCGCATCTGCTACGGCGTTGCCGCGAAATGCTGGAGGTGAGCCGTCCGGGGGCGGCAGCGCTACCGGGCGCGGTGAAACAGATTCTGCAAGCCAGCGTGGAATTGCGGGATCGGAGGGATCGGAATCAGATTGGTGAACGCGGGCTAGCGATCGCTCGAGGCCGGTTGGAAGCGCGTCTGGACCGCGTTTTGAATCGCCACGATCGTGCCCCGGCCAATCAACGTCTGGCCAACCACTTGCGGCGCGAACGGGATGCCATGTTCACCTTTCTCTACTGTCCCGGCCTGGATGCGACGTGAGCTTTCGGTAAGCCTGCGTAACTGAGGCTGCGACCACTTTTTCTTGAGTGGAGAGGCGAGGGTGCGGCGCACGGAAGCGCGGGCGATGGTCAGTTGGCAGTCGATCGAGGAGTGGCTGAGGTCGGAGCGACGGAGTTTGCGGGCCGGATCTGGTTGGAGAGCGGTGGTGAAGCGCCAACCGAGACGCAAGCCGTTTGCCGCGCGTGGGCAAGGCTGGCGCGAAGCGCGGTTCCGTCCGTTTGCCAGGGTCGCCAAAAGCCTTCGCGATTCCTGCCTTCCGGAGGACCCTTTTACCGACACCTCACGAAGCTCCCTCGGCATGGCTGCAGAGGATCGTTTCCGGCCAGGTAGCGCTAGAGGGAAACGGAGCTTTGTTCTGCTTGCGCGAGGGTATCGCGATAGTTCCACGGCATCCAGGCTGCCGGGTGCTCGGCCACCTTGCGAGCATGTTTTTGCA
>DAHXNO010000144.1 GCA_027365345.1 Granulicella sp.
CTTCTATCCAGCGCCTCGCCGATCTCACCCCCGCCGCCTGGCAGAAATCCATCGCCGCAACACAGCCTCACGCTGGCCTAAACGTACAGTCCATCACAGCCGAGCGCCCCTGAACAGGTGCGGTTGCTCTGACGCTTACTCTGCATCGAATGCCGCAGATCGGGCTAATGAAAAGAAGACGTTGGCTGAGTCCAACATCGAGGAATGGAAGACGGCGTGGATTCCGGCAGTCGGGCGATCGGGCTTGGATGCTGACAACAGTATCGCGGTCATCCGTGCGCAGCTTGACCTCTTGGAACAGGCTCGAAGCAGAATCGAAGAAATCGTTGGGCTTCAACGTCGAATAGCGACGATGGAGGGCGATATCGCGTCCTTTGGGCAACGAGTCATAGCAATCGCCGAAGCATGTGGTGTCTATAGTGAGGGACTTGAGCCAGGAGCCGTATTGGACACTCTATCGGCGCACATCTCAGAAGCAGTGACCCTCAGTGAACGCAAAACCGGCTTAGAAAAGCAAGTGGAGGACGCGAAGAAACGCAAAGAAGCAGCCAACGAAACTCAAACACTGGCAGAGGCACGGCTAGCTCCACTGTTGAAGGCCGCTGGATTGACGGACTATGAGCTGCTCTACCCAGTCATTGAGAAAGCGATCCAAGCCCGTGCGCTCAAGGAAAAGGTAGCGCAACTCGAAGAGCAAATCGTCCAGATAGGCGAAGGAATACCTCTCGAAACTCTTCTCTCGGATAGTGAAGGTGCCGATTCTGCATCTTTGAAATCGAAGAGTGACGAACTGAAAGAGGAGAGTCTTTCGCTCTCGGATGAGATCGAACGTTTAGGTAAGAGGCACGCCACGGCAACGGTTGAGTTTGAGGCGTTGAACGATGGGCCTGATGCAACAACAGCCGCGGCAGATATGGAATTAGCTAGGGCCGAGATGAGGGCTCAAGCGGAAAGATATTTACGCAAGCGGTCCCAAACGACCCTGCTGAGTTGGGCAATAGAACGCTATCGCGCCGAAAAGCAGACTCCTCTCCTCAAACGAGCATCAGAACTCTTTTCTACCCTTACGCTGGGCCGCTATTCAACCCTGTTGGTAGACCAGGAGAACAGTGATTCTCGTTTGTCGGCATTGACTATCGATAGCACCGTCGTTCCTGTAACCGGAATGAGTGAGGGGACGGTTGACCAGTTGTTTTTGTCGCTGCGTTTGGCCGCTCTTGAGGACTCTGTGATTGGTGGCGTACACCTCCCATTTTTGGCGGACGATCTATTCATCAATTATGACGATGATCGGGCCAATGCAGGCTTCAAGGTCCTTGCTGAGGTAGCGAAGACGACTCAGGTACTTTTCTTCACTCATCATCGGCACCTTTTGCCAATTGCTAGAAGTGCTGTTTCCCCAAGCGTGCTCTCCGAATGCACCATCCCGTTGTGATTGCATGGAGCCTTTCCCTAATCATAATCAAAAATATGCAAAATATGTATTCTTACGCGTATGATTGGGGAATGGTATCGCTTGAGTCCTACCTCGATCAGCAACTCGCTCAAGGGCGCGCTTACTTCTCCAAAGAAGAGGCCAGGGGAAGTCTGGGACTATCGCCACCTGCGTTCGCAGCAGCCGCTCATCGGCTGGTGAAGAAGCGCAAGCTCGTCAACGCTCGCCACGAGTTTTACCTGATTCTGCGGCCCGAAGACCAGAGCCTCGGTGCGCCCGATCCTGTTCGTTGGATCGATCCTCTTATGCAGCATCAAGGCATCGAATATCGCGTCTCGCTTCTCCGCGCGGCGGCGTTTCACGGCGCATCCCATCAGGCTGCGATGGTCTTCCAGATCGTCGTGTCAAAGCAGCTCCGTCTGCTTGAAATCGGCCGTCATCGGCTTCAGTTTATCTACCAGGCGCCGGAAATCTTCGAGCAGGCAAATCGGCCGGAATGGTTGGACACGATCAAGACCGCTGAGGGTTTCACCAAAGTCGCCGGGGTCGAGCTGACCCTGCTGGATTGCATCCGCTACTTCCACAAGGCATCCGGTATCGATGGAGTGGCGCAGATCGTCAAAGACATCGGCTCCAAAGCGGCTCCGCGCAAGCTGGCCAAGATTGCCGGATTCTACGAGAACTCTGCTGTTCGCCGACTGGGTTATCTGCTCGACTTGGCAGGCCACTTCCGGCAGTCGGCGGCGCTGGAGCCATTTGCGGCCCAGGCAAAATCGTTCAAGCCTCTCGATCCGGCCATCCGACCGATTCTGGAAACCTCGGCGGAAGCCGCCGAGAAGAATATGAAGTGGCGTCTAACGATCCATGAGCCGGTGGAGGCGGATTTTTGATTCCCAGAGCATACCTTCAGGAGTGGACAGCCAAAGCTCCATGGCCCGACCTGCGGCAGGTGGAACAGGACCTCATCATCTGCCGCGCTCTCTGTGACCTGTTCCATGCCTCCGAGCTGCAAGGAAAGATTGCCTTCCGTCGTGGCACTGCGCTTCACAAGCTGCTCTTCACGCAACCGCTGCGATATTCCGAAGACATCGATCTCGTCCAGACAGAAGCCGGGCCGATTGGCACGACCGTCAATGCTGTGCGCAAGGCTCTCTCGTGGCTCGGCGACTGCAAAAGAGAGCAGGCCTGCCACTCTATTCATCTCATCTTCCGCTACGCTCCTGAAGCGGAAACGAGTACGAAGCTCAAGCTCAAGGTCGAGATCAATACCCGCGAGCATGTCTGCCTGCTTGGACTGAAGCGCTATCCATTTTCTGTGAATAGCCGTTGGCATCAGGCGGAGGCAGAGATCGCCTCGTTTGAACCGGAAGAACTCTTCGGAACGAAGCTACGCGCGCTGCTGCAGCGGCGCAAGAATCGCGATCTTTTCGATTTGTATGAAGGATTGAAGCAACTGAATCTCGACCGTAGCAAACTCCTCACCTGCTTCGATCACTACCTTGCGCTGGATGGAACTCCCATTCATCGTGCCGCGGCGGAAGAGCGAATGCTGCAAAAGCTGGAACGCAGCCTGACCGAAGATATTGATCCTCTCCTCCCGGCGGGAGTCCATTTCGATGAACCAGAAGCCTTGAGAGCATTTGCCATGGTGTGGGATGAGCTGATTGTCCGCATCCACGGCGAAGCGTGGATGCTTTCAGCAAAGATCATTGATGACCTTCGGAAGAAGCGCTTTCCCGGACTTCTGCGATGAGGGCCGAGCAGGTGGGAAACGAAGCAGAGGTCTTATCGAACCCACGTCCTCTGCCGATCCGCGGCACAGGTTTGGAGTGGAATCTACATAATTTGGAAGATTTCGGGCAGAGGTTTTGCGCGAAATCGCCAGCATTCATGCGGCGTGGGCAAAGGTCTCAAGGGCAGAGGACGCGGGTTCGATAAGGGGCCAATAAGCGTTGCCAGGGGTGTCTCAGGGAGCTAAAACGGGCCATTCGCGCCTCCTGATTTCTATAAGTTACGCGTTTCCGATTAGCTGTCACGGCAGAGGTCGCGGGTTCGAGCTCAGGCCTCCTCATTGAACAAGGGGCGCACGGAACGTAGCGGCACAGCCACACGCGAAAGAACCCGCACTTGCCATAACTCCGCCGCAGCGTTTAGGATCATCTTCAATGAGCCTCCGCCCCACCACTGGCCGATTTAGCTACTACTTCTGGTATCTACCAGCGGCTCGGCGGCGGCGCGCTCTCTTCTGATTTACCCAGAGATCACCTCCAGTCACCAAGCCGCAGCCCACAGGGTCTGCGGTTTTTCTTTTGCGCCAAACCGAACTTCGATTTCCCCTCAAACAACTCCGGAGACGACAATGAGTACAGCAACCCTCGCCCAACCCGCCCATCCCCAAACCGAGTCCATGCCCACAAAATCCAACCCCGGCAAAAAATCCCGCTCGGATCACCCCTTGGCCGAGCGCTCCACCTCGCGCGGCGTCCCACAGCAGCCCGTCTCCGCCGGAGCCATCCCTCCTGGCGTCGATCGCATCGTTCTCACCGGCTTCATGGGCTCCGGCAAGACCTCCACCGGCGGTCTGCTTGCCCAGCGCCTCGGCTGGCGCTTCCTCGATCTCGACCACGAGATCGAAGCTCGCCATCACCGCACCGTCCCGCAGATCTTCTCCGAGAGCGGCGAGCCCTACTTCCGTCATCTCGAATCCGCAGCCCTTGCCTCCCTGCTCGGCCAGCGGCACGTGGTCATCGCCCTCGGCGGCGGAGCTCCGGAAGAGCTCGGCAACCGCCTTCTTCTGGAGCAGACGCCACGCACCAAGGTCATCTACCTCGCTGCCTCCTTTGACACCCTGGTCTCTCGCTGCGCAGCCCAGGCCGCGGACCCTTCCGCCGCCGCGCGCCCCAACCTCGCCGACCTCGCGCTGGCGCAGCGGCGCTATCGCCAGCGCTGCCCTCACTACGAGCGCATCGCCGCACACACCATCCAGACCGCCGAACGAACGCTGGTCCAGGTAGCGGAGGCAATCTTCGCGGCTCTGCTCACCGCCGCGCCGGCCGCGCACCACAGCTCTCAATAGCGGCAGACGGGGCCGGGCGCCAACACGACCGCCTTACGCACCCACAGGCGCGGGTTATCCTTAACCACATGCGTCGTGCTCTGCTTGCCGGCCCTCTGCTGGCCTCCGCCCTCCTGCTTCTCACCTCCTTAGCCTCCATCGCCAGCAACGCCCAGAGCCCCACGCCGGTCTACGGCTACACCGTAGTCGCCACTTTTCCCCACTCCACCTCCTCCTACACGGAGGGCTTCTTTTACCTCAACGGCCGCTTCTATGAGGGCACTGGCCTCAAGGGTCACTCCCAGGTTCTGGTCACTGACCCAGCCACCGGAAGGGTGTTACAGCACGTCGACCTTCCCCCGGAGTACTTCGGAGAGGGCATCATCAACTGGGGGCCTAACCTGTATGAGTGGACCTGGCAATCTCACATCGGCTTTGTGTATGACCGTGCCACCCTGCGCCGCATCGCCACCTTCACCTACAGCGGCGAGGGCTGGGGTATGACCCGCGACGCCACCCACATCATCACCTCCGATGGAACGGACACCCTGCGCTTCCGCGATCCCCGCGATTTTCACGTGGTCCGCAGCATCGTGGTCACCGACCAGGGGGAACCCGTCACCGAGCTCAATGAGCTTGAGTACATTCACGGCCAGATCTACGCCAACATCTGGCACAGGAACCGTATCGCCCGCATCTCTCCCGGCAACGGCCACGTCCTCTCCTGGATCGACCTCACCGGCATCCTGCCCTCTGTCGAACGGCTCGACGCCGAGGCCGTTCTCAACGGCATCGCCTATGATCCCCAGCACGATCGTCTCTTCGTCACCGGCAAGGAGTGGCCCACCATCTTCCAGATCAAACTCGTTCCTCCGCGGCGTCCCACCCGCTGAAAGCCCTCTCCTCGGCGCCGGAAGACGCCCTCCGGCAAACTCCTCATTTTGGGCCGTCGCTCTGTACCCTCGTTCTTGGACCGTCGCTCGGGGCCGTCCCGCTCCGGTTCTGCTCCAACGTCAACCATCCAGCCAACTTGCAGTGCAGCGCATCCAAGTGAGAGCATCCTTTGAAGCAGTCTTCCTTCCTGATCAAGGGTTGCGGAACCTCGACGCCCGTGAGCGTCCTCCCCAGCGAGACGCCGCGATTCCGCCGCTTCGCAACCTCCACAAAGGAAAGCTGCCCATAGCTGCCAGGAGCGTGCCCACTGTCTCTCCAACCCTGCCAAACGGAACTCCGCCGCTCGGAAGAGGAGCAAGTGCGCAGCTCGTCGTCCGTACGTGGAGCCATCCTCTTCACCTTTGCCGTCGCCCTCGGCTTGGTGCTGGCCTGGCGTCTGCTCCCGGTCCTTGAGCTGGTGTACGTCAGCGCCCTCTTCGCCGTCGTTATGATGCCGTTGGTGCAGAACATCATGCGCCTGCGCATCGGCCGCTGGTCTCCATCCCGCCCGCTCGCCATTGTCGCGCTGGTGCTCGCCGTCTCGCTCAGCATCTCCCTGCTTCTGGTCTTCGCTCTGCCTCCGGTCCTGCGCGACATCAAGCTCTTCGGCGCTGACCTTCCCCGGCGCATCCCCCACATCGTCGACAAGATCAAGTCTCTGCCTCTGGCCGACAGGCTGGGCTTTGACTCCATCGCCGCCCAGGGCGAGAGCGCCGCCGCATCCACCGCGCAGTACCTTCTGGCCTCGGCGCCGCTGTGGCTCTCCCGCGTCTTCGATCTCTTCACCGCCATCATCCTCTGCGTCTACTTCATGCTGGAAGGCGAGTTCCTTTACTCCTACCTGCTCTCCTTTTTGCCCCCCGGCTCCCGGGAGCGCCTGGCCAGAACGCTGGTGGTCGCGGAAGTTCGCGTAAGCCGCTGGTTCATCGGCCAGATCGCCCTCATGCTCACCCTGGGCGTTACCAGCGTCATCGCCTTCGCCGCCCTTCATGTTCGTTACTTCTTCCTGCTGGGCGTGCTCATGGGTCTTTTCAATATCATTCCCGTGGCTGGCGGCATCATCACCATCGCCCTGGCCGCAGCCGTCGCCGCCATGGACTCCTGGACCAAAATGGCCGGCGTGCTGGTCTTTTATCTGGTCTATTTGCAGATTGAAAACGGCGTTCTTACCCCCCGCATCATGCGCAGCCGCGTCCATCTCATGGGGCTCTCCGTGCTGATCGCCCTGCTCACCGGCACGGCTCTGGCCGGCGTCGTCGGAGCCATGGTCGCCGTCCCCACCGCCGCTCTCATCGCCGTCATCCTCGATGAGTACATCGTCCAAAAGGATGCGGCCCCTTCCGATCCCCTCGCCGCCACCGGCTCCTCCACCGCCTCAGCCGTGGCCCCCGCCCAATCGCCGGAACCTCCCCACGCCCCCTCCCAGCCGCAGATCCCCACTCACCCAGCCTCCCGTTAGGCAAGGATCAGCGTGCCCGGACCGAGCGCCGGCCTCGCGCATGGGCCCAGGCACCGGGGTCCCTCCCAGTCGCAAAGCCGACGGAGCCAGGCGCCGGTAGAACCCTCCCACGCTCCGGGTCAACTCTCCGCCGGGCCACAAAATGCAACCTTCGCTAGAGCCCTGCTTGCAACCTTGGCCCGCGGAGCATCATCCTTTTATGTAACCTTGGGGGGAGACAATCACGTCTCCACAACATATGCAGCTAGCTCTGGATGCATCGATCGCGCAAGCACAGCCCGTGGAAGGCGAGGCCTCGGAACTGGACGACATGGAGAGTCTGGTTCGTAAGTACCGGCCCCGGCTACTCCGTTTCGTCGCCTTCTCCATCAATGACGCCGATATGGCGGAATCCATCACCCAGGACTGCTTCCTCAAGGCCTACAACGCCCGAGAACAATTCCGCAACGACTGCTCCGTCAGCACCTGGCTCACCAGCATCGCCGTCAATCTCATACGCGACCAGATGCGTCTCAAGAAGTTCCGATTCTGGCGCGAGGCCGGTGCAACCTCCATCGACGTCACGGAGGCCGCAAACTTCCTCCCTAGTCCGGAGAGATCCCCTGAATCCCTCCTTTTGGTCAAGGAGAAGACCTCCCAGGTCTACGCCGCCCTGCAGAACCTCTCGCCAAAACAGCGCACCATCTTCCTCATGCGCTTCGCCCAGGAGATGGAACTCTCTGAGATCTCCGCCGCAACCGATATCCCAGTCAATACCGTAAAGACTCACCTCCACCGCGCGCTCCTCTCCGTGCGCTCCCAGGTCCGCGCAGCCCAGAAAGCCAAGCCGGAAGACTCCTGCGCCAGTGCCCAGTCTGCCAAACCGGCCATCGCACCGGCCCATCCGTCCCCCGGCCTCCGTCCCCCCGGTCCCGCGCATCACCCTGGAACCTACGCCCAAACCCGCTCCCAGACACAAGTCCAAACCCAGACTGCCGAAGGAGCATCATGAACCACCATCCGAAGATCCAAACCGAACACCTCACCCCCCACCAGATCGACGACTACCTCATCGGGGATCTCGCCGCCGCACCCTCCGCGCACCTGGCCACCTGTTCGCGGTGCGCGGAAAAGGTTCTCGCAGCCCGCTCTCCTCTGGAGAGCTTCCATCTCGTCGCCACAGCATGGAGTGAACGCCGCTCCGCAACCCTGCCCATCCCTGCCCGCACCGCAAAGCGCCCAGCCTGGCAGATCCACGCCCCCTGGGTCACAGCCTGCCTGATGCTGGCCGTCGGGATCGCCTTGAGCAATGCCTTCAGCAACGCCCACCTGGACAGTTTCGGCCAGCCCTGGTACCTGAGCAACGCGGGCTCCGCCGGGTCACCCCCGTCCACCAGTCCCTCGGCTGCCTCCCTCCGTCTCAATTCGACCGTGCCGGCTGGATCAACCACCGCGCGCCAACCGGCAACAAACCAGCTCTCCCTCATCCGGCGATCCGCCCGCCACTCGTTGGCGCGCGCCACAGCCACCGGCCTGCCTCCCTCGCCGCGCGCCGCGCAGATCGCTGCTGAAAATCACATGCTCCACGCCATCGAAGCCGCTTTCTATCCGTCGTCGGACAACCCAGTGACCCTCGGCCTGGTCTCCGTCAACTCCTCGGATGACCGGTCGTTGTCATCTGTTCAGGATCAGGATTAGAGACCGCTTGAACCAGCAACGCCCATTTCGACGCCTCGCCGCTGGGGAGGTCACTCTTCTCGTCACCCTCGGCCTCGCCCTCTTCCTTCCCTCCGCAGCCCTCGCTCAGCGTGCCGGCTCTCCCGGCATGCGAATGGGGCCGCGCGCCATGGGCATGCCCGGAGCCCGTGGAGTCACGGACAACTCCGGTCGCAACCCCGGAACCGGGCGTTTTGGAGGCGCGCTTGGCGCCCACTCTCCCTCTCAGCCACGCACCGGCCTGCAACTTGGCCTCGGCGGCCGCTGGTGGGACGACCACCACACCATGCGCAAGCTCAAAATCTCTCCCGATCAGCAGCAGCGCATGGACGCCATCTTTGAAGCCAACAAACCCGCCCTCCTCAACCTCTACACCAAATTCCAGCAACAGGAGAGCAGCCTCGCCTCCCTCTCCCACGCCGGTCTTCAGGATGAAAGCAAGGTCTTCGCCGCAATCGACCGCGTCTCCCAGGCCCGCAGCGATCTGGAGAAGGAGAACGCGCATATGCTCCTCCAGATCCGCCAGCAGCTGAATCCACAGCAGCTCCAAGCCTTGGACCGGGAGATCGCGAAATCCCCTTGACGCCTCGTTACGGCCGGCGGCCTACCTGACCCCGGCATCAGATTCGGCCCTCCCCGGAAAAGCCGCCTCCAAGCCCCGCAGCGGCTCACGCGCAAGCCCGTCCCCCAAGGACCGCCGCCAAAAAAACGGATCGCAAATAAGCCGTCGGCAAGCGCGCCTCACATCCAACAACCTCAATAGATCTGGAACTCCTGCACCACCCGGTTGATCACGCCATCCGGGCTAGGCGAGTCCGGCTGCAAACCATGCGCCACCGAACAATACAGCCCCAGCAACTGGCCAAACACTACGTCCAGCGCCGGCCGATAGGCATCCTCCACCTCCGCCAGCAGCGGAAGAAACACGTCGCAGTCGCCTGCCAGCTCCTGCTCCGCACTTGCTGGGCCAACGGCAATACGCCGCGCCACAATCTGCTTGGCGCCAATCTCCCGCAGCAGGTCGCGAGCATACTGCCGCCGCCGGCTGTCGCCAGAGACAAAGCAGACAAACAAGGTCTGCTCGTCCAGCGCCGCCATCGGCCCATGCCGCAGCCCCAGCACCGTCTCGGACATCGTCTTCACCTGCCCGGCCGTCATCTCCAACACCTTCAGTGCGCTCTCCTTGGCCACGCTCGCCAGCGATCCACTGCCCACAAAGCAAACCCTCGCGTAGGATCCCTGCGCAACCTCCTCGGCAATCGCCGCGCCGCGCATCAACAGCGCTTCTCCCGCATGCACCAACTGAGCCAGCACCGGACGGTACGCCTCCAGCGACCAGGCATTGGCTAGGCAGTGGCCCAGCACCACCATGTTGGTGAAGGAGCTGGTCATCGCCAGGCTGCGATCGTTCACCGCATCGTCCAAAACCACCACACAGGCCCGCTGCACCCCCTCGCAGACCGCCGCCATCCGCCCTGCGGCGTTGCAGGTCACCACCAGGTGGGCAATCTCCGGATGCGTCGCCAGCGCCTGCTCCAGCACAGCCACACCCTCCGGAGAGTCTCCGGATCGCGAAAACGAGATCCACAGATACCTCCGCCCCGGAGCCACGTACTCTTCCATATTCGGCAGCATCTCCGTGCTGGCCACCGCGGAGACCTCGCATCCCCATCCCTGCCGCAACACAAACTCCACAGCGTGTCCAATGTAGTCCGAGCTTCCCGCACCGATCAGCATCACTGCGGGCCGCTGCTCCAAACCACTCCGCACGCCCACCTCTTCCAGAAACCTCCGGATCCGCTCCTGGTCCCTTTCAAAATTGGCCAGCGTCATCTTCCAGGTCTCGGGCTGCTGCGCAATCTCCGCCGGAGTGTGTAACCATCCGCGCGCTTCTCTCGTCTTCCGTGGCAAATCCAGAAACTTCGATAAAGTTGTCACCCTGTATCTCCTACAACTCCAAAATACACTAGAAGCATCTTCATCGAAAGAAACAATAACCTTTGGTAACCACTTCCGGCAAACATGCCGCACCACGCGCCATCAAACATAGCCCGCTACACCACTTGAGGTGACGTGGACCCCCCACTTGTCCCGGAAGCGCGAACGCCCCCGCCAACGCCCCATCTTGCAGAAGCCCATCCACCGGCCTTCCGGCTGTCGCAAGCGACGTTCCGCTCAACTCTACGGGAAGGCCGGAAAACTGTTCTTGCAATCGGGAGGCGCAACCCCTGTGCCGGCGCCTTTGCTCACCCAAACGCCGTCGCCCTTGGGCAAGAAGTTCACCTCTCCGGGGCCAAGGTGAAAGGCTCCGAACTGGGCCTCCACATCCCCCGGCAGAACACCGTCAATCTCTACCCCGTTGAGCCGGATGGAGCTGCGGTGCTCGCCGTCGTACCCATCCATGATGATCTTGCCCGGCGTCACCGCGTGAACGCCCTCCAGGTAGATGTCGTGGAACACCGGGACTCGACTACCCGGGCTGCGATGGTGCTCATAAAAGGGACTGATGTCAATCGGATATTTAACATCCCGCATACAGACATCCCGATAGGTCACCCCGTCCACCAGGCCTCCGCGGCTCGCATCGCTCTTGATGCGAATGCCTGAGGTGGTTCCATCCATGGAAAGGTCGCTGACCACAATGCGGCTGTCCCCTCCGAAGGTCTCACTTCCAATCGACATGCCGTGGCCGTAATAGAAGTGATCATGGCTGATGCTCATATCCGTCGCTGCTCCTGAGCCTCCCGCCTTGATCGCCACATTATCGTCGCCATCGCGGATCCAGGAGTGAGTGATGGTCACGTTCTTCGATCCGGAGGGATCGATCCCGTCCGTATTCCGCGCATTGGCTGGGGTGTCAATCTTCACCCCCCACGCGGTAAATCCATCCGTCCGATCCACGATCACATGAAAGTTCGGCGAGTTTCGCAGCGTAATCCGGTACAGAATAAAGTTGTCCGCTTGCCTGGCGATGATCAGCCGGAAGCAGTTCTGCCTGCCTCCGGAGCGCGCCTGCTCAGCCAGATCCCACCAGGTGACGTGGCCGCCCAGCAGATCGTCCTCGCCCCGTCCGTCGATCGCGCCATCGCCCATCACGGCGGCGTTGTGGGCCGTCACCAGGATCAACGGTCTACAACCGTTGCCCTGGCGATCCACCGTCCCGCACGCTCCAGGCCGGGTATCGTAGTCGCGCGGGTTGCGCGACGCAAACAGCGTCACCCCCCGGTCAACCAGCAGCGTCACAGCCCGAGAGATGGTCAACGGCCCACTCAGAAATGCGTCGTCTGCGCCGGAGGCGCGTAGCTCCACCGCCTCGCCGGGAGCGCATCGGTCGAGCGCAGCCTGAAGGCGTTGCGTATCGAGTCTGTTCTCATCTCTCTCGGCCAGCTTGCCGCGCTTCGCCGCCAGCTCCGCCGTCAGCGTCACACATACGGATGGAATCACCGGCTCGACGACCGTCCGCGTATCCTGCGCAGCGGCGCGGCGCACCGCCATCAGTTGCACTCCCATCATCACCAGCACCAGGACAAAGCGGATACGGCGACGCACCACCCACAACGCAGAAGACATAAGACGCCTCAATTCTCTGTAGAAAAGCCGAACCATTAGAAAGCCCGCGCAGAACGCAAACCCAAGCTCCCGCGGGGGTCACCGCCGGTAGCGAAGGCTCCCGCATCCTGCCTGCCCAAAGCGCCCTCGCTGACCGGCTGTCCCTCGCCATCCACGGGATCGATCACCGTTACCTTGCGCGGCCCAATAGCGGCCACCAGGCCGTCGAGGTCATAGTGCAGCAGCACACCTGGAATCACGCTCTGGGCAAGATTGCGCGGCACGGCCGCATCAAAGGCAGAGCGAAAGCTCGTCAGCGTGCCATCCACCGTGACGCTATGCAGCCGCGTATCGAGCACTGCGGCATGGAGCAGAACAACGCCCATGGGCCCCATACCGGTAGCGGCGATCTGCTCTGCATCCACCTCCGGTTGTGTGGCCAGCCAATCCGTCGCCCGGATCACGTCGTCCGCCCGGACGCCGACCAGCGTCTGGCCAACCAGAAAGGCGCGCAGCGTCTCCTCGTACCACGGGCCCATCAGGTCGGTCTTCGCGGAGTCGCCATCACTGGGTCCCGGAAGCATCTGCGGCGCAAACACCACATGGCCTGAGGCAGCCAACGCCTGCACATCCGCCTCCGTAGGCGCACCCGCGGTCAGCAGCAGCATGCCGGGCCGCTTCCCTCCGCCATCCGGAACAGCGAGCACCCCCCCCAGCTCCACTCCGGTAGCACTCGGCCAGGAGATCGTCTCCAGCCGCCAGCCTGGCCTCTGCTCCGTCGTAATGATGCGGACGTCAGGAGGCTTTGCGCCCGGCATCGCCGTGATCACCGCGGTGGCGCGCACCTGCTGCTCCATCTGCCGCCGGAAGGCCGCCAGCGCCGCCCCACTCGCAGGCGCGTGGGGCAGCGCTGGCAGAGGCGTCTCCGCGCGGCTCAAAGTCGCCACCGTCTGCCCGCCCAGCGAGCTGCTCACCTGGCCGGTGCTGGTGCACAGCAGGGCGCGCGGAGCAGGCAGAGGCAGATTCACCAGGTTTGGGCTCTCGCTGCTGCTCAACAACCAACGCGTAAAGAAGCCGATGATCTGCGCCATGATGGGACGCAGGTTGCCGTGATGGCCCGGACCGTTGATCCAGGTGAGATGATCTTCGGAGCCATAAAGGCCATAGATCCGGCGCGCCTCATCTACAGACTGCCGCGCGCCGGCAAAGGGAAACATATCCTCCGTCGTAGAGATCACCGCATAGGGTCTGGGCGCGGCAGCCTCAATCCAGTCGGGGAAGCCGAGCCCGGCCTCAAGAAATCCAGGGATGGTCTGTTCCGCCTCCTGCGGGCCCAGCGTGGGCAGCAACTCGCTGTAGTTGGTAATGTAGCAGGCCACGCCCGCCGCCTTGACGCGCGGATCCAGCGCAGCCAGATACGCGGTGACCGTTCCACCGCCAGAGCAGCCCGCCGCGCCGATGTGGTTGGCGTCAATATCCGGCCGGCCGGCCAGATAGTCGATGCCGCGCATCGCATCCCAGACAAAGTAGCGCGCAATATGCCGTCCCCCCAGCATCATCTGTGAACTGGCTTCGCTGTGCTCTCCGGTGGGCCGGCTCGCCAGCGACTTGCCCGTCGCGGGATCCAGGTACTGCATGCGTTCGCCCTCGCCAATGGGGTCGTAGGAGAGCACCGCCACGCCCAGGCGCGCCATGTTGGAGGCGAAGTACCAGGCGTCCAGCTTGCCGTACGGACTGTGGCCCGGCGTCCAGATCACCGCGGGAAAGCGCGCTCCAGCCTTGTCGGGCAGATACAGGTTGGCGGTCACGTGGAATCCGGGAAGGCTGTCGTAGATCACGCGCTCCACATGAAAGCCCTGCTCCGGAACCGTCCCCACCACCCGTGCATGCAGCGGCGTGCGTCTGCTGGGCAAGCCGCCGATCAGGCGCAGAACGGTGGAGCGTGTCCAGGCCTTCCGCTGCTCCGCCTCAGCTCGGCTCTGGATGCGCGCCACAGCCTTCGCGCGTCGCGTCAAATCGACGCAGGCAAGATGATTCCAGTAGCGATCCAGTTGTCCCTGAGAGCTGGCCGCGGGTACATCATCGGCGCGCAGCCCAAGCGCGCAGACCAGCAGCACCGGAAGCAGAAGAATCAGCATAGACCGCGCAGCCATGCGCGGTCTCCTCTCGCCCTGCAGACGCATTGGAGCTTCTCCTTGTTGCGCAGTGAGAAGGGTGATTGCAAGCCGGTGCCGCAGCCGGCCGCTGAACTCCCTGGCGTCGTTCCCTTGCGCCGTCGCCTGGCCCCACTCCGTGCAGCGCACGGCTCGGAATCATCCCGCCGGAACAGGGCCTCTCAGTGGTCTAACCACTGCGCCACGCTGAACTATAGCATACGCAAGCCTCACCGCGTCCCCTGCGGCAAGCCAACTCCTCCCCACCAGCCGGCGGCGTCAGCGCCGGCAGCCGTCAGAATGGACAACTTCGCCCACCTATCCATCCTTGGCATCCGCACACAACGCAAAGACGCCGCCAGCGCCCTCGCCAACTCCATCCCCAACTCCCTCCATAGCCAGGCTCTCAGCCGCCGTGCTCGTCCTTTCACCGCGCCGGCATCCGTTCTCCCAGCTTCTCCAGAAAACGGCTCAGCAGCGCCAAGCTGCGGCGAAGCTCCTTGCGCCGGAACCGGCTCAGCAGCGCCAACAGCCCGGGCGGTTCCTCGATCTCCTTGTCGCAGCCACGCAGCGTCTCTCCCACCGCGTTCGCCATACTGTGCAAAACCTCCGGCTGAATCGCCCCCAGCATCCGGGCAAGGATGATGCCGTTGCGCATCGCGCGCACCGCCTCGCCGCTGCTGGCCGCATCCGCTACCGCCTCCACCATCTTGTCCTTAGCCCCCAGCGCTCCACGCAGCAACTCAAAGACGCCCTGCTCATGCATCTGCTGCAACAGCTCATAGGAGTCCAGCAGAGCCTCCGCGTACTCCACCGGAGCCTCTTCCAGCCGCTGGCGCAGCGCTGCGCGGGCATCCTGCGTCCCTGCCTCCAAAGGAATGGGTTGCGCCATCGTAGTCCTCCTCTGCTCTTCTCCAGAATCCTCAGCCGGTCGGCTGCGTCTTGATCTGCACCAGATTCGTTCCGGCGCCGACGCGGCTTCCAAAGCCAGCCTCTGCCCCGGCTCCTGTGCCGGCTCCTGCGCCGGGCTCGCGATAGTCGGCTCGCCGCCACTTCCGCTCCACCTCCACGCCTCGTTGTGGCGTTGGAGTTCCCCAGCGCGAGTTGCTGCGCGGCAGCGGGTTCTCACCCTGCTGCTCCAGCACCCGCATCCGTACAGAGGTCTCCTTATA
The DNA here is from genome assembly GCA_027365345.1 of Granulicella sp. Lineage (GTDB taxonomy): Bacteria > Acidobacteriota > Terriglobia > Terriglobales > Acidobacteriaceae > Granulicella. The sequence goes on from DAHXNO010000144.1 coordinate 15,452, forward strand.
CGCTGGCGTGTGCGTCGCCCGGTCTGTATAGCTGCTGGTCAAACGGTTTACCGGCGCCTCACTGGAGTTCATCGGCATATAAAGCTCGTTGCCCCGTACCCGCGACGTGACCAACGCCTGCGCCTTTACCCGTCCATAGCGCGAGCTGAGTTCAATCCAGCTTCCCGTCTGCACCCCGCGATCCTGCGCCAGCTCCGCAGAGATCTCGATAAAGGTACACGGCGTCTTCTCGCGGATCCCCTCCGTCCGGTAGGTCATATTGCCTTCATGGAAGTGCTCCAGCAGCCGACCGTTGTTCAGGTGCAGATCAAACTCCTCATCCGTCGGCTCTGAGGGCTCCGTCCAGGGCACAGGGAAGAACCGCGCCTTGCCGTCCGGGAAGTGAAATCCCTGCGTATAGAGTAGCGGCTGATCGCTGCCGTCCTCCGCCACTGGCCACTGCAACGTCTTATAGCCCTCCAGGCGATCGTAGGTTACCCCGGCCATCAACGGCGTCAGCGAGGCGATCTCCGCATAGATCTCGCCCGGATGCTCATACGCCCAGCCTGCGCCCAGACGGTTCGCCACCTCCTGGATGATCTTCCAGTCCGGACGGCTCTCCCCGAGTGGCTCCATCACCTGATAAAGGCGCTGGATGCGCCGCTCCGTGCTGGTGAAGGTTCCCTCCTTCTCCATACTGGTGCAGGCGGGCAGAATCACATCCGCAAAGCGGCAGGTCTCGGTGAAGAAGATCTCCTGCACCACAAAGAACTCCAACCCGGCCAGCGCACTCTGCACGTAGTTCGCATTGGAGTCCACCAGGCTCATCTCCTCACCGAACAGGTACATCGCCTTCAGCCGGCCGTCGTGCACAGCCTCGATCATCATGTGGTTGTCCAGGCCGGGCTGGGCCGGTAGAGAGACGCCCCAGGCCTGCTCAAACCGCGTCCGGATCTCCGTGTCGTCCACCCGCTGATAGCCGGGGAAAAAGTTCGGCATCGCCCCGTGATCGCTGGCCCCCTGCACGTTGTTGTGGCCGCGCAGAGGATAAGCGCCCGTCCCCGGCCGCATGTAGTTTCCCGTGGCCAGCAGCAGGTTAGAGATCGCCGTGGAGGTATCCGACCCCATCGTGTGCTGCGTGACGCCCATGGCCCACAGAATGCACACGCCCTTGGCCTCCGCAATCATCTGCGCGGCCTTGGTCAGCGTCTCCACCGGAATGCCGCAGCGCTGGCTGGCCATCTCCATGGTGAAGGGCTCCAGGCTCTGCCGATAAGCCTCCGCACCGTTCACCCACGTCTCTAGAAAGCTGCGGTCGGCCAGGCCGTTGTCCAGAATGTAGCGCGTCACGGCGGAGAGCCAGATCAGGTCCGTGCCGGGACGGGGATGCAGGAACAGATCCGCGCGCTGCGCCATCTCATGCTCGCGCAGATCGGCGACGATCAATCTCTGGCCGCGCAGCTTGTGGGCGCGCTTCACCCGCGTGGCCAGCACCGGATGGCTCTCCGCCGTATTGCTGCCGATGATCAACACCAGTTCCGCCTGCTCAATGTCTGTAATTGACCCCGAGTCGCCGCCATAGCCCACGGTTCGCCACAGACCCATAGTCGCCGGAGCCTGGCAGTAGCGCGAGCAGTTGTCCATGTTGTTGGTGCCGATCACCGCCCGGGCCAGCTTCTGCATCAGGTAGCTCTCTTCATTGGTGCACTTGGAAGAAGAGATAAACGCCAGCGCGTCTGGACCGTTGGCCGCCTTGATCTCAGAAAATCGGCGCGCCACCAGGCTGAGCGCCTCCTCCCACAATGCCGGACGAAATCTTCCCTCCTCCCGTATCAACGGCGTGGTCAGTCGATCCGGACTGTTGACATAGCCCCACCCAAACTTACCCTTGATGCAGGTGCTCACGCCGTTCGCCGCTCCCAGAGCCGGCTCGATCTTCAGAATCTGGCGCGCCTTGCTTCCCGTGCCGGTCCAGACGTCAAAGCTGCATCCCACGCCGCAGTAAGTGCACACCGTCTTGGTGCGCCGGATGCGCTGCTCGCGCATAGCAGACTCGATCTCAGAGAGTTGAAGGATCGCTCCGTAGCCCAGCTCCGGCTCAATCCCCTTCACCACGTCAATCATCTTCTCCACGGCTGCGCCCGGCAGCCGGGTGAAGTAGCCGGCCTCGCCCAGCATCGATCTCTCCATCAACGCATTGCAGGGGCACACCGAAACGCAGTGGCCGCAGGAAACGCAACTGGACTCCCCAATCGCCGCTCCGCCATCCCACAGCACGCGCGGATGCTCGTCCTCCCAGCGGATGCTCAACGTCTCATTCACCTGCAGATTCTGGCAAGCCTCCACGCAGCGCCCGCACAAGATGCACTGGTCCGGATCATACCGATAGAAGGGATTGGACAGGTCCTGAACAGAAGGCTTTGGCTGGTAAGGGATCTTCTGGTGCTCCACCTGCAGAAGCCGAGTCGTATTATGCACCGTACAGTTGCCGTTGTTGTTGTCGCACACCGTGCAGTACAGCATGTGGTTGCCCAGGATACGGTCAAAGGCCTCGCGCTGCGCCGCAAGCGCCCGCTCCGACCGGGTCAGCACGTTCATCCCATCGGCAGCCTCCGTGGCGCAGGCCCGCACCAGCCGCCCATCCACCTCCACCATGCAGGTGTCACAGGTCTGGATCGCTCCCAGTTGCCGGTGATAACACACCTGCGGGATCTCCGCGTCCCTGCCCCCCACCCGATGGAAAAGGTCGATCAGCCGCTCCCCGCTCAGAACATCGTGCTGCGCTCCATTCAAGGTCAGGGACATTCAATCTCCATCTCCGCGCGCCACGCTCAGTCCAGCTAACGGCGGCGCACCGCGGAACCCGGCATCCCGCATCCTAATCGCTTCCATACAGCCGCGTAAAGGACGACGCCTGGGATCGCATCTTCCGAACGATGCGGCCGGAGCCGTTGCAAACCAGGGCCGCTCCATACAACTCCAGGAAGCTGCGCAGAGCCGTCGGCGTTGGGAAAACACCCGCGGCTCTTTCCGCCTCAGCACCAATCACCCACAAGAAATCTCAGGGTAGGTAAGGCGAGGGCGGGAAGCCCAGCCAGCGCAACTCGGTGGTATACAAGATCTCCGTCTCATAGGTCAAAATCAGCGCCTTCAAGCCGTAAGGCCGCGGCAAGGGAGCGGCCTTCTCCCTCCACGCAAACTTGTAATGCTCCAGGATCAGACCCGCCCGCGGCAGATGGTAGCTGGAACTGATGATCTCGGCGCTGTTCCAGCCATGTTGTTGCATCAGCTTATAGCTGAAGTAGATGTTCTGAATGGTGTCATTCGCCTTGTCTTCCACCACCACATCCGCCGCCGGCACGCCCATCTTCTCCGCCAGATCGGCCATCACCTGGCCCTCAACAAAGTTGTTCTCCGTGGGGCCTCCGGTAAAGATCATGTGTCCTGCCCGTCCCGCCTTGAACTCCTTCACTCCCTCGCTCACCCGCGTACGCTCCTCCGCGGACGGCTGCCCATCAAGCTGCGCAGGGCAACCCAGCACGATGATCGTATCGAAGTGGGTCAACTTCGTATTGTGCGTCGGAACCGTCTCATAAGTCAGCGCAATTCCCAGCACCCCTACCACCACCAACAACCCAATCTCAGCCAGTACTCGCTCCACCCACCGCAGCATGCTCTCTCCATTCATCCAGACTCAAAGAATCTGTAGGCTAGGAGATTCGAAGAATCCGTTGGCTTCCAGATTCCAGGAATCCGTTGGTTTCGAGATTCGAAGAATCTGTCTACTTCCAGACTCGAAGAATCTGTGGCATGCAATGGGTCTTGCGTGCAGATCCCATATCAGACGCTTGCGCCTCTCAGCCATTCCAGCTCGCAGATCCACCAGCGCAAGCTCGCAAGTTTAGCTATGCAAAGACTCTTCCAACACCGGCGCTCCGTTGCCGGACGTCAGTCTGCGGTACTCCATCACCATATTCAAGCGCCAGCGCAGGATCATCCCAAAGGCCAGCACAAAGAACAAAGCGCCAGACTGCTCCACGCTCAACAGTTGATCAAAGTAGCCGTGAGCCAGGATGCGCACCGCGGCCAGCACCAGAATCACCGTAAAGAAGGCCGTCGAGCGCTGCATCATAATGTTCTCTCCCTGCACCACCAGCCGCGAGGTGCGCAGCAACGGATACGCCAGAGCAACCGCGCCGATCAGGAACGCAACCACGCCCCAGATCCACGGGAAACGAAACTGGGGAACCAGAAACATGGAAAATCCCGTGGCCATGCCCAGTGGGGGAATCACGATCTTCTTCAACGTCACAGCCGTGCGGCCCTCGCGTATCCTCCACACCAGCACTCCCGCCAGGCCCAGCACGCCGCCAATCACCGAGATTTTGTCCGGATGAAACATCTCCTTTATTGTACCCGGTCAGGCCCCACCCTTTCTGTCCCGGCACCACGGCCATACAAGCGCATCCTCTCCGCCTCGCAACCTCTTTCGCACGGCAAAGCAACCACGCCAACACAGGAATGCAAGCCCACCGGCGTCAAGCCCCTCACCCCATTCTCCCCACCGGCTGCAATTCAACTACCCCGGCATCCAGCCTCCGCAACCATCAGCACCGGCCCTGCAAGCCTCCTCGCCCCGCAACCTCACTCACTCTTCTGCCTCTTTGCAGCCTCCCCCGTCTCCAGAACCTCCGCCAGATGCACCGCCCTTCGCGTCGAGTTCTGCGCAACCTGCTCCCGGCAACTGAATCCATCGGCCAGCAGCAGCGTCTCCGCAGAGGCCTCGCGGACCGCGGGCAGCAGAACGCGGTTGGCCAGCTTCTGCGATATCTCGTACTTCTCCCGCTCAAACCCGAAGGGGCCGGCCATGCCACAGCAGCCTGAGTCCAGCAACGTAACCTCCGCGCCCGTCCGCCGCAACAGCTCCATCTCGGCCTTCATGCTGAACAGCGACTTGTGGTGGCAGTGTCCCTGAACAATCAGCTTCTTTCCCGCCAACTCCGGAGGTTGATACTGCGGAGCCCTCTGCAGCAGAAACTCACTCAGCAGAAAGGTCTGGTCGCGCAGCCGCGCCGCACGCTCATCTCTGGGAAAGAAATTGCCCAGCTCATCACGAAACACGCTCGCGCAAGGGGGTTCCAGCACCACAATCGGCAGCCCAGCATCAATCTGCCGAGCCAGAATCCGCAGGATCCGCCGTCACCTTCCCGCCGCCAGAACATTCCACAGCCCCGATCCGGTTGCCATCGATCTCCTGCTGGCTCTGCAGATAATCGATCCCGCGCATCGCATCCCAAATAAACTACCTCGCGATGTGCTGCCATCCCAGCATCATCTGCGAGCTGGCCTCGCTATGCTCCCCCCGTAGGCCGGCTGGCCAGCGACTTACCCGTCTTCGGATCCAGGTACTGCAGCCGCTCACCCTCGCCGGTGGGGTCGTAGGAGCGCACAGCAACGCCCTGCCACGCCATATTCGACGCAAAGTACCAGGCGCATCCAGCTTGCCGGAAGGACTATGCCCCGGCGTCCAGATCACCGCCGGAACGCGCCCGTCCGGCCCGCCGGATGAATGGTTCGGCAGGTAAAGGTCGGCGGTAACATGGAACCCGGGCAGGCTGTCATAGATCACCCGCTCCACATGGAACCCCTGCTCCGCCACGGTTCCGACCACCCGCGCATCCAGCGGCGTGCGCCTGCCCGGAAGGCCACCATGCAATCCGCCCGGCAGCCCGCCGATAAGGTGCGGAACCGCAATCCGCACCCGGACTCTCCTCTCCTCCGCCTGCGCTCGGCTCTTGATCTTCGCCATCGCCTCCTCCCGCCGCGCGATATCCGCGCGGGAGATCCCATTCCAGTAACGGTCTAATTCTCCCTACGGACTTGCCGGGGGAACATCGTCGGCGCGCAGGGCAACCGCGCAGACCAGCAGCATCGCCAACAACAGTATCCGGTTAGACCACGCGGCCACGCCCAGCCTCCCCTCACCATACAGACGCATCGGAGCCTCTCCTCACAGCGCACGACATAGCATCACGGCAGCTCAACAACGCTCCTGAGTGGTCCAACCACTGCGCCACGCAGAACTATAGCACAGACAAGCAACGGAGCATTCCGACTCGGGACCGCGGCATGAATAGAGAGCGAGACCGGAACCACACCCTGACCAAACTCAACAATAGTTTCAAAAAGGGCTACAATCGGCTGCACCTGCAATCTCACGCTGAAGTACCGCGAAAATCCACCTGCCGGAGGACGCTCCCTTGCTTCGTGCTGCGCTCAGAGAGTCTTGTTCATCTTCAATGTTGCGGCTCATCGCCGGAGCCACGCCTCTTTTGCTCTTGTGCTCAGGCTGCGGAAGCAATTCACCCGGCGCATCCCCTCCTGCAAGCACCGAAAATGCCTCCGTGACGATTGTGGTGTCCTCCACCGCCAACGATCAGCTATCTCAATACCTGTTGACTCTTGACAGCCTTACCCTCACCAGCGACAAGGGAGCCACCGTCAGTCTAATCTCCGCCCCGCTGCACGAGGAATTCATCCACCTCAACGGAACCTCAGAACCCCTTCTTTCCGTGAGCGTCCCCCAGGGCAACTATGTCTCTGCCACAGCCACCTATAGTGCGCCATATTTCACCTGCGTGGCCCTCAGCCCAGCCCCTTCATACGACGTCTTGATGAGCAGCTGGGCCGTTTTCGGTTCCGGGATGTCGGCAACCGTAAACCTGCCTGCCCCGCTCACTCTTGGGGGAGCCAACGCGCTGCTCGACCTCGATCTCCAGGTCTCAAACTCTGCGACTTTTCCCGGCTGCACCCCGTCATCCACCAACAACCAGTTCTCGATCACGCCCACCTTCAATCTCTCAACGCTCACGCTCTCGTCCACGCCCACAAACTCGCAGAACGGCCTGGAGCCTGGGCTGGAAGGCATCGTCGCATCCGTCAATGCAGCGGACAACTCATTCACCGTCAACTCCCTTGTCGATGGCGCCGCATGTACCTCCTCGACTGACGGCGCGCCCTGCAATCCAACCCCGTTCACCGGACCGCTATGGCAGGTAGCGTCGAACAGTAGCACCGTCTTCCAGGGAATTCAGAATATCTCTCAACTCAAAGTCGGCATGGCCGTTGGTATGGATGCCGCCATTCAACCCGGAGGGTCACTGCTGGCTCAGCGGATCTCCGCGTACGACCTGGAGACAGACGACCTGACCGTGGCCCGAGGGCCCATAATTTTCCTCAGCAATGCCACTCCCCTCCTTAATGCCTTCTCGGATGAACAGCAAGGACAGGTGATCCTCCCGGGCGCCGTTCCGTTCACCATTCTTGGCACAACCTTCCAGGTCAGCGGCCAGTTCACTAATATCTCCAGCCTTCCGTTCTCCGCCAGCTTCGACGAATCCAACATCGTGCCCGGACAGACTACATTCGATAGCTCGCATTCCACTGAAATAGCGCCACCACCAACCTACCTCCCCGCAACCACCATCACCCTGGTTCCGCAAACCATCGATGCCACCGTCAGTGCCACCGGCAGCGAAGGAAACTTCACAACCTACACCATCACCCTGGCGCCCTACGATCTCTTCGCAAACCTCGCTGTGCAGCCCGGCCAAACCACCAGGACCAGCAATCCAACCACAATTGTGGTCTACACCGACAGCAACACCCAGATGCTCAGCACCAGCCCCATCACCGTGGGTAGCGTCGCGCGCTTCTATGGACTGGTCTTCAACAGCAACGGAGTTCTAAGCATGGACTGCTCCCAAATCAGCAGTGGGGTAGCCGAATAGACCCGGCTGCCATCCATTTCATCCCTCGCCTTCGCTCCGTGCCGGGCCAAAGGGATCCCCGGCAGCCAAAGCCGGAAGAGCCCGTGCTGGCCCATCAAAGCGGCATGGAAACCGTGCCAATTAACGGAACATCTACGGGCCATCCCTTCGGCACAAATCCCATCAGTGGGTAGGGCTGGCTGCGGTAAACGGCGAACAGCAAGGCTTGCTGACCGGCTGAAACTCCATCAACTCCACGCGCGTGTCATCCGGGCTATAGAGATTGGCCTGCCACTTGCCATCTTTGCCCATCTGAGGACCATCGTGCCTCGGGCTCAAACGCTCCCCCCGAATCAACGTCGTTACCGCCTGCTCCATATTAGGAACGCCTATCGAAAAGTGGTCGAGAACGCCCAGGGTCCGCTGATCGATATGCGCCAGCGGCGTATCGGAGCCATCTCCAACCAGCATGTACTCCAGCCAGTCATGGCCATTCGGAACCTGTTGAGAGACCCAATCCACCTTGTCCGGCTGCATGGCGCCATACCAGTACGGCCGGAAGCCGAGAACCGCCCGATAGAAGCCGTCCTCGGCGCTCCGGCTGTGCACCATATAGCCCACATGAATGATGCGTGTACCGATTGGCCGTGCACTGGCCGGTATCACCGTCAGCCGCCCGGCTTGAAAAAACTCAATCCGGTTGCCCTCCGGATCCTGTGTATCGAACCAGCGGCTTCGGTCGCTCCCGGTGCGCAGCTCGCCAACATGGGCGACTCCCTTTCCCAGAAGATACCGTCTCAGCCCGCTCGCATCGGTGGTGCTGTAGGCAACGCAAGCCATTCTGCTCATCGTGTGATCGGCAGGTAACGGCAGCACCTCAATAAACTGCGTCGGGCTGAAGTAGTAGCGCGTGCCCTGCGGATCCTGGGGATCGGGGCCTTTGGTCGCTCCCAGATCGTGGCCATAAAAATGGTCCGTCGCAGCAGCATCGCTTGCATAAACGCACATGTGGGAGATGCCGGTGATAGGCGGCCGGGTCTGTTGCCCCGGTGCAACCAGCGTTCCAAGGATGCAGACGGCGGTCGCAATAACGGTCCTCCGAAACGAAATCGTCATTCCATTCACTCCCTTTGCTCTCGCGCAGTGCAGAGCAAAGGAATTATACAAACAGACGCGACCAGCGCCTCGGAATCGGCTCGCCGGAATCCCGGCGATGAAGAACCAGCCCTCGAAAACTCGCCTGCGCACCGCCGCTTCCCGCCTTCCATCCCGGATCGCTCGCTCCACAAGGCAACCTAACCAGAACGGCTCTCCACGCGCCACTCCTCCGCATCAAGCGCCCACATGCAAACCGCAATCTGCTTCGGCCCCC
>DAHXNO010000152.1 GCA_027365345.1 Granulicella sp.
CTCCGTGGCGCCGGATCGCGACCCTTACCTATCCAACCAACTTTGACAACCCCGCCACCACACCTGGGAAGTTCCTGCGTGCGGAGCGCTCGCTGCTCAATTCGCTCCGCTACACAGCAGTCTTCCACACGACCGCCAACGGCCCCAACCGGGACTTTAAGGAGACCGAGGTCCGCCTTCAGATCTTTGCCGGTCACGCCGTCATCATCGCCGGCTTCACCTCCAGCCGGCGCTCCTGCGACCCAACCCGTCAGCATCCTTGCCAGGTGACCCAGCGCTGGATCCAGGCGGATGCGGCTGATCCCCGGCGCCGCTTTATTCTGGTGACCGCCACCGGTTACGAACCACAAACCGAACCGGACAACCCGATCGCACGTTCCAGGATCTTCGCGGACCTGCACCTTCGCACCTTCACCTGCCAAACCCTCTCCTTCTCCAGCACGGCGTTGCATTTTGAGTCCCTGGCCAACCCCACTCCGTGCTTCAACCCGCACGACAGCGGATCCGGCCAACCGTTACACTAGGAAGAGCATGATCGACGAGACCACCTTCCGCCAAGAGTCGGACAAGGCGCTGGAATCCCTGAAGCAGGCCCTCTTCCGCACCGAAGAGAAGGGCGGCTTTGAAACCGACGAAAAGAGTGGCGTGCTCAACGTCCTCTTCGAGGATGGGGCCAGATTCGTCTTTACCCCCAACACTCCCGTGCGGCAGATCTGGATCTCCGCGCTGTCTACCTCCTACAAACTGGAGTGGAATCCTGCGGCGCACGCCTTCACGCTGCCCAAGTCCGGCGAAGAGTTGCACCGGCTCACCCAGCGTCTGCTTCGCGAGCAACTCCAGGATCCGGACCTCACCCTGACCTAAAGACTCCTCCGTCTGAATCAGCACCCGCAGCGCGCCTTTGGAGCTGGATTCCTTGAGGAAAAGGCAAAAGAAGTCCGAAGCGCTGCGATACACTTGCACTGAAATCACTCCGTTCGCAAAGGTTGATGGAAGCAGGACGGAACGGAACGTCTTCCTGACAGCCAAAGCCCGTCCACAATGCCACTGCTCTCCGTCGCTATCGTCACCCGGAACGAAGAAGACAATCTGGCGCGCACGCTGGCCAGCGTTGCATGGGCCGATCAGATCATCGTGGTGGACTCTGGTTCGACCGACGGCACCGTCGAGATCGCTCGCCGAGCAAACGCCACCGTGCTGGAGCGTCCCTGGCCCGGCTTCGCCGCGCAAAAAAACTTCGCTATCGCGCAATGCACCAGCGAGTGGGTTCTGAGCCTCGATGCCGATGAAGAGCTCTCCACGAACCTCCAGCAGGAGATCCGCCAGATACTATCTTCCGAGCCCTCGGTGGACGCCTTCTACCTGAAGCGGCGCAACTTCTTCCTCGGCCGCTGGATCCGGCACGGCGGCTTCTATCCGGACGCCAAGCTCCGCCTCTTCCGGCGTGGCGCACCCCACCCACTAGAATTCGAGCAGCGCCTGGTCCATGAGACTATACGCCCTCACGGCAAGACCGCCACGCTCCAGTTTGACCTGATCCACCATGCCTATCCGACGCTTGAATCCTACATTGAGCACATGGACCGCTATAGTTCCCTTGGCGCTCAGATGCTGGTGGAGAAAGGGCGAGCGCCTACCGGCATTTTCGCCTTTCTGGCCCATGTGCTCTTCATCCCGGCGCTCGCCTTCAAGTGGAACTATATCTTCCGCCTGGGCATCCTGGATGGACGCGAGGGCCTGCTCCAGCACCTGTATCACGCCGGTTACTCCAGTTGGAAGTACGCCAAGGCCTGGGATCTGGCCCGCAAGCCTCGCTCCTGAGAAGATGCTGCTTAAGCCTGTTGATCAGGCCGATGGATGACGGCCCGGAAGCACTCGGCATACCTGGCTGGCAGCGAGCGCCGCTTCATGTCCCTGCCCACCACAAAGTGCACCGTCTCTCCCTCGCACAGAACGGTCTGATCAGCAGGGCGCAGGACCACGTACCGGAACCGCACAATCGAGTCCCTGACTGCGGCCAGCGAGGTCCGCACAATCAGTTCATCGTCATATCGCGCCGGAGCCTTGTAACGCGCCGTCACCTCCGCTACGGCGATCAGCGTTCCATCCTCCCTCTCCATATCCCTGTAGTTCATCCCTAACTGGCGAATGAACTCCACCCGTCCCACCTCAAACCACACCAGGTAGTTGGCGTGATACACCACGCCCATCTGGTCGGTCTCCGCATATCGCACCCGTATCGGGGCCTCGGCGTAACCCTTCGCGGCCACCTCTTCGAAGGTGGAACTCCCAAAATTGATCATCCCATCAGTCTAAAAGAAAGGCTTGCCTGCCTGCCTGCCCCGCTCCTGTCGCGCGTCTACGCGGCTACCGCAGAGATCCGTAGCGCCGTTCCAGTTCCAGGCTGACGCCGACAAGCGGCTGCAAAGGCTCGATCTCCGGAATCTCTGCGTCCAACTTCCGCAGCACGGCCAGCAGCGTCTCTGTGGCCAGGTTTGCTACCCCCATGTCCTGAGCATAGACGCATCTCCCCACGCCTCCCATCGTCGCGTCAAACCGCCTGCACCCGGCCTCATAGGCAGCTTGCACCTTTGCTGCTGCTTGATCCGGCTGCGCTCGCAGACGGACGCCCACCTCCAGCCCATCATGCACGTCCAGCACCAGCCGCACCACATCCCTTACCAGCTCCGCGGAGGCCATCCCCGTGGTGTCGCAGAGCGAAACCTGCGCTACTCCCAGATCCACCAGCAGATCCACCGCGCTCACCACCTCGTCGACGTCCCAGGCATCCCCAAATGGATTTCCGAACGCCATCGCGACATAGGCCAGCATGTCTTGCCCATGCTTGTAAGCCAGCTCCCCGATCTTCTCCAGTTCGTCCAGAGCCTCCTCCAGCGTCTGCCGCTGGTTACGCTCCAGAAACTGCGGCGAGATGGAGTATGGAAACGCCAGGGTCGTCACCCGGCCACTCTGCATCGCCCGCTCTGCGCCTCTCACATTGGCCACCAGCCCGATCATCTCCACCTCTGGCGGGGCGTCCAGAAACTCCAGCACCAGTTCGGAGTCGGCCATCTGGGGCACAACCTGCCGGGAGACGAATCCCACCGCATCGATATTCCTGAATCCAGCCGCAATCAGTGCGCGGAGATACTCCGACTTCACCTCAGGTTCTATCACCTTGGGCAAACTCTGCCATGCGTCTCGCGGAGATTCAATGATCTTCACCAAATCAGAACCTTGCCCTTCATGGGTAACATCTTCTTCCTCTTCCATCGCCTTCCTCTGGATTCGAACGTCCTCTTGCGGCATACACCATGGGCGCCTGCCGGCTGTTCCGATCGCTGGATCTGCTGATCCCCGGCTCGATCTCCAATGTTCTGCTGCCTGGAGAACAAGCCTACACCCGCCCTTGCACAAGATAGTACGCTTGAAAGCATGACATTCTGGTCCCCCACCTCGACTGACGCCCTGCTGGTCATCGACATGCAGAGGGACTTCCTCCCGGGCGGAGCCCTGGCCGTGAACGGAGGCGACACCATCCTCCCCGGCATCAACGCCGCCTCCGCCCGCTTCGAGCACGTGATTCTTACGCAGGACTGGCACCCGCGCGGCCACATCTCCTTCGCCGGCGCCCACGCCGGCGAATCCGCCCCGCGGGGGACTCTGGTGTCTACCCCTGAGGGACGTTCGATCCTTCACCTGCCGTACGGAATCCAGGAGCTCTGGCCAGACCACTGCATCCAAGGCACAGCCGGCGCCGAACTCCATCATGGGCTCACCATCCCTCACGCCGAACTGATCCTGCGCAAGGGCTTTCGCAAGCAGATCGACAGCTACTCCGCCTTCATGGAGAATGACCGCCAGACTCCTACTGGCCTGGCTGGCTACCTGCGCGAACGCGGAATTACCCGCCTGTTCTTCTCCGGACTCGCCTACGACTTCTGCGTAGGCTTCTCTGCTGTGGCCGCCGCTCAGCTCGGGTTCCAATCCATCGTGATCGAGGACCTGACGCGCGCCGTGGATCTTCCCGGCTCCATCCAGGCCATCAACGCCGCCTTGGCCGCGGCGGGCGTCCTCCGCATCTCTTCTGCGGCGCTCCGCTCCGGATGAAGCCTTACAAGCCTCCCAGCAAGCAACCGCAAGGATCGCCCGTCTCGGATCCCGTCACTCTGTGGTTGGCGACTCCTCGCGGGCCCGCGCGAGGCATGATTCGCCATCCTGCGCGGCCGGCTACGGCAATGCCTTGCCTGCCGATAGAGTCACGGCTACAGCCCCAGCTCCTGCGCGTGCTCCTGCATGGCGCGCAGGCAGTTGCTGATATGCTCCTGCAAAGGAATCTCCAGCAGATCCGCCCCGCGGAGAATATCTTCGCGCTTCACCGCACGGGCAAACGCCTTGTCCTTCATCTTCTTCATCACGCCGGCCACCTCCACATCGGCAATCGACCGGCTCGGCTTGACCAGGGTGCACGCGGTGAGAAAGCCCGCAAGCTCATCGCTGGCGAACAGCGCCTTGTCCAGATGCGTCTCTGGGGGCACGCCGGAGTACTCTGCGTGCGCCAGAATGGCGTGCAGCATCTGCTCTGGCCAACCCTGCTCGCGCAGAAACTTCACGCCGACAAAGGGATGCTCCTCCGGCGTGGGGTGGCGCTGATAATCGAAGTCGTGCAACAGCCCGGCACAGCGATAGAGCTCTGCCAGCCGCGACGCCTCGTCAGCGCTCATCCCGCGGCGCGCAGCCTCGCGAAAGCCATAGCTCTCCGTGCAACGCGCTACCGCAAGTCCGTGCTTGACCAGCGATGCGCTTTCCGTCCACTCCCTTAACAACGCCTCTGCCTTGATGGCGCTGCATCCATCGCTCATTTGCATCTCCTGGCTCCTTCTGCGGTCTGGTCCATTGCGAGTCAGGGGTATGCTCCAACCCGCCGACCTCGAGCTGCCTTTTCCAGAAACCATGTACTACTTTGGTTCCCATGCCACTTTCCGCGATCTTTCTGGTGGAATCTCCGGGAATACTCCTTGACTCTCTCGGTACCCGATGTCACTCTAAGCACATCGCTTGTTTTCGTTATCGGACGCAAGCGGTCGGTAGCCCGCTCTGGCAGCCGTCCGCAACATACATCTTATGGCAACTCTTATAGCGCCTGTACGCGCAATGCGCGCATTGGAGGCTCAGGAGGCTCAACCCCAGGCCGTTTCAGACCCGGAGTTGGTAGCGTCCGCTCAAGGGGTTCCACCGGCCGCGCGCGAGGTTGTTCGCTGCGATGCCTGCAAACTGGTGCAGTTCCGCACCGCTTCTGACACCTGCCGGCGGTGCAAGAAGTCCCTGTTGCCCGACCCCCCAAAAGTTCAGCCTTCCATCGCGCTGGTGATCGAGTCACCTTCCGAGGTCCCGGAAGCAGGCCCGCAGGTTGCCGCCGCCGTGCGCGATCTGCGGCATGTGCGCAATCTTTCCCAGCGCCAACTCGCCGCTCGCATGTGCGTTCCACGAACCTACATCTCCAAGATCGAGAATGGCAAGGCCATGCCCACGCTCTCTTCGCTCGATCGCCTGGCTCGCGCCCTGCAGGTGGATATCTCCGCTCTGCTGCGGGATGCTCCCACGCGGCACCGCGACGAGACCGCCGTTCTACTCAACGATCCCTTTCTCGCCGAGATCGCCAAATACGCTCCTCACCTTACCCCGACCCAGAAGGCGATCTTCCTCAATCACGTACGCGAGCTCTCCCAGAGCCATAACCGGCGTTTGGCCTGACCACAATCTTCAGGCCGGTAGAACCGCCGGCACCTCTGCGCCTCTCCAACGCCGCAGCCCTCGTCCCTGCCCTGGGACGGAGGCTGCGGCGTCTCTCCCTTCGCCGCGGTCAAGAGAGCCCTGACGAGGCCCCATCCTTCGCTCGATCGCGAAGCGAAGAAGATCCGGCGAGAACTCCGGACCACAGGATCTGACCGTTGGCACACAAAATCCTCCCATTCCGGGCGATTTGGTTACGCCAGTTCCCTACTTCTCTGTTTTCAGCTATCGTCATAAGCTATAGAGAGACTCGTGCGCGAAACCTATCCCAGCCGCGTCTATCACCGTTCCAACCGGGTCCACGAACTCACGCCCGAGGAGCGCACCGTCCATGACGGGCTTGATCCGGCGCGCATGCCCCACCACATAGCCATCATCATGGATGGCAATGGCCGCTGGGCCGGCAAACGATCCCTCAAGCGCTTTCTGGGCCACCAACAAGGCGCCGAGTGCGTTCAATATGTCGTGGAGACCGCCTCCCGCATCGATCTTCCCTGGCTCACCCTCTACGCCTTCTCGCTGGAGAACAACCTGCGCCGGCCCCGGAATGAGGTGAACTTCCTCATGAAATTGCTGCGCACGTACCTTGTCTCCAACGTCAAGCGGATGAATGACAACAACATCCGCGTGGCCTATATCGGCCGCACCCACGAGCTTCCCGCAGAGGTTCAAGACACCATGCAGTGGGCCGCCGAGCAGACAGCACGGAATACCGGCACCACCCTTACCCTGGCGCTGAATTACGGAGCCCGTTCCGAGATCGTCGATGCCGCTCGCACCCTGGTGCATAACCTGATGGCTGAAGCGCATCAGCGCGGTATCTCTGTGGAAGATATGCTGGCGGCCGAGGGCGCGGATGACGCAATCAAAAACCGCATCGACGAGCCTCAGCTCAGCGCCCACCTGTACACGGCCCAGATGCCTGACCCGGATCTGGTGATTCGCACCTCTGGGGAGCAGCGTATCTCCAACTTCCTCCTGTGGCAGATCGCCTATGCGGAGATCTTCGTCACCGACCGCCTCTGGCCGGACTTCCGAGGCATCCATCTCCTGGAAGCCATCGCCGACTATCAGCAGCGGGAACGCCGCTTCGGTGGCCTGGGCGAATCCTCAGACGAGGCGCTGTCCGAAACGCTTCCCTCCGCATCGGAGACCCCAGCCGAGTTGCTTCCCCGCTGAACCGGCCCTCCTGCCACTGTCTTCCACAACCTCCCAATCGCAGACGAGATCGCCGAACCCACTCTTGTCCCTCTTGATCCGTCCCTCTCGATCCGCGCCTACTCCAGATTCTTTATCCTCACCCGCCCAAGGTATGCTTCAATGAGAATCGAATGAGAGTCAATCCTCCGGCCTCCCTTTCCTAGCCTTCTGTTTTGCGGCCATCTCCATCCTCTAGCTGCGGGCAGACCAGGATCCTCGGAAAGCGATAGGAAGACCGTTTGGGAACCGGTTGGAAAGGCTCCGTGGAGGCGGCATGAAGCGATCTGTATCCATCGATGCGCGGACCACCGTAAACTCATCCCCGGGGGTTCGATCGAGAGTGGCATCCAGATTCGCCATAACCTCCAAACCTCTCCCACGGCTCGCTTGTCTGCTCCTCGCCGGCCTGCTTCCGTCCCTCTCCGGCTGCTCCAGCGACGGCACAACCTTCGGCAATACCCACGGCGCACCCTCAGTGGGTGTTTATGTGATCCAGAACAACGCAGCCTCCGGAAGTACGGCTGCTTCCGGCCAGATCCTCCAGTTCTCCACATCCTCCTCCGGCGTCACCGCCCCGCTCTCTACCATCGCCAATCTGAACGTAACCTCCCTGGCTTACCTCGCCGTCGATGGCGACGGCGACATCTATACCGGCGCCACCGAAGGCTCCAGTGGAAGCTCCATCGTGGAATTTCCCGTCGATTCCTCGAACAACGCGCAGCCCATCCGCTCCATCCCCTTCAACTCCACCACCACGATCACCGGAATCAACGGCCTTGCCGTGGACCAGGCTGGCGATATCTACGTCGCCGGCGCCGGTTTCGGAGTCGCCGGCTTCAGTTCCTCCGCCAACGGCTCGACCGCCCCATCCATCTTTCTGCCCCTCGGCACTCAGGCGGCAGATCTTGACACCCTTGTGTTTCCTTACGCTCCGGCGGTTGACTCCAGCGGCAATCTTTATGTCGCCGACACCGCGTCTCCAGCCATAGTCGCTCCGAGTCCCACGGCTCCCATCGTGGTCTTTGCTCCCGGAGCCACGGGAGACGTGGCTCCGTTGCGGACGCTCAGCGGCACACTCACCACCCTGTCTTTCGGAACCCCGCAGGGCATGGCCACCGACTCGGCGGGCAACCTCTACGTCACCAATTACTCTTCGGGGGTCTCCAGCATCCTGATCTTCGAGCCAGGAGCTACCGGCGACACGCCTCCCTTGCGTGACATCACCGGCAGCAATACGGGACTCGGCTGTGTGGGCGGCATCGCTCTGGACAACGAAGGTTACCTCTACGTCGTCTCCACGGCAAGCTGTGGCAGCACAGCGAACCCTACGGTGCTCAAGTTCTCCACCAAGGGCGACGGCAACATCGCTCCCGTTGCCACCTTCACCTCATCCGCGTGGACCAACGCCGATACGAATCTCTCCATCGCCGTTTACTAACCCGAAGTTCCACGATAAATCAGCTTGAAATCGGCAGCTAGGCGGCTTGTCTTCAGCCCCATTTTGTCGTGTTTCCGTGCGACGATTGTACCCATGGAAACATTGATAATCATATTTGCGTACATATGTTTATCTTTGGACCGTGCCAGGTTCTCTCTGTCTCATGCAGCGCTCCCCAAGCTGGAAATATTGATGTGCGTGGGGTTTTGTGTCTCCCTGTAGCGGCAGAGAATCATTCTCAGTTTGTGCAGGAGCACCGCATCCTGGAGAAATTCCGGCAGTGTCGAACGCAGCGCGCAGGCCACGACCAACTCCGAGGGTGGGAGCGCGGGCTTCATGGTGCCTTCAATAGACCGCTGTTCAAGGGAGATCTGCGAAGGCCTGCGAAATTCGCATTCCCGGCAACCTGGAATCTCACTTCGCGATTCCAGGCCTGACTGCTCATTGAGCAAATCGAGGGCAGATTGTCGTCCAGTACTTCTCTCTGGAGCCGAACAGCGAAACATCGGCAGAGATCGTGGAGGGGCTCACTTTGAGCCGGGAGGCACCATGCCGTTCATGCGCAGATACTCGACGATCTGCCCATAGTGATCGTATCCGTGAGCAGAGATGAAGGATGCGAGGACCGACCGCGTGTGCAGACCGCCGGCACCTTCAATCGTGGTGTAGGCATTCCCCGGAGTAATCGTCGCGAGCGCCTTGTGGGCATAAGCGAAAGAATCCGCGGCAGCCTTCAGGAGTTCCTCTTTCGTCGTCAGACTATCGATGCTTTTCGGATCAACCGGCA
>DAHXNO010000166.1 GCA_027365345.1 Granulicella sp.
TGGCGGTATGCCCACCTTGCCTCGGCCAACCGTCGGCATACGCATGCCGAACTCGAATTGAATCTGGTAACCCGGGGGCGGGGTTACTATTTGCTGGGCAACCGCCGCTATGAGATTCGGCGCGGAGACCTGCTTTGGCTCTTTCCTGCGCAGGAGCACGTTCTATTCGAGCAGACCTCCGACTTCCGCATGTGGATCGCGGTGTTTCGCCGCCGCGCGATCGCCCGGCTCTCTGCGGACAGCTCTGCGCGTGCGCTGCTCAAGCCCAGCATGGCGGGGGAGACCTGCCGTTGCCTGGCGCGGCAGGAATTTGAGCGGCTGGACACTTTGCTGGGCGAGCTAGCCGGTTGTGGCAGGGATCCCTTGCTGATGAACCCCGGTCTGCCGTATGTGCTGGCGATGGCGTGGCGAAGCTTCCAGCATGCTCCGCAGGCTCCTGCCAGCGACCTCCATCCTGCCGTGGAGCGAGCCTGGCGGATGATGGAGAGTGGTGATGGTTCAGAGGGATTGCAGGATCTGGCTCGCTACTCCGGCCTCAGTGCGGCTCGTCTAAGCCGCCTGTTTCATCAGCAGATGGGTATCACTCTGGTTAGCTTCCGTAACCGCCAGCGAGTGAAGCGGTTCCTTCAGATCTATGGTTCCGGGCAAAGGCAAACCATGCTGGCAGCGGCGTTGGAGGCCGGCTTTGGCAGCTATCCGCAGTTTCATCGCGTCTTCACGCAGGTGATGGGATGTTCTCCGCGCAGCTATCAACAGGCCGAGCTATCCTGAGGCACGCTCATGGCCTGCAGCGTGCTGGTCCAGAGCCGATCGATCTTGCCGCGTAGAATCTTCGCCTCTTCCCAACTGTTGGGAAACGTGGAGAGAGCATACCCTCCCTCTACAGGACCAAGCTCTGGACAGAGGAAGATCTCCCGGCCGTTGTCCCGGTTGCCCTCCAGCCAGCAGTGCAGGATCGCCTGGGCAAAGGGAAGCCACGCACGCAGCTCTGGCGTTGGTTCGCTGCCATTGCGCGTGACGGGGACCTGAACGTGATGGCCGTTGAAGGGGCGAAGATGAAACTGCTGCGCCTGCTGCACCAGCGCAGGCCAAAGCAGCAGCCGGCTGGTGAACTGCTCTGGGAGGAGATGCTTGACCACGGCAAAGTGAGAGAAGTCCCAGGAGAGCGGCAACACCCGTCCCGTTGCCTGCTGGTACGCCTCTACCAGCGCCAGGGTCTTCTCCGGCGTCTCCGTGCAGGTGTTGCGGTGAGTCTCTATGGCCGGCAGCAGACCAAGCTCTTCAGCCTGCTGCATCAGCGGCAACGCCATTTCCAGCGCCTCCTGGGTGCTGGTATCGTGGCGCCCAAGCTGCACGTTGACCTGGATTGCTCCGGCCGCTTTCAGATCGCGCAGAAGGGCGGGGAACTCGAGGGGGTTCGCCGACGCCATGCCGCCCAGGAAGATGAGGCCGTAGCGCTGCGCGGCCTCAGCCAGCTCCGCGCTGGGAGCCCAGCACACGCCATCGAAGCCAGCCTCGCGGATGCGCCGCATCTTCTGATCCAGCGTCCATTCCGCCTCGCGGGATGGATGGTTCATCAGCGTCCAGAGGTTGGCGATGTGGCGTAGAACAGGCTTCATGGGTGCTGGGCGCTCCTTCGTGATCTCGTCGCGATCTTATTGTCCCACCCGGCTTCCTCGCACAACCTTTCGATTCCCTCTGTCCCACGCTCCTGGTCTGGCTCTTCCCGTGTGGCGTAACTGTAGCGTGGCATTGGCTTACGCCGAGTTCGGAAGGTTCTGAGAAGGGCGAGCGCTCGCTTCCCCGAGGCCGATGCTGAACTGCGAACTCGCATATCCTTGCAGCTACTCAAAAACTTCCGTCGGCGATACCTCGGATCCCTTGACACGGCGTAGCGCTGGAGCTTTGCATAAGGACTGTTGCGCCATGGCCTTCCTCCGTCTCACGGCTTCATCCAGCGTGGGCGGGAGCGCCAGGTGCGGTCCGGCCGGCCGGCGCAACGATTTCATGGTTCATGGAATCCAGATGCCGGGAGAACGAGGTCCGCGTCCCCTGGCACCCTTCCCTCGCCGCCATTTTCTTTCGCTTGCAGCATCCGCGGCAGCGGGTGTGCTCACCCAGCGCGGCTCTGCGCAGAGCACTTACGCTGCGCAACGCTCCGCCAGGGAGACCGGTGACACGCCAGCAGCTATCCGCGGCAGTTTGCAGATGGAGCCGCAACGGGAGCTGGCTGCCATTCCGGCCGACTACAACGGGCTCAGCTATGAGTCGGCGCAACTGGCGAACCCAGCATTTTTTTCTGCGCAGAATCGGCAACTGATTGCTCTCTTCCGGGCATTGAGTCCAGGCGGCGTATTGCGCCTTGGAGGCGGCACCTCAGAGTACACCACCTTTTCGGAGCAGGCTCCCTCCGGACCTCCGCCCTTTGAAGTCTTCGGGCCAGACACCAGCAAGACGGTCAAGAAGGGTACAGTGACCTCGGCTCTGGCGCTGCGCAACCTGCGCGCCTTTCTGGATGCAACCGGATGGAGTTGCATCTACGGCCTGAATCTGGGCCAGGGAACCAAGCAGAACGCCGCCGCAGAGGCTGCGGCCGCCTGCCGGATATTGGGCCCGCGGCTTCTGGCTCTGCAGATCGGCAACGAACCAGACTCCTTCAGCCACTTTCGTCCCAAGGGCTGGGGGCCAGAGGCCTACGTCCGTCAGTGGCTGGAGTATCACGCAGCCATTGTGGAGCGCACTCCACAGGCGAAGTTCGCCGGTCCCGATATCTCCAACAAGCTGGCGTACCTCACGGCCTTTGCAGCGATGGCTTCGCAGCGCCCGGACATTGTCCTTCTTACCGTCCACTACTACGCGATGGGGCCGGCGGGAAATCCGTTGGCCACCATGCAGAACCTGCTCAGTCCCAACCCCAAGCTCACCACCATGCCCTGGGCCAAGGTCTCCATTGTGCAGGAGGCTATGCGCTCCGCCCACCTTCCCTGCCGCATCTCTGAGGTGAACTCGTGTTGGAACGGAGGGCTCGCCGGGGTTTCGAATACCTTTGCCTCAGCCCTGTGGTGCGCGGACATGATGCTACACTTTGCCACCTTGGGGATGGCGGGCGTCAATCTACACGGCGGAGGCAACGGATGGTATTCCCCCATCGTCGGCAGCCCATCCGCGGGGTTTCTGCGCCGGCCGGAGTATATGGGAATGCAGTTTGCGCAACGCTTCGCAGGCGCCACCCTGCTCCACAGCAGCCTTGAGTGCAGCAGCGATGGAGTTACGGCCTACGCGGCGCGCGAGCCCGGAGCCGGGCGGCAAGAGTCTTTGCTGGCCGTGATCAATAAGACGAATGCTCCGGCGGCGATCAAGCTTACGGGAGCACTGAACTCGGCGCGCCACAGCCTGGCCACTGCCCTCACCGCTCCCGCACTGGATGCGACCGCCGCCGTAACCCTGCACCAGCAAAGGTTACCGATCGCAGCCGGCGGCGTACTTCATCTGGAGCCCCATTCCGCTCTGTTGTGGGGTGCGCAGGCGTCTGTAAGTTAAAGGGAGTCTGAGGAGAAGATATGCCCCGAATCACCCGCCGCGTCAGCCGTCGCAGGTTTCTTCGCGACACCACCCTCAGCGGCGCTGCGCTCTCGTCGGCTAAGCTTCTTGCGCAGCCCAAGCTCACGGCGCAGCCCTCCGGCTCATCCCGCCCATCAGCAGAACCTGGCTGGGAGGGTCTCCGGCTATTCTTTGACCAACCCGCGGCCACCTGGCAGGACGCTCTGCCCGTGGGAAACGGGCGCTTAGGCGCCATGGTATTCGGCAACCCGGATCTCGAACGGATTCAATTGAATGAAGAATCTATCTGGGACGGCGAGTATCGCAACCGGGATAATCCGCGGGCCGGGGAAGCCGTTCCGCAGATACGGCAACTGCTCTTTGCGGGCAAGGTGCTTCAGGCAGAGGCCATGGCCCTCCGCGACATGCTCTCGATTCCGAACCGGATGCCCTGCTATCAGACGCTCGGCGATCTCACGCTGGAGTTCTCTGCCTCCGGCTCCGGGAACAACCAGGCGTCCAGCCCTCAGCCGGAAGGCTACCGGCTGGAACTCGACCTGGACCGCGCCATGGTGACTACGCGCTTTACGCGCAATGGAGTCGACTTTACCCGCGAGATCTTCTCCTCGGCTCCCGACCAGGTGATCGTGATCCGTCTTGCCGCTTCCCAGCGTGGCGCTCTCTCCGTAGCGGCCTCGCTGGGTCGCCCCGGCAATCATGAGTCCTTTGCAGACGCCTTCGGTGGGCTGGTCCTCTGCGGAGAGGCACTGCCGGTGAACGACAATCCCGGGCTGCCGGATAAGGAGCGCCAGACCGGCGTTCGATTCTTCTCTTGTCTGCGTGCCCACGCCCAGGGTGGTAAGGTGAGCACTACTCCCGGGCGCGGCGATCAGCCTGCGCAACTGCTGGTTACCGGCGCGGACGCTGTAACTTTGCTGCTGGACTGCGCAACAAGCTTCCGCTATCCGGCTGGCGAAGCGGCTATGTCTGCCGCCGTGGAGCGGAATCTGAAGGCCGCCAGCCTGCGCAGCTACGCAGCCCTGCGCAGCCGCCACATCGCGGACCACCGCGCCATCTTCCGCCGTTGTTCGTTGCATCTGGACACGGGGCCGTCCGATGCGGCCAACGCTCTTTCCTCAATGCCCACGGACCAGCGCATACGCCGCATCAAGCAGGGAGCGGACGACCCAGGATTGTTTCCCATCTTCTTTCAGTTTGGCCGCTATCTGCTTATCTCCAGTTCTCGCCCTGGGACGCTGGCCGCCAACCTGCAGGGCATCTGGAATCAATCGGTGGATCCTCCCTGGGGCTCCAAGTACACCGTCAACATCAATGCGGAGATGAACTATTGGAGCGCGGAGCGCACCAACCTGGCCGATATCGCCATGCCCTTCTTTGATCTGCTGGATATGACCCGCACGGCCGGCGCCCGCGTGGCGCGCAGCTACTACAGATCGCGCGGGTTCGTGGTCCATCACAACACCGACCTGTGGGGGGATGCGGGCCCGATTGATGGCCTCGGGGGAGGCATCTGGGCGATGGGCGCCGCGTGGATGTCCACCCACCTGTGGGAGCACTATCTCTTCTCTGGCGACACGCAATTCCTGCGTCAGCGCGCGTATCCCCGCCTGCGCGAGATCGCGTGTTTTCTGCTTGATTACCTCACGCCTTCTCCTGATGGGCATCTGGTGACCGGGCCCTCCTGTTCCCCGGAAAACTCCTATCGTCTATCGGACGGCAGCGCGGCTCACCTGTGCATGGCTCCTACGATGGACATTGAGATCACGCGCGCTATCTTCCAGAAGACAGGCCATGCGGCGCGTCTTTTGGGTGTGGACGCCGATCTCTGCCAAGAGATGGCGGCAGCCGCTGAACGTCTCCCGCCCTTCAAGATAGGCCGCTATGGCAACCTGCAGGAGTGGCAGCAGGACTATGTGGAGGTTGAGCCTGGTCACCGGCACATCTCGCATCTGTGGGCGCTCTATCCCGACGACCAGATCACGCTGCGCGGCACGCCAGAGCTAGCCCAGGCCTGCCGCGTCTCTCTGCAGCGCAGATTGCAGTATGGCGGGGGCAGCACTGGTTGGAGCCGCGCCTGGATTGTGAACTGCTTTGCTCGCCTGGAGGATGGCGATCGTTGTCACCAGCAACTGATGGAGTTGCTGCGCCGTTCAACACTCGGCAATCTCTTTGATGTCTGCGGCGAGAAGCCAACCTCCTACTTTCAGGTGGACGGCAGCCTGGGCGCACCCGCGGCGATGGCGGAGATGCTGCTGCAAAGCCACGGCGGCGTGGTCCGTCTGCTGCCTGCGCTGCCCAGCGCATGGCCTAGCGGCCGTGTGACCGGACTGCGGGCGCGTGGCGGCCTGGAGGTAGACCTCATCTGGGAGGGAGGGAAGGCCCGGCGCGCGACGCTCTACGCCTCTCTGGACGGAACGATCGCCCTGGCGCTGCCCAGTGGACAGACGATCCACTCCGTCAATGGCCGGCCTGCGGCGCCGGAACAGGCTGGCGCCGTCCCCAACCAATACCAACTGCAGGTAAGGAAGGGACGCAGATACTCGCTGCTGATGGCCTGACGGGGCTGCATTCGTCTCAGGGAACGTAGCCGGGTTTCTGCTCGATCGATTCACATCCATATATTTATGCACTACTATGGGATCCGGCAGAGGGAAGGACCGGGCGCGCTAGCTTGATTGTGCTCCAGGCCTGGGAACGGCCAGAGGAACGTATATGGCGCAATCCGACAAGATCCGCCTGATGACCAAAATCGCGCGTATGTACTATGCGCAGGGCATCAGCCAAACGGAGATCACCGACCGGCTCAATGTTCACCAGTCCACGGTCTCACGGCTGCTTAAGCGAGCGCTTGAATCTGGAATCGTTCGCATCAGCGTCACCGCGCCGGGCGGCGTCCACGCCGATCTGGAGGAGGCGCTCGAGTCGCGCTTCGGCCTGCGTGAGGCGGTGGTGGTAGACTCCGTCTCCAACCATGAGGCGCAGATCGTTCGCGATATCGGCAGCGCCGGAGCTTCCTTCATGGATCTGGCCGTCCGGCCGGGCCAGATCATCGGGATCTCCTCCTGGAGTTTATCGCTGCTGGAGATGACCAACGCGATGCACCCCGCCAAGACCGGTGACGGAAGCAAGGTGGTGCAGATCCTGGGCGGCCTCGGCAATCCGGCCGCGCAGATGCACGCTACCCACCTGACCCAGCGTTTGGCGCATCTGGTCGGTGGTGAGGCGATCCTGCTTCCTGTGCCGGGAGTGACATCCTCTGCGCAAGCAAAGAAGGTTCTGCTCCAGGAGAGCTATGTGCGCGCCGCGACAAAGCACTTTGACGGCATGGACCTGGTGCTGGTGGGTATCGGCGCGGTTGAGCCCTCCCGCCTGCTGGCCAGCAGCGGAAACGTGTTTTCCTCCCAGGAACTGAGCCAGTTGCGGAAACAGGGAGCGGTGGGCGACATCTGCCTCCAGTTCTTTGACTCCGAAGGGGTTCCGGTGCGCACTGAACTTTCAGAACGAGTGATTGGCATGTCACTGCAACAGATCAAGAAGGCGAAGCGAGTGGTGGCGCTGGCTGGCGGCAAGCGCAAGTTGGAGGCGATTCGTGGTGCGCTTCTGGGCCAATGGATTGACGTGCTCATTACCGACTGTTGGACGGCGAAGGCCATCGTGAATCGAGCCTAGCTTCGACCAGACTGGTCCTGGATCGAGCATGGCTTCAGCAGAGATGGCAAGATCGGGGCAAGATGGACGCTGGCGCGATGGCTCCGCGGACAAGGGGCCGTTTCATTCCTCGGAATGGCGTGATCCTGCCGCAGGCCGGGGTCCAGCAATCGTATCGCCTAAGATGTCAGTGGTTTGGCCCAATTCTCGCAGGATGCGCGTCTGAAGACCTCATGCCCCAGCGCATAGTTATGCAAACGTGGATTGTGAGGGGGTTTTCTGATTCGTTCCCATGTAAAAATTATTTCGAACGACAGCGCTCGCGGTGAAGAGCAGAAACCATGGGTTGTGACGATGGGTGAAACAACATCTCCTACGGAGGACCGGGATACGGAGGAACTGCAGCACCGGCTGCGCGCAGCAGCCCAGCAGGTTCGCATGCAATCCCTGCGGATGGTGCATCACGCCAGGATCGGACACCCGGGCGGCGATTTCTCCGCAGCCGATATTCTGGTCACGCTGTATCTCAACGTGCTGCGGCTCCGGCCAACGGATCCGCTGTGGCCAGACCGCGACCGGTTCATCCTGAGCAAAGGACACTGCTCGGCGGCGCTCTATGCGACCCTGGCCGCAGCAGGGTTTCTTGATGAGAAGGTGTTGGGCATGTTTATGGACCCACTCTCCATCCTCAACGGGCACCCTGACCGGAACAAAGTACCGGGTGTCGAGGCCAACACCGGTCCGCTGGGGCACGGTCTTCCGCTGGCCACTGGATTTGCGCTCGCCGCCCGCATGCGCAAGGCGGAGTGGCGCACCTTTGTGCTTACCGGAGACGGAGAGTTGCAAGAGGGTAGCAACTGGGAGGCTGCACTCTGCGCTGCTCAGTACGGATTGGACAATCTGGTGCTCATCGTGGACCGCAACGGAATTCAGCAAGGGGACTTCGTGGACAAGATCATTCGCATGGACCCCATGGCAGACAAGTGGCGCGCCTTCGGCTGGCAGGTGGAGGAGGTGGACGGGCATGACTACGGCGCGCTGCTTCGCGCGCTTGGATCCACGCCGCTTGTGACCGGCAAACCCACCTGCATCATCGCGAACACGGTCAAGGGCCGCGGCGTGTCCTTTATGGAGAACAGTCCAAAGTGGCACCATCACGCGCCCTCCGATGAGGAACTGGAACTGGCGCTGGCTGAGTTGAAAGGCGCTGCGGTATGAAAGATTCCATGGCTGTCGAGAGGGAGACGTTTGACTGCCGCGATGTCTTTGCGGCCACGCTGGAAGAGATGGCGGCTGCGGATCCGCGCATCTGCGCGGTGGTGAACGATGCGGTAGGTTCCACCAAGCTGGGTGGCTTTCGCCGCCGTTTTCCGGAGCGCTTTGTCAACGTCGGCATCGCGGAGCAGAACATGGTAGGCGCCAGCGCCGGACTGGCCTCCGGCGGGATGATCCCATTCTGCTGTGGCGCCTCCTGCTTCCTTACCGCGCGCGCCATGGAGCAGGTGAAGGTGGACCTGGGTTACGGCAAAAACAACGTCAAGCTCTGCGGCATGTCCAGCGGCCTGGCCTATGGGGAGTTGGGGCCAACGCACCACTCCATTGAGGATCTTGCCTGGACGCGAGTGATACCCAATCTCACGGTGATTGTGCCGGCTGATCCGGTGGAAACGCGCTCCGCGTTGCAGTGGGCTCGCGATCATGATGGCCCGGTGTTTCTTCGTCTCAGCCGCATGCCGGTTCCCAAGCTGTTTCCTGGCCACCATCGCTTCGTCCCCGGCCACGCGCCGGTGTTGCGTCAAGGCGGCGACCTCACCATCTTTGTCAACGGAGTTCTGGTGATCCGCGCCCTTCAGGGGGCGGAACGGCTCAGCCGGCGCGGCATCCAGGCGCGGGTTGTGAACATGTCCAGCATCAGCCCTCTGGATCGCGAGGCCGTGCTACGCGCCGCGCGCGAGACGGGAGCGATTCTCACGGTTGAAGAGGCCTCCATCTACGGCGGACTGGGTGGAGCGGTCTGTGAGGTGGTTGCCGAGGAGCATCCGGTGCGCGTGCGCCGACTGGGTGTTCCCGGCGTCTTTGCGCCCACCGGCAGTGAGGCGTTTCTGCTCAAGCACTTTGGCCTCACCGCGGAGGGCATTGAGAGTGCGGCCGCCGACCTGCTGCGCTCAGGGCAGGCGCCGTGAAAAGACCCTCCATTCTGGCCATCGACCAGGGCACCACCAACACCAAAGCCCTGCTCCTGGACTGTGAGGGCAACGTTCTCTTCCGTAGTTCCGCGCCCGTGGAACTGCTGCAGCCGCAGACTGGCTTCGTAGAGCAGAATCCCCTTGAGCTGTGGCAATCGGTCTGTCGTGCCGCGGAGGATTGCGCCCGTTTCCCAGAGACCTCGATCGTGGGCATTGCAATCAGCAACCAGCGCGAGACGGCGCTGGCCTGGGCAAGAACCCGGCCAGGAACCCAGAGGTCATCCCCAACACCATCCCTTGCGCCGCCTCCAGGGATGGCCAGCCCGTATCCGCAGCCTGCCGGCACGCCCATCGGCAACGCCATCTCCTGGCAGTGCCGCCGCTCCGAATCGGAGTGCGAGCGTGTTCGCCAACAGGCTCCTTTACTGCAAGAGATGTCTGGTCTTCCTCTGGACCCTTTGTTGACCGCAACCAAGTGGGCGTGGATGTTCTCCCAGCAACCCGAGCTGCAGGCTCGGGCTGAGGCCGGCGATCTCTGTCTAGGCACTGTGGACAGTTGGCTGCTCTACAACCTTACCGGCGGCGTTGTTCATGCCACGGACCACACCAACGCCTCGCGCACGGCTCTGCTCGGGCTCGGCTCGCTGCAATGGGAGCAGGATCTGCTGCGCTTGTTCGGGATTCCACGCGCCGCCCTGGCGGAAGTTCGTCCCTCGGCGAGCCTGTTTGGCGAGTGCATCGCCGTAGAATCCCTGCGTGGCGTTCCGGTGGTGGCGATGGTCGGCGACTCGCACGCCGCTCTGGTAGGGCATGGGGGGCTTACGGCGGGCATGGTGAAGGCGACCTATGGAACGGGATCGTCACTGATGATGCTGACTGCGGCGCTGCCGTCGCCCACCGCCTCGCTGGCTCGGACGGTCGCCTGGAGCAGTAAGGACTCCGTGCACTACGCGCTGGAAGGCAACATCGCGATGAGCGGTGCGGCGTTGCAGTGGGTGGGTGAGTTTCTGGGTCTGCCCCATCCGGCCGAAGACGCGGCGGAGCTGGCGGCCACTGTTCCGGATGCGGGCGGCGTGGTGCTGGTGCCCGCCATGGTGGGCTTAGGAGCGCCGCACTGGGCCAGTGCCGCCCGCGGCCTCATCGCCAACCTGGAGCGCTCCCACACCTCCGCGCATCTGGCCCGCGCCGCTCTGGACGCGATCGCCGCTCAGGTAGCTGATGTGCTGGAGGCGATGCAGAACTCCAGCGGCAGCCGGGCGACCGCGCTGCTGGCCGACGGAGGCGCCGCCTGCAACGACAGCCTGATGCAGATCCAGGCGGACCTGATCGGCTGCGATGTTCTGCGCTCGGCGCAGATGGAACTCTCCGCCCGCGGCGCGGCTATGCTGGGAGGCCAGACTTTGGGCTGGTGGAGCGCTTCCAGCCAGCCTGCTTCCTCTCTGCAAGCAGCGCACAGATTCCAGCCGCGGATTAGCGCCGGCGAGCGCCACCGCCAGCGCTGCGCCTGGAGGCTGGCGCTGGAGCGCACTCTCTATCCGCGGAAGGCATCCAGCGCATGATCTCCGTTCCTAGCTATGCGGTTGCCGTTCTTCTCTGTGTTCTCACCATGGTCTGCTGGGGATCCTGGGCCAACACGCAGAAGCTGGCTGCGCGCTCCTGGCGCTTCGAGTTGTACTACTGGGACTTTGCCGCCGGCCTTTTGCTGGCCTCGCTGCTGGCCGCACTCTCGCTTGGCTCCATGGGCGCCACCGGCCGGTCTTTTCTGGCCGATCTGGCCCAGGCGAGTCCCTCCAGCATCGGGTGGGCGCTGCTGGGCGGAGCGGTGTGGAATCTGGGCAACCTGCTGCTGGTAGCGGCTATCGCCGTGGCTGGGATGGCGGTTGGTTTTCCCATCGGCGGAGGCATCGCCTGGGTGCTGGGCATCGTCCTGAGCTTCGCTCTGGTGGTTCTGGAGGGCCGGAAGAACCCCGGAAATTCGCGGCTCCTGTTCGCCGGCGCCGCCGTCATCGTACTGGCCATCCTGCTCAGCATGCGGGCCTATAAGCGCCTGGCCGGCGCGGTCAAGCGGCCGGGCGCCAAGGGGGTCCTCCTGTCTGTCTTCGCCGGAGTGCTCATCGCCTTCTTTTATAGTCTGGTGGTCAAGTCCGTCGATCCGCAATTTGTCTCCGGCGGATCCGGTACTCTGATGCCGCTCACCGCAGCTCTGTTCTTTTCGCTGGGGGCGTTTCTCACCACCTTCCTCTTCAATCCCTTCTTCATGCGGCATCCGGTGGAGGGGTCCGCGGTGAGCTTCACCGAGTACCTCCGCGGCAGCGCCGCCACCCACGCCACTGGCGTTCTGGGAGGAGCAATCTGGGCGGCGGGCATCACGGCGAGCTTTCTCGCCGTGGGCACGGCCGGACCGGCGGTGTCTTATGCTCTCTCCAACGCCGCTCCGGTGGTGGCGATTCTTTGGGGCGTGCTTGTCTGGAAGGAGTTTGCCCAGGCTCCGCGCGGTACGGGGCGGCTCCTGGTGGCGATGTTCCTCTGCTATCTGGCAGGATTAGCTTTGATTACCTGCTCGCGGCTCTCACCCTGACCGCGCCGTAACTCACTGCCGGCACAACTTCCAAATGAGATTCCAACGCAAAGATCCACAGGAGAGACAGATGACCACCAAGCTCGGCGTAATCCTTGGCAATCGCGACTTCTTTCCCGACGTTCTCATCTCCGAGGCGCGCCGGGATCTTACTCGCTTGTTTGCTGAGATGGAGATCGAACCGGTCTGGCTCTCGCCGGAGCAGAGCAAGCTTGGCGCCGTCGAGACCTGGGAGGATGCCCGGCGCTGCGGCGACCTGTTTCGGAGCCAGCGCGATCAGATTCAAGGAATCCTGGTCTGTCTGCCCAACTTCGGGGACGAGAAGGGTATCGCCGACGCCATCCGGATCGCTGACGTGCGTCTGCCCATTCTGGTCCAGGCCTATCCGGATGATCTGGATCAGTTTGGTCTGAGCCGCCGCCGCGACGCCTTCTGCGGCAAGATCTCCGTGTGCAACAACCTGCGCCAGTACGATCTGCCTTACACGCTCACGCGGGACCATACGGTGCGCGTGCTGGATTCGCGATTCCGCGAGGATCTGGAGCGGTTCATCGGCTCCTGCAAGGTGGTGCGCGGCCTGCGCGGAGCGCGCATCGGCGCCGTGGGAGCGCGGCCCAACGCCTTCAACACCACGCGCTACAGCGAGAAGCTGTTGGAGGCTGCGGGCATCTCCGTCAACACCATCGATATGTCAGAGATCTTCGGCAGCGCCGCCAAAATCAGCCCGTCCGATCCGCGCGTCAAGCAGCGCATCGACCAGATTCGCTCTTACGCGGACGCCTCCACGGTCCCTGAGGAGGCCATGCAGCGCATGGCAAAGTTGGCGCTGGTGGTGGATGAGTGGATGCAATCCCTGGGGCTTACGGCAACCGCGCTGCAATGCTGGAGCTCGCTGCAGAAGAACTACGGCGTCAACGTCTGCACGGTCATGTCCATGATGAGCCAGCAACTGTTGCCCTCGGCCTGCGAGGTCGATATCGCCGGAGTCGTGGGCATGTACGCTCTGCAACTGGCCAGCGGCCGTCCCAGCGCGCTAGTGGACTGGAACAACAACTACGGAGGCGATCCGGACAAGTGCGTCTTCTTCCACTGCGGAAACTGGGCCAAGGAGTTTCTGCCCGACATCCGCATCTCCACTGCGCCCATCCTGGGCACCGCGCTGGGGGAAGAGAATACCTTTGGCGCGCTGGACGGCCGCACCGATGCAGGCCCCATGACCTTCGGCCGGGTGAGCACCAACGACCGCGCCGGCAAGATCTTCGCGTACGTCGGTGAAGGCGAGTTCACCGCCGATCCGCTGGAGACCTTTGGCTCCCGCGCCGTAGTCAAGGCGCCGAACCTGCCGCGCCTGATGCACATCATCTGCTCCAATGGCTTTGAGCATCACGCCGCCATGAATCGAAGCCACTGCGCTGCATCCGTGGCGGATGCGCTGGGCCCCTATCTGGGCTGGGAGATCTACCATCACCATCGCCAGCCGGATCTTCCCCCCATCGGGTCTACCAGCATGGTGATTGCATGAACTCCTTTTCCACGCTGTGCGCGTTGGCCTCGACTCCGTCGTACTCTCGCTCCGGACTCGGACCCAGACTCGGCCCCAGCCCCGAGTTCCCGCGCCAGGCGCTGAAGACGCGCATCCGTGGGGCTCTGGGGCTCGCTCTTCTTCTCTTCGCCGCCGGGCTGCCTGCCTGTGCAGCCTCATCATTGCAGCCTCCCCATCAGCTTGTCTGCGAGCTGCAGCACGATCCTCTGGCCATCGCCTCTCCGCACCCGCAACTGGGCTGGCAGTTGGCGGCAAGCCAGGCGCAGGCGCGCGGAGTTGCGCAGAGCGGCTATCGGGTGCTGGCCGCCTCTTCGCCGGCGCTACTTGCCAGCGGCCACGCGGATCTGTGGGACAGCGGGGAAGTCCGCTCCAACCGCACGACGGACGTTGCCTATCAGGGCAAGCCGCTTGCGCCGGAGCAGCAGGTGTTCTGGCAGGTGGAGGTGTGGGATGAGAGTGGCAACCCCAGCGGATGGAGTTCTGTGGCGCAGTTCACCACGGCGCCGGCGCATTGGAGCGCAGCGTGGATCGCTGCTGCAACCGGAGCCGAGGGCAAAGCCGAAGGGGTCACCGTTCCCATGCCGGTGTTCCGCACGACGCTCTCCCTGCGCAAGCCGGTGGCCCGCGCGCTGCTGTACATTGCGGGTCTTGGGCAATATGAGGTACACCTGAATGGCGCCAAGGTAGGCAATCGGGAGCTGACGCCGGCCTGGACGGACTACCGGCGGCGCGTCCTCTACGATACCTACGATGTCACGGAGATGCTGAAACCAGGCGCAAACGCTATGGGCGTTCTGCTGGGAAACGGCATGTTCAACGTCGTCCGCGTCCCCGGCCGTTACAGCAAATTCTCCGGCTCTTTTGGGCCACCGCGGCTCACTGCGGAGCTTCACCTACATTTTCGCGACGGCACGCAACAGACCCTTCTGACGGGTCCCAACTGGCAGACGACTCCTGGCCCCATTGTCTTCTCCTCCACCTACGGCGGCGAAGACTACGATGCGCGCAAACTGCCGAAACGATGGGATCGGCCCGGCCGGATCGCGTCGCGCCGTTGGAGTGACGCCATCGTAATTGCCGGCCCCAGCAACGCGGGTTCCAGCAGCGCGTTGGAGCCCGATCCAATTCCGCCGATCCGGGTGGAACACGTCTATCAGCCCGTCTCTAGCAGGGTTCTTCCCTCTGGTGCGCAGGTCTTCGATCTTGGCCAGAACTTCGCCGGCTGGCCGGAGATAGCGGTACGTGGCCGCTCGGGCTCTCAGGTCAAGCTGATCTGCGGCGAGCTGCTGAATACCGACGGCAGCGTCTCGCAGAAGAGCGCCCACGCGGGACCCGGCCGAGCGCAGTGGTTCAGCGATACGCTTCGCGGCCATGGGGTGGAGCACTGGCATCCTCGATTCTCCTACTACGGCTTCCGCTACGTGCAGGTGGAGATCAGCGGCCATGCGCGCCTGCTCTCGCTCGCCGGCGATGCGGTGCACTCCTCGTCTGCTCCCACCGGAGAGTTCCTCTCTTCCAACACGCTGCTGAACCAGATCCACCGCCTGATTCTGTTTGCCGAAGAGAACAACATGGTGAGCATCCTCACCGACTGCCCGCATCGCGAGAAGCTCGGCTGGCTGGAGCAGACCCATCTGATGGGTTCGGCGCTCAACTACGACTTCAATCTGCAGAGCCTCTACGCCAAGATCGAGACTGACATCGCCGACGAGCAAAAGCCAGACGGCGAGGTTCCTACAATCGCGCCCGAGTACGTCGTCTTTCCTGGCCGGCTGAACAACGCCTTCAACGACTCTCCGGAGTGGGGCAGCGCCGCGGTGCTGGATCCCTGGATCGCGTTCCAGCGTTATGGCGATCTGAACACCTTGCGCGCCCAGTATCCGGTGATGCGCCGTTACGTGGACTACCTCACCAGCCGCAGCCAGAACAACATCGTTGGTTACGGCCTGGGCGACTGGTATGACATTGGGCCGCGCGGTCCCGGACTGCCGCAGCTCACCTCCCCTGCGCTCACGGGAACGGCGATCTACTATCAGGACATCGTGACGCTCTCCGCGGCGGCGCATCAGCTTGGGTACAGCGGTGAAGAGTCGCGGCTGCAGCCGCTAAGCCTGGCCGTAGCCAAAGCCTTTCAGCAGCGTTTCTATCACCCGGATATCCACCAGTACGAGAAGGGAAGTCAGACCGCGGACGCCATGCCACTGGTGGTTGGCCTCACGCCGGCCGCCGATCGTGCAGCGGTTCTGGCCAGCCTGGTGGCGGATATCCGCGCCCACGCGAATCATGTGACGGCCGGCGACATTGGCTTCCATTACGTGGTGGATGCGCTGATGAACAACGGCGCGTCGAATGTCATGCTGGATATGCTTCTACGCACGGACAGCCCCAGCTACGGTTATCAACTGGCGCAGGGGGCAACGTCTCTCACAGAGGCTTGGAACGCGCGCCACGGGAGCTCGCAGGATCACCTGATGCTCGGCGATGCCGAAGAGTGGTTCTATGCCGGCATGCTCGGCTTGCATGTTGATTTCGCCCGGCGGGCGCCGGAGCAGATCGTGATTGATCCGGCGCTGCTGCCGCAGATCAAATCCGCTCAAGTCGACTATCAGTCCGTGAAGGGAGTGATTCGCGTGGCCTGGGATCATCTGCCCGGGCAAACGCGGCTGGATGTGACTATTCCACCCAACGCGAGAGCCGTGGTCAGGTTACCCCAGGCCGCCGGATCCACGCTGCTGGAGAGCGGGCAACCGGTGGCGCAGGCCGCAGGCGTTACGCCTCTCCACAGCCACGCGGGCTCAGCCGATCTTGAGATTGGATCCGGCCAGTACCATTTCTCCATCGTGCCCAGCCTGCAGCCGGGCAAGTAGGTGGACCATGCCCTTCTATACGGCGGGATCGCCTCTGCCAACGTATCGCCTGGGCCGAAACGATCCACTACCGATAGCAGGCCATTCCGCAAATCGGATTGCCTGGCTCCAGCCCATTGAAGCTCGCTTTGGCGAGCGAGCACGCGGAAGGACAATCTACAGACAGGGTTTGGCATGGCCCCGCGCCATGCCGGGCGGGGAGGCGTTGCGTGACAAGACTCATCCGTTGAATGGGCTACTCCTGCGGCGAGCTACGGCCTATTCTGTCAGTGCCGAACTGGGATCCGAGCTGGGACCCGAATTGGGCT
The DNA here is from genome assembly GCA_027365345.1 of Granulicella sp. Taxonomy (GTDB): domain Bacteria; phylum Acidobacteriota; class Terriglobia; order Terriglobales; family Acidobacteriaceae; genus Granulicella. The sequence goes on from DAHXNO010000166.1 coordinate 16,692, forward strand.
TCGTAGTCTGCGCCGCGGAACCAGCGGACTGGGAGAAGGGAAACAGGTGAATCGACGCACATTTCTCCGCTGCGCCGGCGCAGCAGCATTGGACGCCAGTCCCGCCCCGCTCAGCGCCCTCAGCGGTGCTCCGAACCCTGAAGCCGATGGCCTGGCTGCGCCCTCTGCGTTGCTCACGCCCTACAAGCTCAATCGGCTGGTGCTCGCCGGCAGCGGCGTGGCGGGCGACTTCGACCAGAGGTTTGTCGATGGTCCGTTCGTGTTCCGCCACCAGGATGAGTTCCGTCTGACCTACATTGGCTTTGATGGCATCGGCTATCAGACCGGCATGGCGCGTTCCTCCAATCTCCAGGACTGGACGCGCATGGGCTGCATCCTGCGGCGGAGACCGGACTCTCCCATCTTCCGTTACAACCTCGCCATGATGTGGATTGTGCGCGAGAACCAGGCGCTGAGCCCGGCGAGGCTCAAGAAGATCCACGGCCGCTATCTGGGCGCCTGGCACGCCTATCCCAATCCCGGCATGGAGGCTGGCCCCGCCGTCATCGGCTTGTGCTGGAGCGACGATCTGCTGCACTGGGAACTCGAGCCGCCCTGCCTGCGTCCCGACGATCCGGAGGCAACCGCCTGGGAGCAGGGAGGCTTGTACAAGCCCTGCCTGGTGGAGGAGCATGGCGCATTCTATCTCTTTTACAACGCCAAGACTCGCAATCTACCCAAACGCCAGGGAGGCGGCTGGCATGAGCAGATCGGGCTGGCTACCTCGCGCGACCTCAAGCACTGGACCCGCTCTGCGCTCAATCCCATCATCCGCAACGGACCTCCGGGGAGTTGGGATGACCGCTTCGCCAGCGATCCATGCGTCGTGCGCTGGCGTCACCAATGGGCGATCTTCTACTACGGCCTCAGCAGCCGCGACGGCAAGGCGCGCGATCTGCTTGCGCTGGGCCGCACGCTGGATCATCCGCAAAAGACCAGCACGATCCTGGTCAACGCGGGCACTCCCGGCTCCATCGACGATGATTATGCCCATAAACCATCGGTCATCGCGTGGCAAGGCGACTTCTACCACTTCTACACCGCCGTCTCCGGCAAGTACCCGCACGATGTGCGCGGCATCTCCGTAGCCCGCTCGCAGCCGTGGACCTGAGCCAGCCAGCCGGAGAACCCAGACGCCGGCCAAGCCCCACCCTGCGAGCCTGCATTGCTTTTGTGGCTTCACTCCCATTCGCGGCCTTACGTCCTTTGCGCAACAGGAGTTTCCTTATGCAGCAGCACCTCCTTCGCCGTCTGCCGGCTCTGTGCTTTCTCTTCGCCGGATGCCTTCCGGCACAGCAACGGCCATCGTCGATTCCAGCCGGACAACTCGACCCCACCCGCTCCGTCACCCAACCGCAGTTGTTCTCCGCGCTGCATACGCCGCTGCCGGAGCAGTACATCTGGACTCGCGAGGACTCCGTGGCCGGCAGCAGCGCCCCGAGTCACTATCACTCGCCCGGCCTGCACCACAGCACGGCTCCGCACTACTTTCGCGTCGAATTCCATCTCGATCATCCACCAGCGCAGGCCACGCTCTATCTCGCCGGCCCACGTTCCGTCAGCTTGTACGTCAACGGAGTGCTCGCCGAGCAGATCTCCAGCGACCTTCTCAACCCGCTGGATATGCACGTCTTTTCTGTGGATGTGGCGCGGCTGCTCAAGCCTGGGCGCAATGTGCTCGCCATGGAGGTGGTGCGTGGCCGCGGCGTTCCGGGCTTTGTGAACAGCCCGCTCGCCATGCAACAGATCTTCGGTGAGGTGCTGGCCGCCAAGCTGATCCCCGCGCCGGACGGCGTGGATGCCCCACCCATTCTCATCTCCGGCCCGCAGTGGAAGGGTACGCTGCATGCCTCGGCCGGATGGCAGCAGCCGCGCTTCGACGACTCCGCCTGGCCGGCCGTTAGATCCCTCAGCTCCATCGAAGGCTCCATCGATCTTTTTCAGTGGAATGCCGATGCCGGACTCTACGACTGGCCCGGCTATCAGGGAGTGTCGCCCTTTCTGGCCCACCTTTACCTTCCCGCCGGCAAAGTGGAAGACGTTACGCCCGGGCGCAGCAGTTTTCAGCATCTGGAGGCGCTTACCGAGCCGGAGCACGCCTCACCCGGGGAGTTTACCGTCCAGCTCCAGAGCACTGCTCCGGGCAACGAGTATGCACCCGCGCTCACCCTGGACTTCGGCCGCGAGGTCTCCGGCCGCATCGAACTTGTCTCCGCCATGGATTCACCGGCCACGGTCTCCATCAAGTATGGCGAGTCGCAGGGCGAGCTGAATCACGATCCCTACCTGGGCGTCAATGTGCTTCGTCTGGCGGCGCACCAGTCCGGCCACGGACCCAAATCCGCCTTTCGCTACGCGCGGATTGGTTTCCTCTCGGGTGGTCCGGAGCTGAAGTTCAAGGCGATTCGCCTGGAGGACATCTACTACCCTGTCCACTATCAGGGCTCCTTCACATCCTCTGACCCTTTGCTGAACCGCATCTGGGAGACGGCGGCCTACACCGTCCACCTCTCCATGCAGGACGATATCTGGGATGCGCCCAAGCGCGACCGCGGCCGCTGGATGGGCGACCTGGATATCAGTGGACGCGTCAGCGATAGCATCTTCTTCGATCGCTTCCTGCTCAAAGACACGCTCTCCCGGCTGATCGGCCCCGCGCCCGTCCAGCAGCACGTCAACGGCATTCCCGGCTACTCCTCCTTCTGGCCCACCACGCTGCAAACCTACATCCAGCACACTGGAGATCTTGCCTATCTGCGCCAGGTTCAGCCGCAACTCCTACAGTTGCTGCAGTTCATGGACCGGGAGTTCGACGCGCAAAACCAGTTCCTGAACCGCACCCACGCCTGGCAGTTTGTGGACTGGGCGCCGGACCTCTTCGGAGATACTATGCAGACCCGTCAGGCGACTAGCCTGGAGTACGTCCGCGCCTACCTGGCCGGCGCCGATCTTCTGGGTCAGCTTGGCGACAGGGCCGACGCGCAGCATTTTCAGCAGCGGGCCGCGCAGTTGAAGCAGAGTCTCCAGGCCACCCTGTGGTCACCGGCGCAGGGTGCGTTTGGCCCGCGCTGGCAGACCAACGCCATGGCGGTGCTCTCTGGCGTCGCTGAGCCCAGCCAGTTCAACTCCATTTGGAAGAACGTGCTAGCCCAGGTAGGCCAGCCAACCTTCCGGCCCGATCTTATTACCCCCTACTACGGAGCCTATGTGCTGGACGCCATGGCCCGGATGAATCGCCGCGAAGCTGCGCTGGGCTGGATTCGCCAGTACTGGGGCGGCATGATCGCGGAGGGCGCCACCAGCTTCTGGGAGGCCTACGATCCCTCCTGGCCAAAGAACGATCCTCACGCTGACCTGCAGGCTGACGGACGCACCGGCTACTTCGCCAGCCTGGCGCACGGATGGTCCGCCGCGCCAGCCTACTGGCTCCTGGAGCAGGTTCTGGGCATCCAGCCGGTGGCCCCGGGGTTCAGCCAGACCATCCTTCGCCCTGACCTGCTGGACCTCCAGTGGGCGCGCGGTCAAGAGCCCACCCCGCACGGGTTCCTCAAGGTCGAGCTGCGGCGGCAAAACGGTCTGGTGGCACACATCCAGCTTCCCGCCGGCGTGCATGCAACGGTACTCTTTCCGGTTCCTGCGGGGGCCACGCAGGTCTTGATCAACGGCGCGCCGCGCACGGGCCGGCTAGCCGAGAACGGCGCCCGCCTGGCCATTCCGCTCGACTCCCCCGGCAACTATACCCTCCGCGTCCCCTAGACGGCGCTGCAAGGCCATGCAATCCGAAACTTTGGAATTGCCAATTCCGCAAGACAGAATGTAGGGTTGTTCCTCGGAATAGGAAATCGCATCTTTGCGTAATCCTCGGGAGTGTCCATGGCACAGCATCGGCAAGACGACCACGAACTTGAATGTGAACCCAGTGACGGCCTCGGCACGGAGTTGGCTGCACTGGCCGGGCGCGCGGGGCAGCGCAGCGGGGAGCGGAATGGGGACCGCAACGAATCGCAGACCGTGCTGCGAGCCTGCGAGGTGCTGAAAGCCTTTCATCATCTCGGCGAGGAGTTGCCCTTGACGGAGGTGATGCGGCGCACCCATCTGCCCAAGACCACCAGCTTCCGTCTGCTGCGAACGCTCATTCACGGTGGCCTGATTGAGCGGGTAAGCGCCGGGGTTTATCGCAACAGCTTTGGTCCGGTCTCCGAGCGGCCGTTTCGTATCGGCTTCGCCACCCAGGGCGACACCGAGTTTGCCCGCGAGGTCACGCGCGGCCTGATCACAGCCGCAGCCCGCGAACACGTCCAGTTGGTCACGTTCAATAATCGCTACAGCGCCCGCGAGGCCCTGCGCAACGCCGACGCCATGATTCGCGAACAGGTGGATCTGGTTCTGGAGTTCCAGACTTACGAGCGGGTCGCCCCGGTCATCGCCTCAAAGTTTCTCGCCGCCGATACGCCCGTTATCGCCATAGAAGTTCCACATCCCGGCGCAACCTACTTTGGAGCCGACAACTACAAGGCTGGACTGATGGGCGGCCGTGCTCTGGGCCGTTGGGCACGCGACCACTGGGATGGCCGTGTCGATCAACTCGTGCTCCTGGACTTGCCCATCGCCGGATCTCTGCTGGAGCTGCGCAGCGCCGGGCTGGTCGACGGCCTGCGCGCGGAACTGCCGGAGATCGCCAACACTCCTCTGGTCCGGCTTAACGGCCGCGGAACCTTCGAGCAGGTGCTCGAAGTGCTGCGCAAGTTTCTGCGCCGCCGTGGCGCGCGCAAAACTCTGGTTGGCGCGGTCAATGACGTCTGCGCACTGGCTGCGCTGCGCGCGTTTGACGAGGCCGGCGCAGCGCAGCTCTGCGCGGTGATGGGCCAGAACGCTCTGCGCGGAGCGCGCACCGAGCTTCGCCGCCCCGGCACGCGGCTGGTTGGGTCAGTGGCCTACTTCCCGGAGAGGTACGGCGATGAGCTGATGGCGCTGGCGCTCAACATCCTGCAGCACAAGTCTGTTCCCGCCACCGTCTTTGTGAAACATCAGCTCCTCACCCCGCGCAACGTCGATCTGATCTACCCGCTGGACGAAGCCTCCGTGATCGGGTTCGGACGGAGTTCGGCGACGGGGCGGAGGGATTCCGAATACCGGAACCAGCGCGGGGTGCATGCTTGAGGCTTCCTGAACCATCCTCCCGCTTCTACCCTGAGGAGGAGAAGGAGCGTGAGCAGCCAATGCTTCGCCACCAGACCCGAGCCCAAACCCGTCATCAGACGCGCAGAGAGTTCCTCGCCGGCGCAGCCGCCGCAGCGCTTGCCGCCGGGTCTGGAGCTTCGTTGGGCGCGGCCATGCCGGCGCCTTCACCTGCCCCAGCGCCTTCACCGGCTGTCCCTCAGGAGCTGGAAGAATTTGACTTCGGCGCGGTGGAACTCACCGGCGGCCCGCTCAAGGCGCAGTATGACCGCATGCACGCCGCTTATCTCGCCCTGGACAACGATCGCCTCCTTCGCGTCTACCGTCGCGGCGCGGGCCTGCCGGCTCCCGGCGCTCCGATGGGTGGCTGGTACGGACGCACGGGCTTCGTGCCCGGTCACTCTCTTGGCCAGTACATCTCCGGCCTGGCTCGCATTGGCCGCACCACCGGCGATCGGGCGTGCCACACCAAGGTGCAGGCGCTGGTAGAAGGCTTCGCCCTCACCCTGGGCAGCGCCAACCGGGTCTTCGCAGCGCCCAACGCAGAGAGCGTCTGGCCCTGTTACATCCTGGACAAACATCTCATCGGCCTGATCGACGCTTGCCGCCTTAGCCGCATGGATCAGGCGGGCGCGCTCATTCCCCGCGTCTTCGCCGGGGCGCTACCCTATATCTCCGCCCGTGGCCGCGATCGCATCGGCAGGAAGGATCCGCCGTACGACGAAACCTTTGTCCTGCCAGAGAACCTGTTTTTGGCCCATGAACTCACCGGCGAGCAGGCTCTTCTGCGGCGCGCCAAAGCGTACCTTCTGGACCGCGAGTTCTTTGATCCGCTGGCGGCTGGGGTGGATGTGCTGCCCGGACGCCATGCCTACAGCCACGTCATCGCGCTCAGCTCGGCCGGCAAGGCGCGCCTGGTGCTGGGGGAAGAGAAGTATCTGCGCACGATGAGCAACGCCTGGAATCTCCTGCGAACCGGGCAGCAGTACGCCACCGGCGGCTGGGGGCCGGATGAACTCTTCATCGAACCCGGCCGAGGAGAGCTCTACGCCAGCCTCTCCTCCACCCACAATCACTTTGAAACTCCCTGCGGAAGCTATGCGGCGATGAAGCTGGCGCGCTATCTGCTCTGCGCCACCGGCGACGCCTGCTACGGCGACGGTCTGGAGCGGGTGGCCTACAACGGTCTTCTGGCAGCCAAGGACCCTGATGGAGCGGGCGACTACTTTTACTACTCCAGCTACAACGCTCAGGCCAGCAAAGGTTACTACCCGCAGCGATGGCCCTGTTGTTCCGGGACGCTGGTGCAGGGTGTCGCCGACTATGTGAAAGACGTCTACTTCCGCTCCGCCAGCGGCATTGCCGTAAACCTCTACACCCCCTCGCGGCTGCGCTGGCGGCTGGGCAACACAGCGGTAGTGCTGGAGCAGCAGACGCTCTATCCGTTGCAGGGCGCGGTCCGGCTCACGCTGGCCTGCGCCCATCCCGTGGCCTTCACCCTCCAGTTGCGCATTCCGTCTTGGGCGCAATCGGCTCCGCAGGTGCGGTTGAACGGCAGGCCGGCCACCATCACCGTGCGGCGCGGCTTCGCCACGCTCGCCCGCACCTGGAAGAGCGGCGATGCGGTGGAGCTGGACTGGCCTCTGCGCCTTCACTCCGAGCCGATCGATGCGCTGCATCCGCAGACGGCGGCTGTGCTTCGCGGCCCGCTGGTGTATGTGGAACGCAACCCCGGACCCGCTCCGGCCGCCGGCTGCGCGCCGCTCGACATCGGCAACCTGCGGCCGGCTGCAACCTCGTCCGCGCTGCTCTCCCTGGGACCGCGCACCTTCGCGCCCTTCTATCAGGTGCGGGATGAAACCTACACGATGTACTTTGATCAGGCCTAGGCCAACCCCCTGCGGCGCAGGTGAGCAAGTCGATCGGAGCAGAATGAATCAGCGGGTGCATGCGAGATATTGGATCGAAACCGCCTACCCTCTGGCGGATGCCGCCGCCATGATGGCCGGCGAGCAATCCACCGGCACCTTCGTACGCGTCCCTGGTGAAACCGACCAACTCCGCGAGCTGTATGCGGCGCGGGTCGAACAGATCGTGGAGACTGGAGCCGTAGAGAAGCCGTCCCTCGCCGGTTCGGGCGCGCCCCGAGCGCACTCTGGCCCTCTCACCCGCCGCACGGCGGAGGTCACGCTCTCCTGGCCATTGGAAAACATGGGGCCGTCGCTGCCCAACCTGCTGGCCACAGTGGCCGGCAACCTCTTCGAGCTGAAACCGTTCTCTGGCCTGAAGCTGCTGGACGTTACGCTGCCGGCGGCCTTTCTGGGCAGCTATCAAGGGCCGCAGTTTGGCGTGAGCGGAACCCGGCAGCTTACGGGCGTCTACGGGCGGCCCATCATCGGCACGATCCTGAAACCCAGCGTAGGCATGACTCCTGAACAGACCGCCTCCCAGGTAAAGATGCTCGCCGAGGCTGGCGTCGACTTCATCAAAGACGATGAGCTCCAGGCGGACGGTCCCCACTGCCCCTTTGAGCAGCGTGTGCCCGCGGTTCTCAGCGTGCTGAACGAATTTGCACAAAAGACCGGCAAGCGGCCCATGTACGCCGCCAACATCACCGGTGAGATGGACCAGATGCTCCGCCGCCACGACCTGGTGCTCTCCCGCGGCGGCTCCTGCGCGATGGTCAGCCTTAACAGCATCGGTTTGCCGGCTCTGACCGCGCTGCGCCGCCACGCGCAGCTTGCCATTCACGGTCACCGCAACGGCTGGGGTATGTTCAGCCGCTCGCACGCCACGGGAATGAGCTTCATCGCCTACCAGAAGTTCTGGCGCTTGGCCGGCATCGATCACGTCCACGTCAATGGTCTGCGCAACAAGTTCTGCGAGGAGGACGCCAGCGTCATCGCCTCCGCGCGCGAGTGCCTCACGCCTATGTTCCCATCGCCGCATCCTGGCTGCCAGGTGATGCCGGTCTTCTCCTCGGGGCAATCGGCGGATCAGGTACCGGATACCTTTCGCGCCCTGAGCGCCGTGGCTCCCGGATGCGTGGACCTCATCTACGCCTGTGGAGGCGGCATCCTTGCCCATCCCCAGGGACCACCCGCCGGCGTGCGCAGCCTGCGCCAGGCATGGGAGGCGGCAGCAGCCGGCGTCTCGCTCCCAGAGTACGCGCTGCGCCACGCCGAGCTGCGCGCTGCGCTGGAGACCTTCGCCTCGTGAGCCGCTCTGCTCCGGCAACGCTGCTCTACGCCTGGTATGGCGATGACTTCACCGGCTCAACCGATGTGCTGGAGGCGCTGGCGCTGCACGGCCTTCCGGCGGTGCTCTTCACCCGCCCGCCCAGCCGGCAGGATCTGGCCGCCTTTGCCCATTGCCGCGCCGTCGGCATCGCCGGAGAGAGCCGCAGCCGCTCGCCGCAATGGATGGACGAGCATCTGCCGCCGGTCTTCGCCGCCATGCGCTCGCTCGGCGCGCCGGTCAATCACTACAAGGTCTGCTCAACCTTTGACAGCTCGCCCCACACCGGCAGCATTGGCCGCGCCCTGGAGTTGGGCGCCGGCGCCTTTCCGTCGCAGTGGATCCCGGTGGTCGCAGCCGCTCCGCATCTAGGCCGGTTCGTCGTGTTCGCCAACCTCTTCGCTCAGGCGCAGGACGCCATCTACCGCATCGATCGCCATCCCACCATGAGCCGCCATCCGGTGACGCCCATGATGGAGTCTGATCTTCGCCGGCATCTGGCCCAACAGACCAGCCTTCCCCTGGGCAGCGTGGATCTGCCGGCGTTGCGCTCCGGCCGCGCCCCGGAGCAACTCCGCGCGGAGCAACAGTCCGGTGTGCGCGTCATCTTCTTCGATGGGCTGGACGCGGAGACGCTGGAGCAGGCCGCCTCGCTGCTCTGGGCGGAGGCCACCCGCCAGCCGATCTTTGCCGTAGGCTCTTCCGGCCTCACCTACGGCCTGCTGAGCCTTTGGCGCAGCATGGATGGAATTGGCTCTGCGCCGGATCCGCCATCGCCCGGCGCAACTGATCGTCTGCTGGTGCTGAGTGGAAGCTGTTCGCCCGTCACGGCGCGCCAGATTGAAGCCGCGCAGCAGCAAGGCTTCCGCGCCTGGCGCGTCCGTCCTGAAACAACCTTGGCTGCGGATGTCGAGAGGGCGGTGCGCGAGTTGTCGCGCGGCAGCAGCGTGGTGCTCTACACGGCGCTGGGCGCTGCGGACGCAGCAAGCCCCTATGGAATGGAGCAAAGCCACGCTCTGGGTGAGATGCTGCGTGAGGTGCTTTTGCGCTCCGGGGTACGCCGGCTGATCATCGCCGGCGGCGATACCGCCAGCCACGCCATGAGCCCTCTGGGGGCCACAGCGCTCACCTTTGCCGCGCCGCTCACGCCGGGTGCGCCGCTCTGCCGCCTCCACGCTCCGGGTTCAGCGCTGGATGGGTTGCAGGTGGTGCTCAAGGGCGGCCAGATCGGCCCGGAAGACTTCTTTGCCCGTGTCCGCGACGGAGCATAACGCCGTGGCCGAAGTCAGGCCGAAGCCCGTCGAAATCCAGCCGAATCCAGCCGAATCCGATTCAGCAGGAGGCAGTCTCCGCCGGGTTCAAACCCGTTGCCTGTTCCACGGTGTGCGTCACATCCACGCGAGAGAAGAGCAGCGCCGCAACGGCCACCATTCCGGCGATGACAAACAGCGGCGCGTTGTAGCTTCCGGTAGTCTGAACCACATAGCCAAAGCCCACCGTGGCCAAAAATCCGCCTGCCTGACCGGCGGTATTCATCATGCCGGTCGCCGTTCCGCTCCACTGCCGACCAATCGCAATGCACATTGCCCAGGCGGAGGGCAGCATCAGGTCCATCATGCCGAACCCCAGGCTGGAGAGCGCCACCGTCGCAACCTTACCGTGGATGGTCGCCATGGCGCACAACAGCGCCGCCGTCAGCGTCAGGCACACGGCCGGGATGGCGCGCAGAGCAGCCTTGGCGCCCCACCGGATCGCCAGCCAATCGCCCAACTCGCCTCCTGCAAGGTTGCCCGCAACGCCCATGGCAAAGGGCAAGGAGGCCAGCAGCACGCCATTCAGCGAGAACCCCGCGCTGTGCACCATCCACACCGGGAACCAGGAGAAGTAAAACCAGCTTCCGCATCCGTAGCAGCCATAGGCCAGCACCAGCAGCCAAAGCTGCCGCGAGCCCAGGAGCGCCCGCCATGGAATCACTGCCGCGCCATGCGGCTGGGCGGGGCCAATCTCCTCCAGTTCTTCCATGCTCACTCCGGGGTGTTCCGAGGGATGGTTGCGAAAGCGCGCGTACCACACCGCCGCCCACACGACGCCAAGCACGCCCAGCAGCCGGAACACCGCCCGCCAACCCCAGTACCGCTCCACAGGCACAATCAGCAGGGGCGCCAGCACGCCGCCCAACCGGCTCGCCGCCCAAACCACGCCCTGGCAGCGCGCCCGTTCCCGCGGAGGGAACCAGCGCGCAATCACCCCGGCAGCGTTGGGATAGGCCCCAGCCGCGCCCACGCCAAACAGAAACCGCACGCTCAGCAGTTGCCAGAATCCACGGCACCAGCCCGTCAGCGCGGTAAACCCTGACCACCATGTGACAATCCGGGTCAGCTCCCCGCGCTGGCCGTGCCGGTCGCCCATCGCTCCGGAGGGCATCTCAAACAATCCGTTGGCCAGCACATAGGCGCTCAGAATCCATCCCCACGCTCGTGGCCCGATGTGGAGATCTCTCTGGATTCCCGGGGCGGCTACCGCAATCGCAAGGCGGTCAAGAAACGTAAGCACAGAGAGCAGCCCCAGAAGAGTCAGAACCCAACGCCTCTGCCTCCAGCGCCGCTGCCGACCACTGCTCTGCTTCAATCGTCGGCCTCTGCCTGGCTGCCTGCCTCCAGCGCCAGCTTGGCCCGCATCACCGCCAGCTCCGGACTGGTGAGAACCGGAACACGCAGCGCTCCCGCCGGGAGACCCTCCACCACGCGCGCCATGGACGCTTGAGCCAGCACGATCAGATCCACTCCCTCAAGCTCTTCGAGCAACGCCTTGGACACCAGCGCATCGTGTTTCGCCGTATCGCCGGCCAGCACGGCAGGGAAGGCGGCTTCACAAAGACACTCTATCAGCTTCACCTCTCTGCCGGCCTGCTTCGCCTTCTCGCGCAGCAGCGCCATGGTGGGGTCCAGCGTGGTGCGCACCGTGGCTGCCACCCCAATCACGCCGGCCTGGCTCACGGCAGCCTCAGCCATCGCGTCGTCCACGCGCAGCACGGGCAGATCAAAGAGCTGCTGCGCGATGCGCGTGGCCTGTCCAATGGAAGAGCAGGTCACCAGCACCGCATCGGCTCCCGCCGCTTCGGCAGAGCCAACATGGTCCACCACCCGCCGGGCGGTGGAACGGCGCAGCCTTCCGGCGCGCATCGTCTCCTGAATCAGGCTCTCGTCCACCATATGAAAGACCCTGAACTCGGCAAGATGCTTTTGGCAAAGCCCGGCAAAAACAGGCACAACCGAAGGGCTGGTATGAAGAAGCGCAAGCGTAGGTACGGAATCGATCGGCACGGTGCGTATCCTTTCCCACTCTGCGCACATCTGGCCCATGGGATCGATGCCGGTGCAGCCGTAGCGGATTCAGCTTCAGCATAGGGTGGGCGCTACGCCTTCGGAACGGCATTTCATCTACCTGCCCGCCGTTCCGTGGGTCGGAATCATCCGCCCACTGATCTTCCGGGCCGCTGATCCTCCCCGGCCTCTGGTAAGGTCTTGCCATGGATGTTGCTGCTCCGCGCCGGCGCATGGTTCGCCTTGGCGTACCCTTTGCTTCCGCGCTCGCGCTGTTCGCTTATGCCTGCGCCGCTCGCGCCCAATCCAACCCAGCCGTGCAGCGGGAGCTGCAACAGATTCAAGCGGCGACCCAAGCTGGCCCCTTTCGCCCGGACTGGAACTCTCTGGGCGCCTATCGCGTGCCCGGCTGGTTTCGCGACGCCAAGTTCGGCATCTTCATTCACTGGGGCGTCTACTCGGTTCCCGCCTTCGGCAACGAGTGGTACTCACGGAATATGTATCAGCAGGGAACCCCTGCGTTCCAGCATCAGGTGGCAACCTACGGTCCACAGTCGAAGTTCGGCTACAAAGACTTTATTCCGCTCTTTCGTGGCCAGCACTTTGACGCCGCGCAGTGGGTCGATCTGTTCGTTCGCTCAGGCGCGCGCTACATCGTTCCGGTGGCGGAGCATTGCGACGGCTTCGCCATGTATAACTCCAGCATCACGCCGTGGAACGCTGTCAACCTGGGCCCTCACCGCGATGTTGTTGGACAGCTTGCAGCCGCTGCGCGCGCCCGTGGCCTGCGCTTCGGCGTCTCCTCGCATCGCGCCGAGCACTGGTGGTGGTATGACGGCGGAATGGCCTTTGACTCCGATGTGCGCAGCCTCCGCTACGCCTCTCTGTACGGCCCCGCTCAGCCCATGTGGTTGCCCGGCTCAGTGAGTAAAAAGGAGCCCAATCCCAATCATCTGGAGCAATGGCGTCCTCCCAACGCCGCCTTCCTGGAGGACTGGCTGGCTCGCAGTGGCGAACTCGCCGCAAGATACCACCCCGACTTCTTTTACTTCGACTGGTGGATCGGCCAGCCCTCCTTCCGTCCCTATCTGAAGAGGTTCGCCGCGTACTACTACGATCAAGCAGCGCGCCGCGGCCAGCCGGTTGTGCTCACCTACAAGGAGCAGGCCATGCCCGCCCATACCGCGGTGTTGGACATTGAGCGCGGCAAGATGCAGAACACCCGGCTGCTGCCCTGGGAGACAGACACTTCGGTCAGCATCCACTCCTGGGGCTATGTGGCCAACGATACGTATCGTGACGCCGGCTCACTGATCGACGAGCTCGTGGACGTGGTCAGCAAGAACGGCAACCTGCTGCTCAACGTCGGCCCCCGCGCCGACGGAACCATCCCTGAACCGGTGCAGAACGTCCTGCTGCAGATGGGCGCGTGGCTGCGCGTGAACGGAGAGGCCATCTACGGCTCTCGCCCCTGGTTTGTCTTCGGCGAAGGTCCACACCTGGACGCCTCATCGGCGATGAATACGGATCGTCAGCAGTTCAACGCCGCCGACATCCGTTACACCACACGATCCGGAAACCTTTATGCGATCTCCCTCGGCTGGCCGGCCAACGGCCATCTGCGCCTGCAATCGCTGTTTTTAGGCACGCCTTATCTGCCAAGCCCCGTCGCCAGCGTAGAGCTGCTCGGTTCCGCAGCGCATCTGGTGTGGCAGCAGCAGAGCGATGGCCTCTCGATCCAACTGCCGCAGACGCGGCCGCAGGAACAACCGGCGTACGTGTTTCGCATCCGCACCACGGCGGTCCGGCAGAGCGCAACCGCCTCCACCCACGCAGGCCCTCAGTCAGAGCCTCAGGCGAGCCCGGACGCGCTTCCTTGAACGGATCGGGCCTCGTAAAAACGGCGAGGATTCCGACCAGTGGAATACACTTTTAAAGCACGAAGGAGAGCAAGATGAAGATTCCCCGCTGGGCGGCGATTGCAGGACTGGCAACAGCGCTTACCGGCGCACTGGCGCAAACAGGCAACGGCTTCATCTTTCCACCGCTTTCCAGCGGTCATGCGCTTCCTGGAACGCAGCGCGACAACCATGCCTCCACGGTGGTTGAGTTGAAAGATGGCGACGTGATGGCCGCCTGGTTCGGCGGCACGAGAGAAGGCGCGCCGGACGTAGCCATCTACGGCGCGCGGTTGCACCAGGGCGTGTGGTCCAGGCCGGTGGAACTGGCTCGCGCCTCAGGCGTGGCCTGCTGGAACCCGGTGCTCTTCCACACCCGCGACGGGCGCCTCTGGCTGTACTACAAATACGGTACCCACCCCAGCACCTGGAAGGGCGCTCGCAAGTGGAGCTCTGATGAAGGTCTCACCTGGAGCGCCGCGGAGGATCTGCCCAAAGGAATCCTCGGTCCCATCAAAGACAAGCCTCTCGTCCTCCGGGACGGAACTATCGTGAGCGGTTCCTCGGTAGAGAACGGCAAGTGGACGGCCTGGATTGAGCGCTCCACCGACGATGGCAGCACCTGGACCAGCTTCGGCCCGATCACCGTTCCGGATAGTCTGGACATCCCCAACGCGGCGGCGCTCGCCGCCGCAGCCGCAGCCGCCGCATCCGCTCCGGGCGCACGTGGTAGCGTCGGCGTGCATACCAAGCTGTATCCGCCATCCAAGACCACGGTTGGCATCATTCAGCCGGCCATTATCTCTCTGGGTGGGCCGCATCTTCGCTTCTATGCTCGCAGCCGTACTCGAGCGGCGCGCATCGCCGTGGCGGACTCCATGGATAATGGCGTTACCTGGACCCAGGCCCACTTCATTGACCTTCCCAATCCCAACTCCGGCATTGACGCCGTCGGCCTTCGCGATGGCCACATTGTTCTGGTCTTCAACAACAGCTACGATGCCCGCACGCCGCTGAATCTGGCGGTGAGCGCGGACGGCGAACACTTCGTCGTCGTCAAGACCCTTGATTCCGGTCCCGGCCAGTACTCTTATCCGGCCATTATTCAGGCGGCCAACGGAGACCTGCTGATCACCTACTCCTGGCGTCGCCAGACCATCAAGTTTCTGCGCCTGCCCCTGCGCGACCTTCCCTGAAGCTTCGTTTGCATCCCGCAGACGGTTGGGATACGGCTGCGCACCGGCTCCCTTCAGCGCCGCTCCCTCCGGTCTGGCCGGCTCTCCGCCTTCACAGCCGGGCTCGTTCAACGCGCCGGTGTCGTGGAGGAGCCATGAGCGTCGTCCTTGGTGGCGGCGGCAATCGCATCGCGCGCCCATGAGCTGTAGACAAACTCCGTCTTTTGCTTCTCCCACTCCGCCATGGGCAGAACGTTGAGTTGCTGCGGGGTCAGCTTGGGCACGCCCACATCCAGGGTCAGCAGGCCGGCATCGCGATCGTGGCGCATCGCGCTCTTGTTCAGGCGCACCTGATTCTCCGCCGCCCACGCGCCGATGCGGATCGTGGGCAGCTTGGGGATGCTCTTCGTCCTCCAGTTGGCGAAGTGAAGATTCGCCGCCAGCCACTCGGCGGCGCGCGGCGTCACCCAGGCGGGGCGATGGCTGGCTCCGGGATCAAAGTAGGTGGTGAAGACGTTCTTGTCCGATCCATTCAGCGCGATCACCCGTCTGCGCAGGCCGGCAAAGAAATCCGGGCCGTGTTCAGGAATCGCAACCACCGTGTCGCTGGTTCCATTCCATATCAACGTAGGTCCTCGCCGCGCTTGCAGGGTAAAGATCACCGCGGGCCGGTCGCCCAGAAACGCCAGGGCGCGATACGGGCCGCTCTGGCACATCACCATCCTGCTCGAATCCCAGTAACCCCCAGGGCCGTCCAGATCGCCTCCGCCGGTCAGAAAGACCGCATGGATCCTGGGATCCACCGCTCCCGCCAGAGAAACCACAAACGAGCCCATCGAGAATCCAAGCACCGCAATGCGATGCGGATCCACGTCGCGCCGGCTGTCCAGATAAGAGACAGCCTGCATCACGTCCATCACCATGGCTCCGCCCATCCGCTGGGGCACACCGGCGACGGCGATCACCCGGTCATGCTCTCCGGTTCCATCGTGGTGCTGGTCATTCCGCTCGCCTTCGCCAATGGGATCGTAGGTAAGCACCACGGCTCCAGCCCGGGCGTACATCACCCCCGTGTACCAGGAGTACCAACTCGTCTTGTCCGCCCCGTGTCCGTTCACCACCACCATGCCCGGCAGCTTGCCCTTCGCCTCTGCCGGCCGGTAGACAATGGCCGGCACGCGCAGGCCGTACTCCGTCACATAGGTCACGCGATCGGCTGTCACCCCCGGCGCCGGAGAAAAGTTGCCATAGTGCTGCACATCCAGAGACGGCATCCGCTGGGGAAGAAACAGAGCCTCCCGGATTTGTGACCGCCAGGTGCGCACCTGTCTTCCGGAGACCTGCGCGAGGGCAGGGAAGGCAGCCATCACAAAAGCGGCGGTGATCAGAGCCGCACGCAGGCCGGGAGGATAGGGCCGGAAACGTCGAAGATAGCGGGTAGAAACAAGGAAGGCCATCGCGCCACGATCATATAGGACCGGCGGCTCTTGTCCAACCTGATCTTCACAGGACTTTCCCCATTTTTCCAGCCCTCCGAGCCGTCGGGCCTTGAATTGGGCCTCAGTTGGAGCGCGGGGCTCAATCGCAACAAGGGCAGCGAACGCGAAAAGCCCAGGAAACTCGCGGTTTCACATCGAGCCTGGCTGGTACCGGCCAGCGGGAGAGGCAGCAATCACGGCCCTTTGAAAGCAGTAGTCCAAACCTGAGGCCGTCCCCTGGTCGGAACGTCTTAGTGTCGTATTTCTTGAATCTCAGCGATATGCACGTCAGAATTCCGGTGAAAGTCCTGATTATTTATGCACGCTACCATACTGCTCATTGACCAAATCGAAGCCGGATTGTCGTCCAGTACTTCTCTCTGGAGCCGAACAGCGAAACATCGGCAGAGATCGTGGAGGGGCTCACTTCGAGCCTGGAGGCACAATGCCGTTCATGCGCAGATACTCGACCATCTGCCCATAGTGATCGTATCCGTGAGCAGAGATGAAGGATGCGAGGACCGACCGCGTGTGCAGACCGTCGGCACCTTCAATCGTGGTGTAGGCATTCCCCGGAGTAATCGTCGCGAGCGCCTTGTGGGCATAAGCGAAAGAATCCGCGGCAGCCTTCAGGAGTTCCTCTTTCGTCGTCAGACTATCGATGCTTTTCGGATCAACCGGCA
>DAHXNO010000171.1 GCA_027365345.1 Granulicella sp.
GGATTTTCCTGTCCTTGAACTCGTGCTGCTTGTATGCCAATTCTATCTTGGATTGATCATCGGCAACTATCATGTTTCCCTTTGCGAACATCTCTATTATCATATACTTTTTGGGGTAGCCGAAGTGCTCGGACTGGCGAAGTTCGATGAAGACGATCTCTATGATGCTCTGGATGATCTTGCGCAGCGCCAGGAGAAGATCGAGCAGGCGCTTTACCGTCGTTATCTGCAACACAAGAAGAACCCGCCGCGGTTGTTTCTCTATGACGTAACCAGCAGTTATCTGGAGGGAGAGCACAACCAGTTAGCGGCCTTCGGATATAACCGCGACGGCAAGCGGGGCAAGCTGCAGATCGTCCTTGGCCTGCTGACCGATGAGCAAGGCGAGCCGCTGGCGGTGCGGGTGTTTGAAGGCAACAGCGGAGATCCGACCACGGTCGCCGATCAGATCAGAATTCTTCAGCAGCAGTTCCGAGTGACGGAGTTGGTCTTTGTGGGAGACCGGGGCATGGTGAAGAGCAAGGGGAAGCAGGCTCTGAATGAGGCCCAGTTGCACTACATCACCGCTCTGACCGATCCCCAGATTCGCCGTTTGCTGGGCGAAGGCGTTCTGCAACTGCCCCTGTTCAGCGAAACCATCTGCGAGGTGGAGCATGAGCAACTGCGCTACGTGTTGCGCAAGAACGAGTCGGAAGCTCTACGCGTGCAGCGGCGCTTGACCGACAAGCTGGAGAAGCTGGAAGCTCGCATCCAGGCGCGCAATCAGAAGGTGCAACAGCAGTCCCTGTGCAAGCCGGAGGCGGGCATGCATCCGATCCAGCTCTGGGCGCAAAGGCACAAGCTGGGAGAGTTGATCCAGCTTCGTCTGGAGGGCGGCCAGATCGTCATGGAGCCTCAACCGCAGGCCGTCGCCAGGCATCTGGAACTGGCTGGCTGCTATGTAATCACCACCGATGTTGCCGCTGCCGGCATGGATGCTCGGCAGGTGCATGACAGCTACATGGCGCTGCAAAGGGTGGAGCGGGATTTTCGCGCCATGAAGACCGGCGCGCTGGAGGTACGGCCCATCTTCCTGCAGAAGGCCAGCCGGACCAGAGGCCATGTCTTCTGCTGCATGTTGGCGCTGAAGCTGGTGCGGGAGATGGAGCAACGGCTGCGCGCCACCTTTGCAACCACCGGAGACAATCCTCACACCATCACGCTGCCCGATGCCATGGCCGCCCTCAGCCGCTTGTGCCTGTTGCATTACCCGGCAAACAAGAGTGGAGAAGTGGTGACCAAGCTTCCCCACCCCAATGAGGCCCACAGGCAGATCTTGCAAGCCCTGCATGTCAGCTTACCCAGATTGTAGGCAGACACTGCCGCACTCGCGGATAGGCACATCCTCCAACTCTTCAATCACTTGCGAACGGATTTACACTTCTTTCCAAAAGGAAGTTCCGCCTGAGCATCACAGCCGAGCAGCCATCTTGAGCCCCGCGTCTCATACCCCGGCCCCTTGCTCTAACCCTCCAGCACTCTCACCAGCGCCCTCGCAGCTTCCTGGCACTGCGCCTGGCTCACATCCACGTGCGTCACCAACCGGATCGCCTGCTTGCCTAATGAACTACACAGCACTCCTTGCGTCTTTAGCTCTGCAACTACCTGCCTTGCATCCAGCCCCTTCACACCGAAGCGAACAATGTTGGTCTGCACCGTAGCCAGATCGATCTCTACGCTCCGGCAAGCGGCAACCGCCTCTGCCAGTAGCCGTGCGTTCGCGTGGTCCTCATGCAATCGGGTCGGTCCATCCTCCAGCGCAATCAATCCGGCCGCTGCCAGCACGCCGGCCTGGCGCATGCCGCCGCCAAGAGCCTTACGAAAGATCCGTGCTCGCCGTATCGCGGCAGTTGAGCCCACCAGCATCGAACCCACTGGCGCTCCCAGGCCCTTGGACAGGCAGAAGTTGACGGTATCAAAGCCGCGTGTCAGCTCAGCCACCGTCGTGCCCAAAGCCACGGCGCTGTTGAAGACCCGCGCTCCGTCCAGGTGCGTGGCCAAACCTGCCTCTCTGGCCCCACGCCATATCCCTTCATAGATAGGCAGCGGCGTCACGGTTCCGCCAGCCATGTTATGGGAGTTCTCCAGGCACAGCAGCCCGGTAGAAGCGCGGAAGAAACTGGGCGGCACGATCACTTCGCTGATCTGCTCCCAGGTAAGAATGCCGCGCTCGCCGTGGATCGCCCGGGGCAGGCACCCAGAGAAGGCAGACATCATCGCCATCTCCCAGTCCAGCACGTGCGAGTGAGCCTCGCAGATCACCTCCTGCCCATGTTCCGTGTGCAGGCGGATCGCAATCTGGTTTCCCATGGTCCCCGTGGGAACAAACAGAGCCGCATCCCGGCCGAAGATCTCCGCAGCGCGAGCCTCCAGACGATTCACCGTCGGGTCTTCCCCATAGACGTCATCGCCCACTTCAGCCGCAGCCATGGCCGCGCGCATGGCGGCAGTGGGGCGAGTCACCGTATCGCTGCGCAGATCAATCATCTCAGTTCGCAACAGTCTATTCCTCCTCGGTGGTTCCAGCATCTCCGGCCATTCCGGCCACTCCAACAGCCCAACGCATCACGCGGCCACGCCGATCAGCAGCCGGGTAAATACCTCATTGAACAGCAAACGGCCACGCAGCGTCAGCCTCCAGCGGCCATCCTGGTCCACCATCAGCCCCTCGCGCATCAATTCTCCAGCGGCACACTCGGCAGACGCCAGCATATCGGCGGAGAAATCCTCGCCAATCCGCGCAGGGCTTACCCCCTGATTCATGCGCAGACCAAGAAAGATAGCCTCCTCAAACGCTTCGCTCCTTCCAATCTCGGTCACGCTGGCGCCGCTGCTGGCAGCCATGCGGAAGGGTGACGAGCACGCCCCATCCTGGTACGGCGCCAACTCCTCAGGATTGGCAAAACGCAGTGCTCTGCGAAAGCCTCCATCCGTGGCCTCTGTAGCCTGCTCCTCGCGCAGCAGCATAGAGTGAGCATCCAGGCCGAAGCCGATATAGGGAGCACGCAACCAGTACTTGCAGTTGTGGCGCGAAAGATGCTCCGGAACGGCAAAATTGGAGATCTCATACTGAGCAAACCCCTGCGTCGGCAGCCACTCGCAGGCGCTCTCATACAGCGTTGCCGTAACCTCATCGCTGGGAAGAGCATGGGCGTGGAACCGCGAGCCGCCGACAAGAGCCTCCCGGCCCAGGCGCGAGTCCTCGTCCACCTCCAGCATGTACACGCTCAGGTGGGTCAAACCGATCCCGGTAGCCACCCGCAGAGAGCACTGCCAACTAGCCTCAGTCTGGTATGGCAAGCCCGCAATCAAGTCCGCTCCCAGATCGCGGATTCCCGCCCTCCGCAGCCGCTGAACCTCTTCCACGCAACCGCTCCCAGTGTGGCTGCGTCCCACCGCCGCGCTCTCGCGGTCCACAAAGGACTGCACCCCAAGGCTGATGCGATTCACCCCCTGGTTCAGGGCCTCATCCAACAGCGCATCGCCAATCTGGCCCGGAGCCGCCTCCAGCGTGATCTCCGCGTCGCCGGCTACCTCAAATATCTCTCGCAGCGCGCTGAAGATGCGTCTGAGTTGCCCCGGCGACAAAAGACTCGGCGTGCCTCCTCCCAAATAGACCGTATCCACCAGCCGAGGCAGTTGGACCCTAAGTTCCGCCGCCCTGCCCGGGGCCGTGGCAATCTCCCGGCACAGTCTGGTAACGTAGGCTTCCACAGCCGCAGCGGAAGAGACGCCGGAGGCGAAGTTGCAGAAGCTGCACTTGGAGCGGCAGAAGGGCACGGAGATATACACCCCCAGCTTCGCTTCCAGCCCAACTCCAGTCACCGTCCGGTTCTGCTCCTCTACCGCCATCTCCCCTATTCTTTCATGCGTCGATGGCCCATCCTTGCGCCCCCATGCGCCTTCACGCGCGTCCGGGCCGCTCCACCCAGGCACTAAAATAGACGAAATGGCCGACGACCAGAAGAAGACCGCGGCAGCCTCCCAACCGGTCAAGCCCGAAGACTCTCGCCAGATGGCTGACGACGACATCGTGGGCAAAGCCTACGATGGCCGGCTGATGCGGCGTCTGGTGCGCTATCTTGCGCCCTACAAGCTGCAGGTGGTCATATCGGCGGTCGCCATCGTGCTCAAGGCTGCCAGCGATGTGCTTGGGCCATACTTTGTCAAAGTCGCCGTGGACAACTACTTTGCCCCGGTGCAAGGGAGGCACTCCTGGCTGGCAGCTCGGCTTAGTCCCAACCCTATTCGCGGCGTCAGCGAGATCGCCGCCCTCTACCTGGCCTCGCTGGGATTGATCTTCGCTCTGGAGTTCGTCCAGACCTACCTGATGCAATGGACCGGCCAGAAGATCATGTTTGACCTGCGCCGCCAGATCTTCCGCCACATTCAACACATGCATGTGGGGTTCTTCGATCGCAACCCGGTGGGAAGACTGGTCACCCGCCTCACCTCCGATGTGGACGCCCTCAATGAGATGTTCACCTCCGGCGTACTGGCCATCTTTGAAGATGTATTTGTGCTCAGCTTCATCGTGGCGATCATGCTCAGGATGAGCTGGCCGCTGGCGCTGCTGGCTCTCTCCGTAATTCCGCTCATCCTCTACGCAACCCGGTTGTTCCGTCGCCACGTCCGGGACAGTTACCGGCGACAGCGGGCAGCCACCGCCCGGATCAACTCCTTTACCCAGGAGTACGTCACAGGCATGAGCCTGGTGCAGATGTTCAACCGCGAGCAGCGCGCCTTCAACGATTACTCCGCGGTCAACTTTGAGAACAAGAAGGCTTGGACGGACGCCATCTTCGCCTACGCGCTTTACTATCCAGTGGTTGAATTGTTGAGTTCCATCGCGATTGCCCTGGTGATCTGGCGCGGCGGACTCGACGTGCTGCGGACCTCACCCGCCCTGGCCTCGCATGCCGGCTTTCTGCATCCCATCGTCACCCTGGGCGTTCTCATCGCCTTCATTCAATACGGTCAAAGGTTCTTTCGTCCCATCCAGGATTTGAGTGACAAGTACAACATCCTGCAAGCGGCGATGGCTGCCTCTGAAAGAATCTTCAAACTGCTCGACACCCAGAATGAGATTCGGACCAACAGCGTACACCCCACGCCCGGTGACGGCAGCGGAAGAGTCGAGTTTCGCGGCGTATGGTTTACCTACCAGAAGCTGACGGAAGAACAACAGGCGCGCATCCTTACCCTCTCCGAAGAGGCTCTGGGCAACTGCGCCGACGTCGAGTGGGTGCTGCGTGGCGTCAGCTTTACCATCCAGCCCGATCAAACCGCAGCGATCGTTGGCCACACCGGGGCCGGCAAAACTACCATCACCGCGCTGATGATGCGCTTCTATGACGTCCAGCGCGGAGCCGTTCTCGTCGATGGCGTCGATGTGCGGGAGCAGGACCTGACCCGGCTGCGCCAGAGATTTGGCGTCGTCTTGCAGGACCCCTTCCTGTTCGCGGGAGACATCGCGCAGAACATCCGCCTCGGCTCCGCATGGATCACCGATCAAGAGGTGGAACGAGCGGCCGAGGAGGTCAACCTTGCGGATTTCATTCACAGCCTGCCCCAGGGGTTCGCGGAACCTGTGCGAGAACGTGGCTCGACGCTCTCTACCGGACAAAAGCAACTCATCAGCTTTGCCCGCGCCCTGGCGCACCGGCCCGGCATCCTGATCCTTGATGAAGCCACCAGTTCCGTCGATACGGATACGGAGGTCCGCGTTCGCCTGGCTCTGGAGCGGATGATCACCGGGCGGACTTCCGTCCTGATCGCGCATCGGCTGTCGACCATTCAACGTGCGGACACCATTCTCGTAATGCACAAAGGCAAGTTGCGCGAACAGGGAACGCATCAGGAACTGCTCGCCATGCGTGGGCTCTACTACAAGCTCTATCAGTTGCAATATAAGGACCAGGAGTTGGATGAAGACGCAGCAGCCGCTGTCCCTGCCTGAAAGGTCCGTCCGCAGTCCACAACACTCCCTTCTGTCACACCGGCGCGGCAGGCAGCGCTCGGCGGCCTGCTCCCCTCCGCAGACGGAATCGCCCCGCTCCACCATCGCGTCCGATCCGCGGTCTGGCTCGTCCAACGCGTCGTCCCCAGCTCAACCGCTGCTGAGAGATAGACTGGTAGCATCACGATGAGGTCCTGCCCGCGCATCTTTCTCTCCGCTGGAGAAGCATCTGGAGACGCCTATGGAGCGGCGCTGATCGCCGCTCTCCGCAAGCGCCTGCCGCAGGCCGCCTTTACCGGATTGGGCGGCAAACAGATGGAGCAGGCTGGACAACAGCGCATCGTCAAGGCTGAGGATGTAGCCGTGATGGGCCTCACCGAGATCCTCCGCCACATCCCATCCATCTACGCCAGATATCGCAAACTGGTCTCCAGCATCCGCAAGCACCGCCCTGACGTGGCTGTACTGATTGACTTCCCGGACGTCAACTTCCGTCTGGCGAAACACCTGCGCCGCGCCGGCGTTCTGGTGGTCTGGTTTGTCAGTCCGCAGTTGTGGGCCTGGAAGCGCGACCGCCTGCGCTTGGTACAGCAGTGGGTAGACAAGATGCTGGTCATCTTTCCCTTTGAAGAGACCTTCTACCGGAGCCGCGGCGTGGATGCCGAGTTCGTCGGGCATCCGCTCGCAGAGATGCAAGCAGCAGCGCAACAGATTCCCTCCCCGGCGTTGTCTCCCCAGGCTGGCCGCAACGCCTATGCGGCGCAGTATCATCTTGACCCGGCCAAGACGTGGATTGCGCTGCTGCCGGGCAGCCGCTGGAAAGAGATTCGCGCCAACCTGCCCACGATGCATGAACTGGCCATGAGCGATCTCATCAGCGGCGCCGCGGCGCATACCACCTTCAACGGTGACACCACCCTGCAACCACCCAACCCGGCCGCCTATACGCATTACGAGTTTCTTCTTCCCGTCGCCTCCACCATCCAGATCAGCGCCCTGCAGCAATACATCGGTGAACTGAATGCGGAACATCTCAAGTACTTTGGACCGGAAGCCTCAACCCTCAGGTTAACGCTGGTCCCGGATGCAGCCGAGGCGCTGCTCCACGCTCGCGCCTCTGTAGTGGCTAGCGGAACCGCGACGGTGCTCGCAGCGCTGGTCGGCAATCCATTTGTGGTCGTCTACCGCGTCTCCGCCTTGACCTTTGCGCTGGTCAAGAGATTGGTGCAGTATCCGGAGGAGTTGCACGCCAGGCGCGATCGGAACGGTAACCTTCCGATATCGATGGTGAACCTCATCGCCCAGCAGCGAGTCGTCCCGGAACTGCTTCAGAATCACTTTACGGCAGCCAACGTAGCCACGGCGCTGGGACCACTGCTGAACGAAGGCCCGGAGCGGCAGCGCCAGATACAAGGCCTCGGTGAGGTTCGCCGCCGCCTGACCCTTTCCGGCGAATCAGAATCGTCTCCGTCCCAGCCGCCGATCGAGCGTGTTGCCGACGTAGTCATGCAACTCCTGCAGACAGATCCTGCGGATCTCAGCGGTTCTGAAAACTCCTCCTGAACCTTACTTGGCCGTAAAGGCGGCAATCACCTGCTCGTAGCTCGGCTCAGCATGGCGAATATGATCCGCCACGCGCTCGCGCTCCTCAGGAGTCAGCACCGGCAGGACAGAGAGAATGCGGCGCAAGGTAACAGAGATGTCATCCACGTAGTTCATAGTGCGAATCGCTTCACCGGATAGTGGCACGGAGGTCTCCTCGTTTGTTCTAGTGTACGTGGTCGCCGTCCCACTCGCCACCCGGGAACTCAGGCCTGGGATCTCCTTACTGTTCTGCCGCGAACTCTCCTGCCAGCCCGCGCCGTCAACGCAACCTTATACAGATTCATCCAACCTGCCTCGGTCCGCCATCTCCATCACACGGGCAACTTGCAAGGCCAGGTTTGATTCAAGTGCGTCCGGTCGAAATCGCCAGGTCCAATTGCCGGTCGCCTCGGCCGGCCGATTCATGCGCGCCTCGCTCCCCATCTGGAGGATGTCCTGCATAGGAAAGATGCAGGTGGAGGCGACGGAATTCGCGGCAGCCTTGATCATCGCCCAAACCAGATCACCCCCGTTCGCCATTGGATGCAGATAGGTCTCGATGTTAGCGCGTTCCGCCTCGGATGCCTCGTCGCTCCACCAGCCAAGCGTGGTGTTGTTGTCATGCGTGCCCGTGTAGGCCACCAGCCTCTCCACGTAGCGATGGGGCAGATGCAGACGGCTCTCTCGATCCCCAAATCCAAACTGCAAAACACGCATACCCGGGAAACCAAACAACTCGCGCAGCTCTTCCACCTCCCTGGTGATTACGCCAAGATCCTCGGCGACAAAAGGAAGGTCGCCAAAGACCTCTTTCAGACGCGTGAAGAGCGCCTGCCCTGGGGCTTTCACCCACTGCCCATTTACCGCCGTCGGCTCTTGCGCGGGGATGGACCAGTAAGCCTCAAAGCCACGGAAGTGATCCAGGCGAATCTGATCGTAGAGCGCCAGCGCGCGGCGGATTCGAGACACCCACCAGTCAAACCCATGCGCTTGCAACAGAGACCACTTGTAGACCGGGTTTCCCCACCGCTGCCCGGTCGCGGAAAAGTAATCGGGTGGAACGCCGGCAACACGCTCAGGAAGCAGGTTCGCATCCAGCTCAAATATCTCCGGATGTGTCCATACGTCTGCGCTGTCGTAGTTCACAAAGATCGCGACATCGCCCAGGATACGCACCTGACGTTTCGCGCAATAGGAACGTAACGCCGCCCATTGTTCATGGCAGAAGAACTGAACCACCTGCTCCATGGTTACCTCACGCTCGTTCTCCCGCATCAGCGCTCTCAAGGCCGTATCTTCGCGTCTGGCGAACTCCTGCGGCCAGTGGTTCCAGCTCTGATTCCCAAACCTACGGCGCAAGATGCTGTAAAGAGCAAAGTCGGTCAGCCAGGAGGCATTCTCCTGGCTGAATTGCTGAAACCGTCTGCGATCCTCTTGCGAGCCACGGTCCAGAAAATTGGCTGCCGCCTCTTCGATGATCGGCATCTTGTAGGCGGCTGCGCGACTGAAGTCGCATGCACCCACCTCCGCGGATGACTTTTCAAACTCACCCTGCAAGCGCTCCTGGGGGATCCATCCATCGCGAACCAGAAACTCCAGGCTGATGAACAGCGGATTTCCAGCAAAGGCGGAGAGCGCAGAGTAGGGCGACCCTCCATAGCCCGTAGGACTCAGCGGAAGCACCTGCCAGAGCTGCTGCCTGGCCAAAACCAGGAAATCCACAAAACGATAGGCCTCCGGGCCAAAATCACCCACCCACCCCTTTGACGGCAACGATGTAACGTGCAACAAAACTCCTGAGACGCGCTCAACCATCATCTTTCTCTTCCTTCTGGGTCCATCCTAAACGGAATCGTGGAAGAGTTCTTGAATCGCACCTCGCACGTCGTCAACTCTCAGGCCGCACCCCACTATCCATGGAGAGATGGACCGCATGCAGCCTGACACCTTGGACCTCGACCCGGAAAACAAACTGCATCGGCTGCATGTCTCCGGCCTTGAACCGCCTGTCTCCCTTGGAAGACCAGCAGCGTCAAAGCGCAACCTCAGTTGCGTCCCCGGCGCTCCGCGTCTGAAACCTCATCCGGCCCTGGAAACATGGTGGCTAGCGGCCGACAACCTCCAGCACGGTCTTCCCGGGTATCGTCGCAACCGTCGCGCCCGTCTGTGTCAATCTCGCGCGGCTGTCGTCCCAATGCAGATGGGTGATCTTCCCGGCTCCTCTCTCATACGCATAGCTGGTCCCATCATCCGCAAACAGCGTGAAATCACCGTCCGCTCCGGGATAAACCCGAATCGCTTCGATCCTCTGCGTCTCCTGCGTGTCCTCAACCGGTGATCCCAATGGAAGGATAGACCCTGCGCGGACAAACAGTGGCAGCACATCGATCGGCGCCTGCACAACAACCGTCTGCCCGCCCTTCAGCCGTTCGTTGGTCCAATAGTTGTACCACTCTGTTCCTGGCGGCAGATACACCTTGCGGCTGGTGGCGCCCTGCTCCGTCACCGGAGCCACCAGAAAATCTGGACCGAACATATACTCGTCGCGTATATCGGCAACCTTCGGATCAGAGGCAAAGTCCAGCGGCAACGCCCTCATAAAGGGAGCACCGGTGCGCCACGTCTGATACGCCTCGGAGTAGATATAGGGCAGTAGCGTGTAACGCAGCCGCAGATACTTCTCCAGGATCGGCTCCGCCTGTCTGCCGTATGACCAGACCTCATTCGCCTTGCGGCTGCCATGGGTACGGAAGATCGGCAGAAACGTGGCGTACTCAAACCAGCGCGTGTAGAGCTCCGGATAGTCGTCGTACCCTCCCACGTTGGCGCGAGCATCGGATGGA
>DAHXNO010000174.1 GCA_027365345.1 Granulicella sp.
CCCGGAGTGTATCGGGAGTCAGTTTCAACCGTTGGGTTTTCCGTAGATCGGTCCGTGAACAGTTGAACGCAGACCTTGATTCATGCCATTCTTGTTCATATGTTTTGAATGTTTCACGTTCCGTGAACAGATAGAATAGATGAACAACAGGTGCTCCATGAATCTCAACCCAACCGAACGCCGCATCCTCGATGAAGCCCTCGACGCTCTTGGTGACCAAACCCATGGCGCGGTCAAGCTCCTGCGCCGACCACGCGGCGCCTTCGACCCACGCTTCGATGTGCACCTTGAACTGGAGCTGCACGGCCAAAAGATACTGCTTCTGGCAGAGATCAAGAACATCGACCGACGCGCCGCCCTTGCCCAGATCAAGGACCAGCTTGAGAGGGCCATCGCAGACGGGTTCCCTGGATATCTGCCGATGATTGTGGCGCCCTACATGACCGAGACGATGGCCGAGGAGTGCCGCCGTATCGACCTGCCCTTTGCCGACACCGCTGGCAACCTCTTCGTCCGAACCCCCACCACTCTTCTTTACATTGTTGGAAGGCCGCGACCAGACCACATGGGGCGAGCACCGAGGGGGATCACGCCCGCAGGGATGAAGATCATCTTCGCCCTGCTGTGCAAACCGGAACTTGCAGGCGCGCCCTACCGCAAGATCGGCGCTGTGGCACAGGTCGCTCTCGGAGCCGTCGGGCCGGTCCTTCAAGATCTGGAGAGGCGGCGCTTCCTTCACCGCCCAGCCAAGGGCGACGCTACGCTTGAAAACGTCGAAGAACTCCTGGGCGACTGGGTCGTACAGTACCCCGCAATCCTGCGCCCCAAGCTCAATGGCCGCCGCTACGCCGGCGACCGAAAGCGGCTTCTGGACTTGGATCTGAAACCGCTTGAAGCGTATTGGGGAGGGGAGGTGGCCGCCGAGCGCCTGACCGGATTTCTCAAAGCGGAGCAACTGCTCGTCTACATGCGTGGCAACGTCAAAGACCTCCTGATCCACGGTCGGGCGCGCCTGGCAGCCGACGGAGAGGTTGAGATCCTCGATGCCTTCTGGAACCGGGAGTTGGATCGTACTGAAAAGCCTCTCGCGCCCCCATTGCTCGTCTATGCGGACCTGATGATGACGGCGGATACCCGCAACCTTGAAACGGCGAAGATACTCTATGAGCAATATCTCCAACCCACTACAGCTGCGCGCTGACCGTCCGCTTGCGCCGGAACGCTACGCCACTCTGGCCGCCCTCGACGGCATCCTTAAGATCCTGCAATGTCCCTACATGCTCATGGGCGCGACGGCCCGCGACATGTTGCTCTACAACGTCTTTGGGCAACGGGTCTTCCGGGCGACCCAGGATGTGGACATCGGAATCTCGATTGATTCGTGGGAGCGCTTCGATACCGTCAAGTCGGCGATCCTGCGCGCACCCGACTTTCAGCCATCTACGGTGCAGCCCTATCGCGTGCTGCACAAGACGCAGGGTACTGCCTACTCAACTCCCGTCGATCTCTTGCCGTTCGGGGAGATTGCGACCGAATCCGAGGCCTTTCGCTGGCCGCCACCGGACTCCGATTTGGTGATGAACGTTGCGGCTTTTGGTGATGCCTACGCAAGCTCTCTCACGGTGACCGTCGGTCCCGGATTCGACCTGCGAATGGCTTCGCTTCCGGGATTGGTTCTCCTCAAGCTATTGGCGTGGGTGGACAAGTCGGACAGCAAACAGGCACAGGATGTTCTACGCCTTGTTGAAACCTATGGTGACGCCGGCAATGAAGATCGACTGTTTGGCGACAAGATCGACCTGCTGGAACGTGAAAGATTTGATGTCCCTCTGGCCGGCGCACGTCTGTTGGCTCAAGATGCCCTCGCACTGGCAGCGCCCGCCACGATCAACATCGTTCAAACTCTCCTCCGAGATGCCAAGCGGATGAATCCCTTTCAATCGCAGATGAGCCGATCCACCGGGCGCTTGGATGACAGCATCGTTGACCAGTCTGGCATACGATTCAACGCTTTTGTCGATACGTTTCTCGGTGGCTAAGCGACCTGACGTCCGGCAAACGCCGGGCTGCCATTTCTGCCACAGGGTTGGTCAGTCCAACGGTATCCAATGCACACCCATGTCGGGAGCGAGAATTCCTTGCTCTCACCATGCCACAGCCTCAATTGCGGCAGTGGGCTAGCTCCCTTAATACAGTAGACTCAAGATATTGTGGTTCTCACTCCTGAAGTCTCGAAACAGCTTGATTATCCAGGTACTTGGCAGCAGTTTCGCGCCTGGTTTCCCGACGAGCAATTCTGCGTTGCCTATCTGGAACGGCTGCGTTGGCCCGAGGGATTTCGCTGTCCAGGTTGCGCCAGCGAGAAGGGCTGGCGTCTTGAAGGTGGCTCCTGGGCTTGTTCCGGTTGCGCCCGCAAGGTCTCTGTAACCGCGGGAACGATCTTCGATCGCAGCCGCGTTCCGCTGGCCGATTGGTTTACGGCCATCTGGTTGATGACCAACCAGAAGTATGGCATCAGCGCGCTGGGCTTGCAGCGGTTGCTGGGACTGGGCAGCTATCGGACCGCTTGGACCATGCTGCGCAAGTTGCGCTCGGCCATGGTGCGTCCGGCCAGAGAGAGGCTCTCGGGCACGGTCGAGGTAGATGAAACCTATGTGGGCGGCATCGCCGAAGGCACGCGCGGCCGTGGCACAGAGCGGAAATTCATCGTCGTGATCGCTATTGAACTGCTTGACCCCATCGGCTTTGGACGCGTGCGTCTGCGACGGGCCGCAGATGTTTCCTCGGCCAGTTTGGTCCCCTTTGTCGAGTATGCAGTCGAACCGGGAAGCGCGGTTCGCACCGATGCCTGGAAAGGCTACAACGGGTTATCCAAGCGGAATTACCGTCACCAGGCCATCAACCTGTCGGCAACAGGCGATCCGGCGCATGTCGTCATGCCCGGCGTTCATAAGGTGGCGGCCTTGCTGAAGCGTTGGCTGTTGGGAACGCATCAAGGCTCGGTGACTGCCGCCCATCTGGACGCGTATCTCGATGAGTTCGCGTTCCGCTTCAATCGTAGAAAGTCGCGCCGCCGCGGAATGCTGTTCTATCGACTGCTGGAGAACGCCGTGGTCACAAAACCGACG
>DAHXNO010000178.1 GCA_027365345.1 Granulicella sp.
CCTCATAGGGCAGCGCCGCCCAGTCCGCCGTCATACCGTCTTCGCTCTCCACGGCGCGAATCGCACAGGTATAAGCATAGGTCCGCTGGTCGCCCATCACGCCGACCGTCTTGATGGGAAGAAGCACGGCAAAGCTCTGCCACACCTTGCGATAGAGCCCAGCACGTTTGATCTCGGCAGTGCAGATCGCGTCTGCTTCCTGCAGAATCGCCACGCGCTCCGGCGTCACCTCACCGAGAATACGAACCGCGAGCCCGGGACCCGGAAACGGCTGCCTCTCCAAAATCTCTTCCGGCATCTTCAGATCGCGGCCGATCCGCCGCACCTCGTCCTTAAAGAGGTCGCGCAGTGGCTCAATCAGCTTCAGCTTCATATCCGCAGGCAGCCCGCCCACGTTGTGGTGGCTCTTGATGACGTGCGAGGGGCCATGAACACTGGCCGATTCAATCACGTCCGGATAGAGCGTCCCCTGCACCAGCCAGCCGGCCTCTTCCTTGGCGGAGCTTCCTGCTTCCACGATCTTCCTGGCCTCGTCGTCGAAGACAGCGATGAACTCACTTCCGATCGTCTTGCGTTTCTGCTCCGGATCGGTGACGCCCGCCAATCTGGAGAGAAACCGTTCGCTGGCATCCACGGCAACCACGTTCAGGCGCAACTCCTCGCGCATCGTACGCTGCACCTTCTCAAACTCATCCTTGCGCAGCACCCCGTTGTTCACAAAGATGCAGGTGAGCCGGCTCCCAATCGCACGCGCCACCAGCACCGCGGCCACGCTGGAGTCCACGCCTCCGCTTAGCCCGCAGATCGCATGCCCGGACGGGCCAACCTGCTCGCGAATCCTGGCAACCGTGGAGGCGATAAACTGCTCCGGCGTCCAGTCCTGTGCAGCACCGCAGATGTCAACTACAAAGTTTCGCAGCAACTCCATCCCTTGCTTTGTGTGCGCCACCTCGGGATGAAACTGCACTGCCCAGATCCGGCGCGCCTCATTGGCAATCCCCGCCACGGCATTGGCCGTCCGCGCCACCACTCGAAACCCCGGCGCCAGCGCCTCGGCGTGATCTCCATGGGACATCCATACCGGAAGATTCGCCGGTAGCCCGCCGAACAGTGGCGTCTGCTCCACCACCGTTACTTCGGCATATCCGTACTCGCGCGCCGCAGCCGGAGCCACCCGCCCACCCAGATGATGCGTAATGAACTGGAGGCCATAGCAAATCCCCAAAATCGGCACGCCGATATCCAGAATGGCCTTATCCGCAAGGGGTGCGTCAGCATCGTAGACACTCGATGGCCCGCCGGAGAGGACGATCCCACTCGGATGCCACGCCACTACCTTCTCCAGCGGCGTGGTGCAAGGCAACACGACAGAGAAGACATTGAACTCACGGATTCGCCGCGCAATCAGTTGGGTGTATTGCGAGCCAAAGTCCAGAATGACGATCACGGATGAAGACGGGGCAGACGTACCTGGAACGTAGGGAGTGGTCACTCTACAAGTGTAAATTGCCCAGCCAACCGCCTCGGCGGCCTCAATGCGTCGCTCGCCACAACCTCAGGTGCGCCGTCGTATGCACCACATGGAAGTAGTCCAGTGCGGCTAGGTACAACAGAGTCACAACCGCCAACCAGAGGTGCAAAAATGCCGAACTCTCCATGTCCGCAAAGGGCAGCGGGCAGGAAGAGAAGACCATCGCCAGCACCAGCACGGCGATCTTCACGATGCACATCACCAGATTCACTTCGATCAGCTTGCCGCCGGTACGGCTGCTGCCCAGCGCCGTTCTTAGACTGGCTCCCACGCCAAGATTCAACTGCATGGCCAGCAGGGGAGCAAGTTGAAATGGCCAGTTCACCACAGCCCACAGCACGTAGACCAGCAGACTGCCGCAGATTAGCAGCGCACTGTACGCCACAAGATCTGGTTCGCTGCCTCTGGCCGCCGGTGCGGAGATCGCAATCACACTGGCCTGCCATACCACGCTCACCCAAAGCGCCCAGGCCCCCAGAAGTAGCGTGCCGCGTAACGCGTAGAGCACCAGCAGAGTCCGGCGCCTGGCACAGAGAGACTTGTCCAGACGAAGCAGCACCACTGTCCGCCCCAGCGTTGCCATCCCCAGCCATAGCAGCGCTGCAAGCGGAAGCAACCAGACCACCACAGGTTTTGCGATAGGGAACACCGCCAACCAGGCTCCACGGAGGGTGGCTAGGGCAGCGACGGGCTGAAAGACGGTCATCGCTTGCAGAGCAGCGGCTTCTACCTTCACGGCGGGCAAGCGCCCTTGCGCGGCCGTCCAAATTCTCCAAACCGCCAGAGCCAGAACCGGCATACCCGCAGCCCATCTCCACAGGATCTCCAGCCCAGAGAGTGAGGGACGATGCCACACCTCACCCATCACTCCCACAAAAAACTGGGTTCCGCGAACACCTCCATGCGGTCCCGGCGCCCCATCCATCATCGCCGCGCCGACGCCGACTCCGCGTTCCGCGCCCGGATCCGCAGCCGACCGGTCCCCCGCCTGTCTGTTCGCTGGGGACCCCGCCATTACTTCACCACCAGATTCACGAGTTTGCCTGAGGATTTATCGATCACCAGATGTTTCACAATGGTCTTGTCAACCAGCCGCGCTATCACTCTCTCATCGGCCAACGACGCCGCCTTGATCGTGGCTTCGTCCGCATGCGCCGGCAGTTTGATCACATTCGCCAATTTACCATTCACCTGCACAGGCAACTCGATCTCGCTCTCCCTGGCCAGTTCGGCATCGGCCACGGGCCAGGCTTGCGAAAACACCTGCCCGGAACATCCCATCTGCTGCCAGAGTTCTGCGGCCAGGAAGGGAGCAAACGGCGTCAGCAACAGTATCAAGTTGCGAAGCAACTCCGCCAGCGTCGCGCTGGAGACCTCGCCCCGGTCCAACGCCATCTCTTCGCCCGTGATCTCATTGACCAGAATCATGATCGCGGCGATGCAAGTATTGAAGTGCCAACGCGCCTGGAAGTCCTCCGTGATCTTGGCGATGGTCTGATGCAGCGTCCGCAGCAGCCTTTGTTCAAGCTCGGACTCCGCGGCCGGTTTGCCGTTGGCCTCACCGGCAGACACCTTGTACCGGCTCACCAGCCTGTACACCCGGGCCAGAAAGCGGCTAATGCCGGCAACCCCCTCTTCCTGCCACTCCAAATCACGATCCGGTGGAGCGGCAAAGAGCGCGTACATCCGCGTCGCGTCCGCTCCATAGCGCGCAATCATCTCATCCGGCGAGACCACATTGCCCTTTGACTTGGACATCTTGGCGCCATCTTTGATGACCATCCCCTGGGTGAACAGCCGCTCCGCAGGCTCTGAATTTCGGATCAAGCCCATATCCCGCATGACCTTGGTCCAGAAGCGCGAGTAAATCAGATGCAGAATCGCGTGCTCCACCCCGCCGATGTACTGATCGATGGGAAACCAGTAGTTGGCCGTCTGGGAATCAAACGGTTGGAGCGCATTCTTTGCGTCGGTATAGCGGTAGAAGTACCAGCTTGAGTCGACAAAGGTGTCCATCGTATCGGTCTCACGCCGGGCCGGCCCTCCACATACCGGGCAGCGGGTGTGCAGGAACTCCGCCACCTTGCCTAAAGGCGAGCCACCCTGCTGCGTGATCTCCACCTGTTCCGGCAGGAGCACGGGCAGGGCGCTCTCCGGCAGAGGAACAACGCCGCCCGGCGAAAGACCATCATGCCCGCGCTCGCAGTAGACCATTGGGATCGGCGTTCCCCAGTAGCGTTGGCGGCTTATTCCCCAGTCCTTCAACCGGTAGGTGGTGCTCTTCTTGCCAAAACCGTGTTTCTGGGCAAACAACGCCATCTTCTCCTGAGCTGCGGCGCAACTCTCGCCCGTCCAGTCGCCAGAGTCCAGAAGCGATGCGTCCTCCCCACTATAGGGCAAGGGTGCGTCTTCTTCGCCACGGGCGGCGACCACCCGCTTTATCGGCAGTCCGTACCTTGAGGCAAACTCAAAGTCGCGCTCATCATGGGCCGGAACGCTCATAATCGCGCCCGTGCCGTAGTCGGCCAGGATATAGTTCGCAACCCAGATGGGTAGCTTGCCGCCGGTAAAGGGGTTGATGGCCACTCTTCCGGTCGCGACGCCATGCTTCTCGATGTTGCCGATGTCGCCAGTCTCGCGTGCGGCTTTCTGTTGGGCGATCATGGCATCGACCGCGCCGAATAGTGCGGAGTCCGTCTTCGCCCACTCCCTGACCAGAGCGTGCTGAGGAGCCAACTGGATGGAAGTCGCTCCAAAAATAGTGTCAATGCGGGTGGTGAAGACCGTGATTCCGGCGCTCTCCTCCGGCGCGCTGGAAGCTGCTTCTACCGCAAACTCCACCTCCGCTCCCTCACTGCGGCCGATCCAGTTGCGCTGCATGGTGCGCACCTTCTCTGGCCAGCCAGCCATGTTGGCTAGGCCGTCCAGCAGTTCGTCAGCATATCGGGTGATGCGCAGGAACCACTGTTCCAGTTCGCGTTGCTCGACGATCTGATCCTCATGCCGCCAGCAGCAGCCAGCCACAACCTGCTCATTAGCCAGTACCGTAGCGCACTGCGGGCACCAGTTCACCTTGCTGGACTTGCGGTAGGCCAGGCCCCGTTCCACCATCTTCAGGAAGAACCACTGGTTCCAGCGGTAGTACTCCGGCAGGCAGGTGGTCACCTCCGTTCCAGCCCAGTCATAGCTGTAGCCGATGCGGCGCATCTGCGCCTTCATCTTTGCCATGTTCTTCAGGGTCCACTCGCGGGGTGGGGTATTGTTCTTGATGGCCGCATTCTCCGCCGGCAGACCGAAGGCGTCCCACCCCATGGGATGCAGTACGTTGTATCCACGCATGCGCATGAACCGAGCCAGAGCATCGCCGATGGCATAGTTGCGTACGTGCCCCATATGCAACTGGCCGCTGGGGTAGGGCAGCATCTCCAGGCAATAAAACTTCGGCTTGCCGCACGTATGCGGCTCGGCGGCGTAAACATCAGGCTGAGCATCCCACAGGGCCTGCCAGCGAGGCTCGATCTCGCCTGGGTTATAGCGTAAGAGTTCGCTCTGCTCTGCGCCGCGCTGCGCGGCATCTGTCGTCCTTGCCTGGTCCATACCTTATTGTAAAGAACTCTCTGCGGCGCGCTGCCAGTGCGCTGCCAAAGCGCTTTCCACGCCGGGTTTTCACTGCGGGCTAAAGCGGGAACCCGGGAAGGCTACCGGTGCGGCCATGCCTTTGTGTTACACAGATAAACAGGCTTCCTCGAAGTCTGCTCGGAAGGAACTGGAGGATCCATGCGTCGTCTTCGCCGATTGTTTCACTACCAAGCCCACCTTGCCCTGGCTGCTGTGATGGCCTTTGCTTGCGTCGCTTCCAGTTCCGCCTGGGCATCCGGCCGCCTGTTCTTCGGTAAAGATCCGTTGCAGGTCCGAACAGACAAAGGCAAGGTTGAGGGCATCTTCACGCTCCACCGGACGGTACGCGCCTTCCTGGGCATTCCCTATGCCGCGCCCCCAGTGGGCAAGCTCCGCTGGAGGCCTCCCCAGCCCGCGCGCCAATGGTTCTACCGTTCTGCCAAAGCGTTCGGCCCGCATTGCATCCAATTCGGCTCCTATCCGGACATGATCTTTCACGACCCCGGGGCCAGCGAAGACTGCCTGACCCTGAACGTCTGGACCCCGAAGGGCGCCGCACCCGGCAGCCTTCCGGTGATGGTGTGGATCTACGGTGGCGGCTTTACCACCGGCGGAACTTCTGAAGCTCGCCAGGACGGCGAGTTCCTCGCCCGCCGCAACGTCGTTGTGGTCTCAATGAACTATCGCTTGGGCATGCTGGGTTTCCTCGCCCTGCGCTCGCTGGCCGAAGAATCGCCCAATCACGCAGCGGGGGACTACGGGCTACTCGATCAGGCCGCGGCCCTCGCCTGGGTCCACCGCAATATCTCCGCCTTCGGCGGCGACCCCAATAACATTACCCTGTTTGGTGAATCGGCCGGATCCTTCTCGGTGAGCGCTCAGATGGCCTCACCCCTGGCGAAGAACTTGCTGGCCCAGGCGATCGGAGAGAGCGGCGCTGCCTTCTTCAGCAAAGGGATTCCGTGGGAGCCGTTAGAGATCCGCGAGTCTGCCGACGCCGCCCTGGTCAAAAAATTCCTGGGCACAAGCGATCTGGCCGCCTTGCGCAAGATCCCCGCCGAGACCCTTGCCAAAACCCCCGCCTTCCGTAACTCCCAAAACTTCTCTCCCGACATCGATGGTTACTTTCTCCCCGCGAGCGTTCCCAGCATCTACGCCGCCGGTGAAGAGGCGCACATCCCGCTGCTGGCCGGGTGGAACGCCGACGAGGTGCGCGGGATGGTCCTCTTCGCCCCGGCTCCTACCACCGCCGCCAGCTTCACGGCCATGGCCCAACAGCAGTTTGGCGCCGATGCAGCCAGGTTCCTTAGCCTCTATCCCGCAGCCAACGATCCGCAAGCCGTGCAGTCCGCCGGCGACTTTGCAGGAGATCGCTTTATCGCCTACTCTACTTGGCGCTGGTTGGAAGCCCACGTTGCTACCGGCGAGGCGCCCACCTACCGCTATCGGTTCGACCTCCCCTCCCCCACCGACCGGTTCCACCACCCCGGCTCAGGAGCCTTCCACTCCGACGACATTGAATATGTCTTCGGCACGCTGGACTCACGGCAGGGCGCACATTGGGGACCTCAGGACCGCGCACTCTCAGACCTGATGCAGCAGTACTGGACCAACTTCGCCCGCAACGGCAACCCCAACGCTCCTGGCCTCCCAGACTGGCCCACCTACAAGGCCCAAAATGACTGGCAGGTGATGCACCTCAACGCCGACTCAGAGGCCAAGCCCGACGCTCAACGTGAGCGTTACCTCTTCCTGGATAGCCTGTGGGGCAAGAGCACTTCAAGCAGCCACGAAACGACAAAGGGGAAGACCCCTTAAGTCCAGCCGCAAAGTCACAGAAGCCTCAGTCCAGGCTCATCGGCAGACAACAGAAGTGATATCGGTCGAAGACCCCCGCCCCGCATCGCTCTGGCGCCACTCTGGCGCCGCGCTGGGACGGCCGGCACGGTCGGGATCGCAAGGCCCATCCTAACCGGCAGACAGCGAGCGTAGCGCCATCACGTTGCGCATCTCATCACCCGTCTCCTCTACCGGAGTCTCCGCGATAAATGCCGCGTGCTGAAAGCGGATGTCGTGCAAGAGCCGGTGGAAGGCCGCCGTCCCGATGGTTCCTTCGCCAATATGCTGATGGCGGTCCAGCCTGGAACCCATGGGAGCCTTGGCGTCGTTGCAGTGCCACACCCGGATAGCCTCAAACCCCACTGTCTCTCCCACCTTGCGCATCGTCTCTTCATACCCTTCTGTGGAGACAATGTCATAGCCCGCCACATGGATGTGGCAGGTATCCAGACACACCGCTACCGGAGCGCGCGGCTGAAGCCCAGCCACCAGCTCCGCTACCTGCTCCAGGCTCCCGCCCAAAGAGAACTCCGCTCCCGCAGTGTTCTCAATCAAGATGCGGAAGTTGTGGTCCTGCCACCGCCATCCTCCGCCCAGTGCGCCAAGCGCCCGCTCAATCCCCTCCTGAGCCATCTTTAGCCCTTGTTCGCGGGTCAGCCCCTTCCAACTGCCCGGATGCAAGATCAGATACTCGGCGCCTATCGCCAGCGCCCGCTCCACCTCGCCGCGAAACGCAGCCACCGAGTTCTCCCGCACACTCTCGGTCTGCGAGCAGAGATTGATCAGATAGCTCGCGTGGACCGCCACTGGGTTCACGTCCAGCTCGGCGCGCAACTGGCGCATCTTCGCGGCGTCTTCCGGCTTCACCACCGACGGCTTCCACTGGCGTGGACTCGAAGTAAAGATCTGGAACGTGTTGGCCCCTGCATCCACAGCCCGCTGCACGGCCGTAAAGATACCGCCGCTGGTTCCCACATGCACACCGATTCGTCTCTTTGCCATCGGCTCCAGAGTATCGCAGCCAGCCTATCTATCGCTTGCACTCCTCTCCCGGTCGCACGCGTCCGGAAGGTTTATGATGAAATCTGAATTGGTGCTGCATGGACGGCAGTAAAAAAATTGCGGTATGGGTGCTGCTGGTTGCGCTGCTGTGGAGCGCGCTACCCGCGTGTGCTTGCTGCTTGCTTCCGGCACATGCGGCTGGATCGCCCCCCTGCTGCCGGCAAATGCCTTCGAATGACTCCATGCACAGCATGGCCATGGGAGGCCGGCACGACCTGAGCGGCTCATGCTGCCAGATGCACAAGGACAACATCGTTGCTCCGCCCAAAGCGTCCTTTCTGGCTGAGCACTTGCAATCACCCCTCCTGCTCCCGCGCGTTGGCCTGGAATCTCGAAGCAGTGCCGTAGATCTCCGTTTGAGCGGGCGAGCTCATCTTCCTCCCGGAATCTCGCCCGGCAGTGGCTTTGTTCTCCGCATTTAGAACCTCTTCCTTAGCAGATTGAACCTGGGCGCTCACGCCTGGGTCTCCGCTCGCGCGCCTCTCGTGCGCATCGCGATGCTTCCCAACATCGCCGCGAGCCACGCCCTGTCCTTATGCCGCGTATCCGCTGGAGGAAGCGATGAAGTTTCTCTTCGCTGCATGTGTCCTTGCAGCTTTATCTCCCTGGCCTGCCTATGCCCAGCCACCCGGCGACCACGATCCCCTGGCAGGCTTTACCGCGTTGTTCACCCTGCCGGCAACACCCGCGCTGCCGGGCTCAACTCCCGTGCTTACGCTCGACCAGGCCGAGGACATGGCTCTCGCTCGGGATCCCGAGATCCAGGTCGCCGCCCGGCGCGTCGCTGTGCTCCAGGCGCATCTTCCTGCCGCCGGCGCGCTTGACGATCCCTCAGCCATGTACAGCGGATGGAGCGTGCCGCTGGCCCAGCCGTGGAACTACAACGACGCGCAGAACATGTTCACCATAAGCCAGACGTTTCCAGGTTTCGGCAAACGTGCTCTACGCACCAGCGTGGCGCACTCGCAGGTAGACGTGGCCAGGGCTCAACTCGACGAGGTCCGCCTGACGGTTCGGGTGCAGGTGCACAAAGCCTTCGACGATCTCCTCCTGGCCGAAGAAGAGCTGAGAATTCACGACGAACATATGCGCATTGCGCGGCAGTCAATCGCAGCGGCGCGCATCCGGTACTCCGTGGGCAAAGTCTCCCAGCAGGACATGCTCAAAGCGGAGGTCGCGCTCACCGAGTTGGGCGAACACATGATCCGGTTCGATCGCGATGCCGATGTGGCGCGTGCCCGCCTGAATACGCTGCTGGGGCGCGATCCGGAGGCGCCCCTGACCGTGCGCGGCCAGTATGCCGTTCTGTCCACGCTACCCTCTGCGCAGACGCTGGAGGACGTTGCACTCCGCTCGCGGCCTGATCTGATAGCCGCCCAGGCGGCCGCGGAGAGCAGCCACAAACAGCAGTTGCTGGCCCAGAAGACCTACGCTCCCGGCTTCACTGTAACCGCCGGATACATGTTGATGCCTTACGGTTACAACATGCGCAACAGCTACCTGGTGGAAGGCTCGATGAATCTGCCCTGGCTGAACCGCCGCAAGCATGACGCAGAGATCGCCGAGGCTACCGCACAGGCCACAGAGCAGGACGCCGAGTGGGCCAATCTGCGCAATCAGGCCCGAGGCGCAATCGCCGAGAAATTGGTCGAGGCGCAGGCCGAGCAGAGCTTCGCCAGCCTCTATCACGACCGGCTTTTACCCCAGGCTGAGGCCACGTTGCAGTCGAGCGTTATCGCCTACGAGAACGACAAAACCGACTTTCTCAATCTGCTGGACAGCCAGATGACGGTCATCAACGCCGATCTCGCCTGGGTCCAGGCAGCCGAGGAGTTCGATACCCGTCTGGCCGACCTCGAACTGGCCACAGGCGCAACCATCAACCAACTTGAGCAACTCACGCCCAAACAGCCTCAGCCGCCCACACCGGAGGTGAAGCCATGAAGCCACGCACCTACCAGCTTGCCCTCTCAGCCGCCGTTTCAGCCTGCGTTCTGCTCGGCGCCGCGCTTTTCCTCGTGCTGCGCCAGCATCCGGCCTGGCCCAATCCCCTCGGCCCCTCCCCTTCCTCGCCAAACGATCCGGTGATCGCGCGCGGACCTCAACCGGCGGCTCCGGCCTCGCCGGCAAGTTCGGCGTCGGCGCCGGCAGATCTCCCACGAACGCCCGATCCTCTCTCGCCGCGGTTTCAGATTTCGCCCCAGCGTCTGCAGGAGATCGGCGTGACCACCGCCACAGTCACCTTCACCAACCTCGAGGACGAACTCGATGTCCCCGGCAACGTAGACATTGATGAAGAGAAGCTGGCGTACGTGCAGACGCGCTTTTCCGGATGGATTCAGAGTGTCTACGCCAACGCGGCCTACCAGTATGTCCGCAAGGGACAGCCGCTCTTCACCATCTATAGTCCGGACCTGGTCAGCAGCGAAGAGGAGTTTCTCCTGGCGCGGCAAAACCAAAAGACCTTCCCACCGCAGCCTCACTCGGCAACCAGCAAGCCCACCGGGACCCAGGACATCGCGGCGCAGGAGGGCGATTGGCTGCTGCAGGCCGCAGCCGAACGGCTGCGGCAGTTCGGCGTTCCTTCCCAGACCATCGCGAATTTGGAACAAAGCGGTACGGCGCAGCGCAACATCACCATCGACTCGCCTGCCACCGGCTATATCACCGAGCGCCAAGCCCTGCCCAATGCCTATGTGCAACCCCAAACCCGGCTCTATACCATCGCCGATCTCTCCACCGTCTGGGTCTACGCCAACGTCTCTCAGGATGCTGTTGGCCGTCTCCGCCCCGGCGATCCCGGCCAGGTTACGGTGGATGCGTATCCCGGCCGGATCTTCCGCGGCCATATCGATCAGATCCTTCCCCAGGTGGATCCCACCACACGCACGGTACGCGTGCGTCTGGTCTTGTCCAATCCCGGCGTGGTGCTGAAACCGGGCATGTACGTCAACGTCAAGATCAGTGTGTCCCTCGGCCGGCAAATGGTGGCGCCGGCCTCTGCCATCCTGCAAACCGGCGAACGCTCCATCGCCTTTGTCGCCCTCGGGCAGGGCTACCTCGAGCCGCGCGTGGTTCAGACTGGCCCGCAAGTGAACGGCTCCATTGTCGTCCTCAGTGGCCTCAAAGCCGGCGAACAGGTCGTCAGTTCGGCCAACTTCCTGGTGGACTCGGAGGCGCAGCTTCAGTCCCTGGCAGGATTTGCGCCACCCCCGTCGCAACCGACAACAGCCGCCGGCCCCTTGCCTGCCACACAGATGCTAATCGATCTCAGCACCCAGCCTTCCCCACTACGCAAGGGAGCCAACACCCTGAGCGCCAGGCTTACAGCTCCCAACGGAGAGCCACTCACTGGAGCGCAGGCTGCAGGATTGACCGTGACGGCCACCTTGTTCCTGCCCGCTATGCCAGAGATGGGTATGGCGGCGCAGCATCTTTCCATCACCCTCCATCCCGTAGCGGGCGGTCTCTACCAGGGACCGGTGCAACTACCCTCGGGCGGCACGTGGCAGGCCGCGATCCAGGTCCAGCGCGGCGGCAAAACCGTCGCTGCCCGTCAACTCCGCCTCAACGCTGCGGGAGGCATGGAATGATTGCAAAAATCATCGCCTGGTGCGCTCGCAATCCCTTCCTGGTCTTCTCCAGCTCCATCTTCCTGGTGATCGCCGGAGCCTGGTGCTTCCAGAATGTTCCCCTGGATGCGCTGCCTGACATCAGTGACGTGCAGGTGGTCATTCACACCTCTTGGGCTGGCGAGCCACCCAATGTGATCGAAGATCAGGTCACCTATCCCATCGTCACAGCGCTGCTCTCGGCTCCACGCGTCAACAGCGTCCGGGCGCAGACCATGTTCGGGGACTCCTACGTCTTCGTCGTCTTCAAAGATGGAACCGATCTGTACTGGGCGCGCTCGCGAGTCGTCGAGTATCTGCAACAGATCGCAGGCAAGCTCCCTGCGGGTGTCCATCCGGCCATCGGCCCGGACGCCACTGGAGCCGGCTGGGTCTACGAGTATGCCATCCTGGATCGCACCCACACCCGCAACCTGGCGGATCTGCGCGCCCTGCAGGACTGGTATCTGCGCTACCAGCTTGAAACCGTCCCCGGGGTAGCGGAGGTAGCCGGCATCGGCGGATTTGTGCGTCAGTATCAGGTGAACCTCGACCCCGACAAGCTCTTCTCCTACGGCATCTCGGCGGCCACCGTCATCCAACGGGTTCGGCAGAGCAGCAACGAGGTTGGCGGAGACGTGCTGGAGGCAAACGGAGCCGAGTATATGATTCGCGGGCTCGGCTACATCCGGTCGCTCTCTGACCTGGAGACCATTCCAGTGGCAACCCGGAACGGGACACCCGTCCTGGTAAAAGACCTGGGCACAGTCACCTTCGGTCCCGATGTCCGCCGTGGCGCTGCCGACTGGCAGGGCCAAGGCGAGACTGTTGGCGGCATCGTGATCATGCGTTTCGGCATGAACGCGCTCCGTGTCATCGATGCGGTCAAGGCCCGGCTACGCGAATTAGCTCCCTCGCTGCCCCCCGGCGTTGAGATCGTGACCGCCTACGACCGCTCCGGACTGATCAACCAGTCGATTCACACGCTCCGCCACGATCTGCTGCTGGAAGGCATCATCGTGAGCTTTGTCTGCATCGTCTTTCTCTTTCACTTCCGATCCGCGCTGGTGCCCATTCTCACGGTGCCGATCGCCGTTCTGGCTGCCTTCATCCCCATGTACTTCCTGCACGTCAGCTCCAATATCATGTCGCTTGGCGGGCTGGCGCTGGCGATCGGCGTGCTGATTGACGCTAGTATCGTCATCGTCGAAAACGGATACCGCCATCTGGCTGAGCTGACAGTTATCCCCAGCGGGGAAGAGCGGCGGCGCACTCTGGTGCGAGCCGCGCAGCAGGTGGGCCCCGCCTTGTTCGTCTCGCTCATGATCATCGTGGTCTCGTTCCTGCCCGTCTTCCTGCTGGAGGCTCAGGAGGGCCGCATGTTCCGGCCGCTCGCCTGGACAAAAACTCTGGCGCTCATCTGCTCCTCGCTGCTCTCCATCACCCTGGTGCCCGCGCTGATGCCCTTTTGCCTGCGCGGCAAACTGCGCCCTGAGGCGAAGAACCCCATCTCCCGGCTCACCCAGGCTCTTTATCTTCCGGTGCTGCGTTGGTGCCTGCGCCACTGGAAGCTGGTCATCGCGCTCAATCTCGCCTTTCTTGGCGCGGCCATCCCTCTTTACTTTCACCTCGGCAGCCAGTTCCTGCCCACGTTTTATGAAGGCTCGCTGCTCTATATGCCCAGCGCCCTGCCCGGCATCTCCATCACCCAGGCAACTGCGCTCATGCAGCAGCAGGATCGCATCCTTCGCTCCTTTCCCGAGGTGGCAACTGTCTTCGGCACGGTGGGTCGCTCCGACTCCGCCACCGATAACGCCCCACTGGACATGTTCGACACCACCATCATGCTCAAGCCGCGCAGCCGTTGGCGGCCGGGCATCACCTACCAGAGACTGATCCAGCAGATGGACGCGAAGCTCCAGTTCCCAGGGCTCACCAACACCTGGACCATGCCCGTCCAGAACCGCCTGGATATGGAGATGACAGGCATCAAAACACCGCTCGGCATTAAGATTCAGGGGCCGAATCTCAACCAGATCGAGGAGATCGGGGCCCAGATGCAGCAGATTCTCTCCGAACTGCCGGAGACAGACAGCGTCTTTGCGGAGCGCGTCTCCCAGGGCTTTTACCTCAACATCGATGTCAATCGCTTGCAAGCGGCCCGTTACGGGCTCACCGTAGGCGACGTGCAGCAGTGGATCACCTCTGAGATTGGTGGCGCGGATATCGCCGAAACCATCGCCGGCCGCCAGCGCTTTCCCATCGCCGTGCGCTACCTCCGGGACTTTCGAGACGATCCGCAGAGCATTGAGCGAGCGCTGCTTCCAACCCCGGTAGGCGAGCAGATTCCTCTCAGTGAGGTAGCCCGCGTCTTCTTCTCCCGCGGTCCGTCCATGATCCGCGACGAAGATGGTCTGCTTACCGGGTACGTCTATCTGAACCTCAAGACCAGCGAGTACGGCGGCTTCGTCAAGCGCGCACAAAAGCTGCTGAGCCAGAAGCTCCTTTTGCCCACTGGCTATACCTGGCGTTGGGCCGGCGAGTACCAGTTCGAGCAGCGCGCCCGGCATCGGCTCACCATCATTCTCCCCATCGTCTTCTTCGTCATCTTCGTTCTCCTCTACCTCGTCTTCCGCTCGGCTCTGGAAGCCGCCGTGCTCCTCTTTCCCACTCTCTACGCCATGTCCGGCGGCCTCATGCTGCAGTGGTTGCTGGGTTATAAC
Source organism: Granulicella sp. (assembly GCA_027365345.1). Classification (GTDB taxonomy): domain Bacteria; phylum Acidobacteriota; class Terriglobia; order Terriglobales; family Acidobacteriaceae; genus Granulicella. The sequence goes on from DAHXNO010000178.1 coordinate 14,385, forward strand.
TTCAGCGTGGCAGTTTGGGTTGGCTACATAGCCCTCTTCGGCATCGCCGTGGAGACCGGGGTGGTCATGGTGCTGTATCTGGATGAAGCCTGGCAACGCCTGCTCCAACAGGGCACACCCATCACTGAGGCCGCCCTGCAAGAAGCCATCGTGGAAGGCGCCGTGCAGCGCCTGCGGCCCAAGCTGATGACCGTCACCGCTGTCATCCTGAGCCTTGCTCCCATCCTCTGGGAGTCCGGCATCGGCTCGGACGTCATGAAGCCCATCGCAACTCCCATCGTCGGGGGCATGATTACCTCCACCATTCACGTCCTCATTCTGGTTCCAGTCTTCTTCCTGCTCATCCGGCGAAGGTTCTTGCAGCGTGCTTTGACCGTGGCAAACCCAGCGAAGATTAACCCATAGCCACCTGGAGCGTGACCAGAACGACATTGCATCCGCCGCAAAGCGCGTCATCTCTGCGCTCAAAGCCCCCTGCATGAAACAGGCGACGGCGATTGGAGCCTTATAATCCGATGGTTGGGGCTCGCATGGTTTCGGTCCCTGACTGGGCTCGCTGACCGGGTCCGGCCTCTGGGTTGGCGCAATGCGGGGAACAAAACGATGAGAATCAGTGTCTGGGGCAACGCCCGTTTCGTGGCTCCTCGCAAGGCTGCTCTTTATACCGGGTTCATTGCCACAGGAGTGGCGTTCACCATTCCTGGTGCGGCTCTGCCGCTCCTGCTCCTGCGTTGGTCTATGAACGATGCGCGCGGCGGCATCCTATTGTTCTGCTTCTACAGCCTGGGTATCCTGGGAGCCTATAGCGCCCGCGGGCGGATGCACCTTTCGCTGGCGCGAGGCGCGCTGCTGACCGCCATCGGAGCCTTCTGCCTGAGTTGGGCTGGCCATTGGAGCGCCTACCCGGCCATCGCACTTTACGGCTTCGGCTTGTCTTTGACCATGACCTCGATCAGTCTTCTGGTCTCACAGCGTTTTCCCCGGCAACGGCGCATTGAGCTGATGCGCTTAAATCTGGTGTGGGCATTCGGAGCCGCGATGGGACCATGGATCGCTCTGAGGTCGACCCAATTACAACCCATTTCACTCCACAGCGTTGCTCGCTCCACGCTTCACGCGGCAAAGCACGGCGCGGCGCTCTCCACCAATAGCCTGCACCATCTGCAGCACGTTCTAGGTGGCGTAACGCTCTTCTTCATCCTGGCGGCGGTCTGGGCGGCATGGATCGAAGATCGCCAGGAGCCTGAAGCATCGTCCGCCCCAACCCTTGTTACCGGAGCGCCACCAAGAACCTCTGCGAAAAGCTCCCCGCTCCAACTCATGAAAAGCTGCTTCGACGTTCCATGGACGCTGCTTGCTCTGGTCTTCGGAGCCGCTGGTGTTGAGGCTGCCGCAAGCAGTTGGTTGACCGCCTACGCGCAGCGCGCCGGAGACTCGCTGGGGATTACGATCGGTGCAGCCACGTTCCTTTGGGGCGGCTCACTCTTGAGCCGAATCTTTCACTCCACGGCCTGGGTCTCGCGGCTGTCAGAGCGCAACGTGCTGGCCTCCAGCGTCATGGCCATGGCCATCTCACTGGCTCTTCTGATCGCATGGCCCGCCAGCGTCGTCACGCTGCTGGCGGCAGGAATTCTGGGCCTCGCCACGGGACCGGTCTACCCGATGTTGCTCGCAGTCGCCCTCAGGCATCGGGAGAGTTCGCTGGTGTTCACCATTGCCGCTCTGGGATCTTCGTTGCTGCCTCTGGCTACGGGGAGCGTCTCTTCCTGGACCCACTCGCTCCGCGCCGGGCTGGGCATGCCCTTCCTCGCTGCCGCTGCGATGGTGCTGCTGATTTTGGCTTCGCGCAGCGTCCTCGAAAGCAAGCAAGAGAACCTTTCGGCGGAACTGTTAGGCTAAAGCTCTCTTCCTATCCTTCCAAAGATCAGCGCCTACCGCCGGGCGCATTCGTCAGGTCCGCCGACGAACCCGCAAATCTCCCTCACACAGCCGCATTCTGCCGGCTTGGAGACGATTCGTTCCTCGGATTTTGCAGGTACCGCCCGCCACGCAGACACAGATCCTTTGCGCCGGAGGCTATGCCGCCTCAGTACTTGAAGACGTACGGAGCAGGCCAGGTCATCGTCTTGTCTGCGCGGTCCACGTACATAAAGATCTTGTTACCGCCGTTGACCCGCACAGCCACGATCACGCCGGTGCCAAAGTAGCCCGTTCCGGCGGCAACCGACTTGTCCACGTGATGCCATGTGATGGGGCCGTTGATGGGACTGTCCTTCGTCCAGTCTTCGGTAAATCGCGCCAACGGATAGCCGCTGTACTTTTGCGGATGTTGCTGCCACTCGGGATCGTTGTAGTAGATGCCGTAGGCTTTGGCGTAGTCCTTGTCCTGAAGGGCGTCAAAGAATTGGTTGACGCGGTGCTCATAGCCCAGGTTGCTGAACAGCCATCCGTGGCCAGAGACATATCCCGCCAGGGAGATCACACCCAGCAGCAGTACCCCAATCACCGCACCAACAATCACATTGCGGCGACGATTATCACGGGTAGGATCGTAAGCGGGTGCATCCATCAGGCTCATTGCGGCATCCTCGGGAAATCCATTGGACCTTCTAGCTTCTTAAACAATGGTAGCGGCAAAAGTCGCTCTATAGCGCTCGGCTGAGGAGCATTCTGGCCCATGGTCATCCCTCGCCCTGCCACAGGTAGTGGGACGCGAAGGCCGGTACAATTCCGAAACGTGGGTTGCAACCCGCCTGTCGGCGCAAAGCTGAGCCTGGTCCGCGAACGGCTCAGCTCCCGCTCACCCCTACTCAAAGCCACATTCACTCGAAAAATCGACTCAGGAACGCCCTCTGTCCTCCCTGAAGGGAAATGCGCTGCGAATATGCTCGAACTCAGTTCCTCCCGCTAGCAGATAGACCGAAAGGATATCGAACCGCAGTGGAACGATCCATCGCACGGAGCCAGGAAACTGGCGCAGATAAGCCATGGCCACCTTGCGCAGGGTACGCTCCTTGTGGCGATCGACAGAGACCTCGGCAGGGGCGAAGTCCCGAGCCGTTCGGGTCTTGATCTCGAAGATCACCAAGGTGTCGCCATCCCACGCAACCAGATCGAGGTCTCCACGAACGCCCTCCGCCTGCCACCGCCGTGCGGCCACAGTGTATCCCAGTTGGCGCAGGTGGTAGTAGGCCGCGTCTTCACCCCTCTCACCCGTAAGCAAGTGCTGTGGTTTCATGCGCTTGCGGTCCGCCCAAGCGCGCAGCGCCGTGTAGGCGCGCTGCTCCAGCCGAAGCGGTAGCGAATCCGTTGCCATAAGAGCAGCATAGCTCAGCCGATCGATCCCAGGCTGGCGCGGCGCCCTGCATTCCCAAGACGGCGCAGCGCGCTGGCGGAGGGGTCAACATCTCCACAGGCTGCGCGATATACTTGATCGTGCACACCGAGCACAACCCAAACCACTCACCCAATGAGGTCGCAGCCATGTCAGCAAAGTACATCTTTGTGACCGGAGGAGTTGTGTCGTCCTTAGGCAAAGGGCTGGCGGCGGCCTCCATCGGCTGCCTGCTGGAGGCGCGCGGCCTGCGCGTCAACCTGATGAAGTTCGATCCGTATCTCAACGTGGATCCGGGAACCATGAGCCCGTTTCAGCACGGAGAGGTCTTCGTCACCGACGACGGCGCTGAGACCGATCTCGACCTGGGGCACTATGAGCGCTTCACCCACACCCGCCTCTCCCGCGACAATAACCTGACCACCGGCCGCATCTACGAGCAGATCATCACCAAAGAGCGCCGGGGAGACTATCTGGGCAAAACCGTGCAGGTGATTCCGCACGTCACCAATGAGATCAAGAATGCCATGGCCAAGGTGGGGGCCGACTGCGACGTCGCGATCGTTGAGATCGGCGGCACCGTTGGCGATATCGAGTCGCTTCCCTTTTTGGAGGCGATCCGGCAGATGCGCCAGGAGATGGGCCGCGACAACACCTGCTTTGTGCACGTCACCCTGATACCCTGGATCGCAGCCGCCCAGGAGCTAAAGACAAAGCCCACCCAGCACTCCGTCAAAGAGATGCTCTCCATTGGCATCCAGCCGGACATCCTGCTCTGCCGCGCAGACCGGGCGGTGCCCCGTGAGATGCGCCAGAAGATTGCCGCGTTCTGCAACGTGGAAGAGGCCGCCGTCGTGGTGGCGCGCGACGTGCCATCCATCTATGAGGTGCCCCTGAACTTCTACAAAGAGGGCGTGGACGCGCTGGGAATGAAGTACCTTCGATTGCAGACCAGGGAGCCGGACATGTCCCGCTGGGAGGACGTGGTACGCCGTGCCTATAATCCCACGGACGAGGTCGAGATCGGCATCGTCGGCAAGTACGTAGAGTATGAAGACAGCTACAAATCGCTCAAAGAAGCGCTGGTCCACGGAGCGCTCGATGCGAATCTCAAGCTGAAGGTCACCTGGGTCGAGGCCGAAGCGCTGGAGACTGAAGACTATAAGGCGCAACTCGACCGCTTTGACGGCATCCTGGTACCCGGCGGATTCGGCAAACGCGGCATCGAAGGAATGCTGAACGCCATCAGGTACGCGCGCGAAAACAAGGTTCCCTACTTCGGCATCTGCCTGGGGATGCAGACAGCCTGCATCGAGTTCGCTCGCAACGTGTGCGGGCTGGCCAAAGCCAACTCGGGCGAGTTCGACCCCGCCACACCGCATCGCATCATCTACAAGCTGCGCGAACTGATCGGCGTCGAGGAGATGGGCGGCACCATGCGGCTTGGAGCCTGGGAGTGCGTTCTGGAACCTGGGTCGCTAGCCGCCAGAGCCTACGGAGCCACCCGCATCAGCGAGCGTCACCGCCATCGCTATGAGTTCAATCGCGAGTATGAGACGGCGTTGACCAACGGCGGTCTGCGGCTGACAGGGACAACACCAGACGCAACCTACGTAGAAATCGTAGAGATTCCAGACCATCCCTTCTTCCTGGGCTGCCAGTTTCATCCCGAGTTCAAATCCAAGCCGCTGGAGCCGCATCCGCTGTTTAGGGAGTTTGTCAAGGCGAGCTACGCGAACCGGGGCTCGTTGCGATCGGAGAGTTTAGCGCTCCCCCAGGTGGAGGCTTAGAGGAATCTCCTGTGCGGATACTCCTCCTTTGGTGCCTCGCACTACGACCTTCGCCGGCCCACGGTATTCTTTATAAAGTGCGGATAGCGACCCATTCATGACCATGCAATACAGTTACGGACGGCCACGGGGCTCAGGACCCTTCTTCGGCGTTTTGCTGGCAATGATCCTTGGCGCTACCGCGGTTGCCGTCTTTGTTCATCACGCTCGCTCGGGCCTCGCCGGCAGGATCGCCGCGCAGATTACTGGCCGTCCTTCGCCCGTTGTCTCCTCCCAGCAGGTTGTGCAGAAGCTCAGGCAGCTCAACCGCATCCAAACCGCTGAAGACTCTCTGGATGCAGTGATCGATACCGCGCCGGAGAACACTCCGGAGCACTCCCTCTCCGCAGCTTCTGCACCAGCCGGAGGGTCCATCTCCGGGGATCGCGCTCGATCCGCCACAAGCTCCACCGTTTCGCCATGGATCATCGTGCATGGGCAGACCACTGCTGGCGTAGACATGAGCAAGTTGCGGCCGGAAGACGTTCTGATTACGGGGACCCCCAATGACCCGTCGGTACGGCTCTCCCTTCCCCCATCCGAGATCTTTGGCAATCAGATCGATGCCGCCAAGACCAGAACCTACGCACCCTTAACAGGTTCCTTGACCCAATCGAATCTCATCTTGGATCAGCAGGTGCGGAAGACGGCTTTAGCCCAGTTGCAGCAGGCCGCGGTAGCGGACGGGATCCTGGACACCGCAACCAGCGATGCCCGGGCAACGGTAACTCTGATACTCGAGGATTGGGGATTCGAGAGTGTTGAATTTCGCTAGATTCTTCCAGGCAATCGGAACTTCCGTCCCTCACGTTGCGTCCTACCGGGAGAGATGCAGGCCGTGATAGCAACCGCACCCGTATCCACAAACGAGCCTGCCGGTGAACTGCGGCTTGGCAGGCAACTCGATCGGAAGCCGGCGCTCCCGGCGCTAACCGGTCTGCGCTCTTTCCTGGCGGTCACGATTGTTCTGTTCCACTTCACGCCGTCCGGACTGACGTGGAGCAGCCATCCATCCATCACCCTCTATCCGCTCATCAACATCGGCTACGTTTTCGTAAGTTTCTTCTTTCTGATCTCCGGCTTCATCCTGGCGTATAACTACGCAGACCGCCCCCAACCGATGAATGCGATGGATTTTTGGATAGCGCGCCTGTCGCGCCTTTACCCGGTATACGCGTTCACCATGCTCGTATCGATCCCGATGCTGATCACCGAATGGGCGGTGCGTTCACGAACCGACTTCTGGATGGGAGTAATTGCCACGCCGCTGCTGGCGCAGGGATTCTTTCCTCACCTGGCGACCTTCTGGATGACCGTGACCTGGACCCTCTCCTGCGAAGTGGTGCTCTACATCGCCTTCCCCTGGCTGCTTCGCCTGCCCTGGCCGCGCAGCACAGGCAAGCTGCTGGCGCTGGGTCTCACCCTTTGGGCGGTAGGGCTCATTCCACACACAATCTACGTTCTCCGCAACCCGGACCACCTGAGCCACGCCGCCAATCGCTACAGCGATGGTCCCTGGCTTGACACCCTCAAGTTCACACCGCTGCCGTACCTTTGCACCTTCCTTGCCGGGCTTACGCTTGGCCATCTTCATGCAGCAGCCAAGCTCAGCGAACGCACCCGCGTGATTGTGGGAACACTGGGTTTTGTGGGCGTGTGGTTTGCAGCCTATCATCTGGCCAATGCCTTGCCCTACATCATGGTGCATGGCGGCCTGCTGACTCCGCTGTTCGCGGCGATCATCCTCGGGCTCTCCGGCCCCAGCATTCTGGCCAAACTATTCTCCTGGGAGCCGCTGGTAGCGGTAGGCGCTTCCACCTATGCGCTCTATCTATTGCACTTCAACGTCTACATCCTGCTGCACAAGTATCATGTTCTCGACAAGTTGCACTTGGCGCGCTTCGATCCGTGGATCTCCTATATCCTGGTGATCCTCCTGGCCGTAGCGGTGCGCAAATGGTTGGAACGTCCTGCCCAACAGGCCATCGGCCGCTGGTGGAAGCGAAGAACAGTCGCCAAAGAAGCCAGCTCTGTCCTGGTGGGATAGAGTAGTCTCCCCTTGGTCCACTCATCCCGCTGTCTGAGTCTCCAAAACCCGCTCACGTCTCGGCTGCGAAGACCCACCCAAAACTCTGTCAACGCAAGCTCCGCAAGCAGCGCATCGATGATGCCCGCCAAACATTTCAGGAGACTGAGCTTGCTCCAGGTTCTTGGCCTCTTGCGCAGCTTATTCTTACAATGCGTTGTAGCAGGCGCGCCCCGGCACGCAGCGAGTCAAATGCACATAGTGCTCGTCAGGGCCCGCAGGCCCTTGGGTAAGGAGACACCAGTAAGAGGTGGATTCGTGTGTGCCGGGCGGCCACGTCTCAGAGAACCGTACGCTCGTGCCATACATGTTTTTGGCGCAGAGGCAACGGCAAGGCTCGCTCTTGGTTTCAGCGGACATTTCAGGTGTGCTCATACGGTCATCGCTCCTTTTGCCTGTTGCGCGGGGATTAGCTTGCAGCGCTGGGGTCGCGGCCCATTTGTCCCGCAGCCAGCAGAATCGTGCGATAAATGGCAATCGGAAACATCTGGACCTTGTAGGCATTCATGGAAAGAGGCTGCGCGCCCTGCATGGCAGTCTGCAGCGGGGCGCCTTGCATGGCCGCCTTTCCCGCAGCGCGTGCGATCTCCTCTGTAATGGGTTTGCCCGCCAGCATGGCCTCTGCTTCCGGAGCGTGGCGCACAACAGGCGAAGCCGACCCCATCACGATAGCCGCCTTGCGGCAAACATTGCCATCCATCTCCAGTACCACCCCGGCGTCAGCAATGGCCCAGTCGTTACTTTGCTTCTCTCCATACTTTTGATACGCCGATCGCGTACCCTTGGCTGGCTGCGGAATCATCACTGCGGTCAACAGCTCATCCGGCTCTAAAACTGTAAACTTCGTTGGATTCGCGTCAGGATGGACGTACAGATCCTTGATAGCAACCATTCGTTTGCCGCGCTTGGCTGAGGTCAGTTCCACACTCGCATTCAGCCCCAGTAAAGCCACCGCCGAAGTTGACGGGGCCACCGATGGGCAAGTACCGTAATCCATAATCGCGTGGTATTGGTTCAGACCGCTAAAGGCAAAACAGATTTCCTTACCCTTGCGTAGACACTCGTACTCCTCCGAACGGAAGTACCAGCACTGCAACTCCTGCAGAAGATTGCCGCCCAGTGTCGCCATATTGCGGATGTGGGGCGTGGCCACGGTGCCGCAGGCATCGGTGAGAATCGTGTAGTGCGACTGCAGCAGCGGATGCTCGCTGATTTCGGTGAGGGTCGTCAGCGCTCCAATCGTCACTCCCTCCGGCGACGGATGAATCCCTCGCAAGGCCGAAATGTTGCGAATATTCACCAGCCTGGATGGCGTCGTCGTGCCATTCTTCATCCGGTCCAGCAAATCCACGCCGGCCGCCTTCACCACAGAGCCATCCTTCAACTGCGACAGTGCCCCGTCCACAGTGGTGCAATCCACAAGAACGAACTGGTTCATGCCGTCTCCTTCTGCTGTGAGGTATTAGCCAACGCCGCCAGCACCACTGCCGGAGTCATCGGCAAGCTGCGGATGCGAACCCCGGTGGCGTTGTAAAACGCATTCGCTATCGCTGCCGGCGTCCCAATGATGCCACCCGGTTCACCAATGCCGGAAGCATCGGTTGAACTCTGCCCAATATAGCTTTGGATCAGTTGCACCTCAATCTGGGGAATCTCTCGTGAACCGGCAATTTGGTAACGGTCCAGATTCGCATTCACCATCAGCCCGTAGTCGGAATCGATCAGACGATTTTCATACAGCGCATAGGACATGCCTTGGATCACGCCACCGTTGATTTGGTTCATGGTCTGTTTCGGATTCATGGGACGTCCGCAATCATGCACCGCCAGAATACGCTTGACCCGGATAAGCCCTATCTCCATATCAACTTCCACCTCAGCAACATCGACGCCGCCATAGGTCTCATAGGCCTTCCTGTCGTAGTCAGGGATGCGCCGCGCCTGCGCGGAAACCTCGCTGGTGTTCATCTTTGCGGCCGCGCTACGGAAGCTGATCGGCTGAAACTTACCGCTCTTGCTGCTCACTTCTCCGTTCGCCAGCACCAGGTCATCGGGCTGCGCGCCCAGCGCAGGAGCAATGCTGGCCAGGAAATTCTGCGCCGCATTCCAGGCTGCATCACGCACCGCCGGAGTCAACGATGCTGTCGTCACGCTTCCCCCGGAGTTCGGTCCCACAGGATAATTCGTATCCCCGATCTTTACCGACACCTGCTGTGGCGGCACGCCAAACTGCTCGGAAAGAATCTGCGCCATCACGGTCTTGAGGCCGCCGCCAATATCCTGCACGGCCGACAAAACTTCTACTGATCCGTCCTGGTGCACGCGAACTTCCGCAGCGGAATCCATGCTGATATTGCGATACCACACTGCCTGCCCCACTCCTACGCCGCGCTTAATGTGTCCATGATCCACATTCGGCGTGGCATGGCGTGACTTCCAGATTGCGCTATTTCGAACAATCTCGCGTTCCACCCTGCGCGCGGAATTCTCATCAATCTTGTCGCGCAGATCCAGCGGATCCATCCCCAGACGATTGGCCAACTCGTCTATCGTCTGCTCCAGAGCAAACGCTCCCTGTGGATGACCCGGTGCGCGAAATGCAGTTGCTGGACCCGCATTGGTGAAGATGTCACTCTCCTCGGTGCGCAGCGAGGCATATTTGTACATGTTGGTCGCCGGCCCGGCGCAGCCCGCACCCGTTCCGCAGCCCGCCGTACCATAGCTCACCAGGTGAATGGCGGTGAGTGTGCCATCCTTCTTGGCCCCAATTCTCAGCGTCTGGTCTGAACTGGGACGATTGCCCACCGAGAGTTGCTCTTCCTTGCGATCCAGCATCAACCGTACCGGCGCGTTCGTCTGTTTTGACAACGCCGCGGCAACCACACCCGGATTCCCCGGCCCGAACTTTGCGCCAAAGCCTCCGCCCATAAATTCAGTGATGACCCGCACCTGGCTTTTCGGCAGATTGAAAAATCCGGCCAACCCCTCCCGCACGCTGGCGGTTCCTTGCGTCGACGCCCAAACCGTCAGCAGATCCGGCTTCCAGTCCGCCACCACGCCATGGCTTTCCAGCGCATTGTGCACCTGCACCTGCGTTGTGTAATGCTCCTCCACCACCACGTCGGCATCTTTGAATCCCTGCTCGATATCGCCACGAGTATGCACCGAAGGTCCGTGGATGTTGCCTGTTTGCGGAACATCGGCCGCGCCCCCGCCACCGCCTGCGGTACCGGCCTGGTTGGCAGGCCCGGGGAAAACCATCGGAGCATCTGCCCGGCGCGCCTGATCCATGTCCACCACAAATGGCATCACGTCATACTTCACCTTCACCAGTTTGGCCGCATCCTCCGCAATCTGTGGATTCGTCGCGGCAACCGCCGCAATCGGCTGTCCGGCATACCGAACAATGGGATACTTCGAAACTTCCAGAGACGGGTTCAAGAGCTTCGCCGAGCCCAGCAGATTCTCGATGACGAATACACCCTTGACTCCGGCAACTTTCTCCGCCTCTGAGGTATCGACCGAAATCACCTTGGCATGCGGAACCGTCGCATCCACAAACTTCGCATAGAGCATCCCCGGCAGTTGAATGTCCGCCGTGTAGCGGGCCCGGCCGCTCACCTTCGCAGGACCATCCCAGCGCTCTGGCGACTTCCCAATGAATTTCAGGTCTGCGTTGATCGGCAGAACCGGTGGCTGCGTCGCGGGCATCGTACGCGGCTCCTGCCGCAACGTATACCCTGGAACGCCAACCGGCATCATCACCGTTTTCATCCCATCGCCAGCCATGTCCTGCGCCGCGTCCGGCGATACGCCGGTGGAAGAAGGAATTTTCGTGGTTGCCATCGTTCTCTCCTACGCGTTGTGGGTCGATTCAGAGTCGGAAACACCAGCGGCTTCCAGCGTAGCCGCAAAGATCCTGGGATAAGTCCCGCACCGGCATAAGTTCCCCGCCGTGGCGAGCCGCACATCGTCTTCCGTCGGCTTGGGATTCTTTTTGAGCAGCGCCGAACACGTCATCACCATGCCCGGGGTACAGAAGCCGCACTGCATAGCGTCATGTTTCAGAAACGCCGCTTGCATGGAATGCCCCTCACTACTCTCTGTCAGGCCTTCGATGGTCGTTACCTGATGTCCCACTGCATCAATGGCCAGCGTCATGCAACTGTTGATCGGTATGTCATCCATCAGGAGGGTGCAGGCGGAACACGCACCCCGATCGCAGACAACCTTGGTGCCGGTCATCGCCATCTCCAGGCGCAAGGCGTCCGCCAGCGTCGTGCGGGGTTCGATGTGGATCACTCGTTCTTTACCGTTCACCTGCAGCGTCACCGCGACCGGTCCAGGCCCAAACTCCCTCACGCCCTCCGGATGTTCGCCGCGTGTGGCGGCGGCCTCGCGGCCGAAAGCCCGCGCGCCTTCCAGCAACGCCGTTCCCGCCGCAGTGACGCCGGCGCCTTTCAGGAACCCGCGCCGCGTGATTCCCGTGGTTCCCTTACCAAGCTTGTTCTCTGCCGTTTGCGCGACGCCCGAGTCCTGCGGCAGATCGCTCGAATCGTGAGGTAACTTCGGTCCAGACATGTCATGTTCTCCTGGTCGGTAGCAGAAACATATCGAGCCTTGCGCCTGCATCAAGCCATCTTCAGCAGCCTGCCGATGTGGCTAACGTCCCGATTATCGTACTGGAGTATCAGCTTCCGCAAGCGCTGCTCCCTTTTACCGTAATCCGTCAACAAGGAATCGAAAGATGGAGGGATGTCACGGCTAAGCGCATCTGAGCCGCCAGCGAAGGTTGCCGCGCCGCATCCAGCCTTGTTGTCAGACTACAACGGCCGCTGCACGCCGTCTACCAGCGCCCTTCAGCAGCGCAGCCGCACGTTTCGAAGAGATCGCTGTCCTGCCCGCTTCCAACCAGATCCAAAGGGTCTGTCGATCTTCCCTGCGTAACTCTCCTGTCCGGCTCATGTGGTAGCCGGTAGCAGCCGCATGGCATCCTTCCAAAAGGCGCTGCGATCCATCCGTGCCGCCAGCCGCCGCCCTGTCTTTCACCCACGCCCCACCAACGGCCACGCCGCGTTAACCATCACAAAACAAAGGTGCTTCAGCGCCTGGACTGCGGTTACTTGGGAATGCTCTCGCACCGGCTTACGCCGTCACCAGGGAACCCAGCTTCTGGCCGGCGATCACCTTCAGAATGTTGCCCCGCTCGCGCATCGAGAAAATGATCATCGGCATTCGGTTGTCCTTGCACAGCGATACCGCAGTCGTATCCATCACCTGCAAGCCAAGTTTGATGATCTCCATGTAGGTAATCTCGTCGAACTTGGTAGCGTCATTCACTTTCTTGGGATCGGCGCTGTAAACGCCGTCGACGCTTGTAGCCTTCAGCAGAACCTCGGCGCCAATCTCCATCGCGCGCAGGCTGGCGGCAGTGTCCGTAGAGAAGAATGGATTGCCCGTACCCGCGGCAAAGATCACCACGCGCCCCTTCTCCAGATGCCGAATCGCACGGCGGCGGATATAGGGCTCGGCTACCTGATGCATCTGGATGGCGCTCATCACGCGAACGTGAATACCGGTCTTTTCAATTGCGTCTTGCAAAGCGATGGCATTGATCACCGTGGACAGCATACCCATGTGGTCGGCAGCGACGCGGTCCATGTGCAGGGCCTGTTCCGCAACCCCGCGAAAGAAGTTGCCGCCGCCAACGACGATGCCAATCTGGCAACCCGAACGCGCCGCTTCGGCGATCTCCTGGGCGATTGCATTCACAAATAGCGTATCGACACCGAACCCTCTGCCGGCCGCCAGGGCTTCTCCGGAGAGCTTTAAAAGAACTCGCTTATACATGTTGAAGACTAGTGTACAAGTTTGAGCAGACCAGAGCCCGAACCTCGGAAACAGCTTCGCGGAAAGTCCTTCTCCAGATCCAGCCTGCTTCAAGATCTTGGCAATTCAGACCCATCCAGGCAGCCCGCTGAGCCGAAGCCGCCGCATCTGGCGTCTCCGCGGATGGCGGAGCCTCCATACCCATCGGTGGTCTCGTTCCATTACAGAAACCACGCCAATCACCTGCTCCGCGTCCCCCGCTCGCGGGAGAAAGGGTCTATTGTCCTTTCAGCATGCCGACCACAGGGTCGGGCAGTTGCTCATTGGCGTGCTTCAGCAACAGCGCAACATCCCACATCTGCTCTTCGGTCAAGATGCCCTTGAAAGAGGGCATGCCGGTGAGACGAATGCCGTTTTTGATCTTCCAATAGGTCGCGCCGGGAGGATCGTCGCTCACCCCCACCACCTCTCCGTGGTGATGCCGGGTCCATAGTTGGGGGGCGTGCGGGAACATCTGATGGGCAATGGCGGATGACTTTCCGGGGACTCCATGGCAACCGGCGCACTGCAGCTTATACGCCATCGCTCCCGTCTCATAAACGTCTTCGCTGATGCCGAACGGGGGCTGCTGCATGTCGCGGCGAATGCGGGCATGCAATGGAATATGTACAATCTGTGCTTCAAAGGGGAAGGGTTTGTCCGCAGTCGCCACCGGCGGGTTGCCAAACCGCAG
>DAHXNO010000189.1 GCA_027365345.1 Granulicella sp.
CTTGCCGACGCTGCCCGTCAGCGACCTGCCCGACTGGCTACCCGACCGCTGGAAAGTTACCCAGAAATTCCGCCTGGCCGCTCTGCAAAGTCAAACTCCCCTCCCTTGACCCTACCTGCGGTTCACATACCGGTCACGAACTTCTTCAGATATGAACGAGCTCATGCGAGTCTATAGGCCACTTCCGTCTGATCGCTATTGTCGCCATGAGGCTGAGAGAGCATCTGCTCCGACAGCCGTTCCACTTCGACAACTTTGTCGTAAATCTCTTGGATCGAACCCGAGCCACCAAGCGCACGGAGCGCTGTGATCAGCGGATTTAGCAGTTGGTCGAACGTTGGGAGGCTCTTTGCCATTGTTACCTTGCCTTCAGATGTTTCAGCTGTTGCCATGCCAGGCATCCCTTTATCATACGAGTTGAGCTGCTTCCGGCTGGAAAAAAGCGAGGATATGATAGGGCCACAAGAACGGTTCCTCGGTGCGCCCTTTGGGGCCGAATGGAGCCATCCATTGCTCAACGTTTCTGGAAGTTACGGGTTTTAGGCTCACGTGCGCGACCGTCCGCGTGCTTGCGGCCGCGGAGGCGTTGCCGACAAAGTCCGCGCTACTTAACATCTCCGAGACTGGGTCCACGCTCATCTATCCCCTCTTCCAAAGATGGGTGGCTGCGTAGGAGAAGGTTGATTCCGGCCTGCACATCGCCGATGCAGCCACCGGCTCGGGCGCGGGCATCGCCCAGGCGATTGCCAGACGCATACAAATCACTGCGATACTTTCCATCATGGAAAGTTATGGTAGACTTTCCACAATGGAAAGTGAGGGATGCAATATGAGCATGATGAAGGAAGAAGCTCTGGCTGCGCTGGAGGCCAAGAGCCAGGCAGAAAGACGTTTGGCGCAACTCTCACCCTGCCCGCAGTCTCGCCACGCCGCGTTCGCGGCAGTTATGGCGATCCTTGTGGCCAGCCCCGCAGTTCCCGTGCCCTGGCGCTTCGCCGCGCTCGCCGTGGCGTTGGCTGCTGTTGCGTTGATTCTGCAATGGGACAAGAGGAGGCTGGGGGTGTTCATCAACGGATACCGTCGGGGCAAGACACGCTTGGTCACTGGACCGCTGCTGGTGATCGAATTGGCGCTTTATTCTGCAAGCCTTTTCTTCGCCGAGTTTCCCGAACGGCCTCGCCTTGCCTTCGCCCTGGCGGCGGTAGCCTTTGGGGTGGCGTACGTCGGCAGCACAATCTGGCAGCGGGTGTTTAAGAGGGAACTCGGTGCCTGAAGCAGCAAGCGTCGTAAAGGGGTTTGAGCCACTTCTGCAAGCCGCAGCGCGTCTGCAGACGATGGCGGTTCTGGCGCAGGCGCAGCAGGTTGAATTCGCGCGGCTCAAGGAGCTAACAGGCAGCAGCGACTCCGTGATGTCCAAGCATCTGGCTGCGCTGGCCGATGCCGGCTTTATCAAGCTGAAGAAGGCGGCGGCGGACGGGCGGCAGCGAACCTGGGCTCACGCGACACGCGCCGGCCGGAAAGCCTTCCGGGACCACGTTGCGGCGCTGCAAAGCATCCTCGCGGGCAGCCAGGGAGCCGAGCCGTAGGAACATGGGGAGAACAAAGTTCGGACCCTTGAGGCTTAGCAGGCGGACGGCCCGTTCGCGCTGTTGGTTCGTCCTGCTCGGTCGCCGATGCTGCGAGAGATAGTTCTGGCTGAGGCAAGATTGCCGTGGGGCGAACGGAATTTCGCCTTGACAACCGCCCACGCTAACATTTAGGGTTCTGCATCGGAAACCGTTTTCCGCAGGCGCCGTGCCGAGCGCTGGAGAAGGCGTCGCGGCGCCCTCTTCCCGCAGGTGAACGACAGCCTCGTCGAAGAAGCAAACAAGGGAGATACGATGCCGAAATCTGGTGTTCCGGGAGGTTCTTTGCTCAACCGCCGCGATCTACTTCGCGCGTCCGCCGCGGCAGCCGCCGGAGCCGCAATGAGCCAGCCGAGCAGCGCGCCTGGGAGTACGGGAACGGGAGCAGGGCTGCAACCCGGGAGCTGTTCTACGCCTCGCTCGGCAGTTGCAAAGACCCAGTATGGCAGGGTGCGGGGCTTTCTGGATGGGGGCGTTTTCACCTTCAAGGGCATTCCCTACGGCCAAAGTACAGCAGGAGAGAATCGCTGGCTGCCCGCGAAGCCTCCTGCGCCATGGGAGGATGAATATCCGGCTCTTATCTACGGCGCAAACTGCCCGCAGATTCTGCATGACTGGACGGCCATTGAGCAGACGTTCCTGCAGGATTGGGACGACGGTTGGCAGAGCGAGGACATGCTCAAGCTGAACGTCTGGACCGCGTCCCTTACGGGAAGCCGTCCGGTGATGGTTTATCTGCACGGCGGAGGCTACTTCTTTGGGTCAGCGTATGAACTGCCAGCCCAGGAAGGCGCGCAGATGGCGCGGCTCCACGATGTGGTCTCCGTAACCGTGAATCATCGCCTGAACATTCTGGGGTTCTTCGATGCTTCCGCAATTGGAGGAGCCGCTTATGAGGACTCCGCTAACGCAGGCATGACGGATCTGGTTGCCGCACTGAAGTGGGTACGCGAGAACATTGTGAACTTCGGCGGCGATCCGGACAGGGTGATGATTTATGGGCAGTCGGGGGGTGGATCCAAGGTCACTACGCTGATGGGCATGCCGGCGGCGAGGGGGTTTTTCCATCGCGCCTCAGCGCAATCGGGTGGCGGCGGGAACATCCCTGGCAAAGAGCAACAAGCGGAGGTGGCGCGCCAATTGATGAAGGAGAGGGGAGGGAAGGAAA
>DAHXNO010000192.1 GCA_027365345.1 Granulicella sp.
CTTGCCGACGCTGCCCGTCAGCGACCTGCCCGACTGGCTACCCGACCGCTGGAAAGTTACCCAGAAATTCCGCCTGGCCGCTCTGCAAAGTCAAACTCCCCTCCCTTGACCCTACCTGCGGTTCACATACCGGTCACGAACAATGCGCCATTGTGGGGCATAATGCTTCCTCAGAAGTTCACACCGAGCTCGCCAACAAGGGCACGCGCTTAATCGGTTCGGTGGGCTACTTCCCCGAACGCTACGGGGAGGGTGTCATCCCACTGGCACTTGACCTGCTGGCTGGCCGGCCCGTTCCTCCAGCCACCTTCATCCGACACGAAATGGTCACTCCATCCAACCTTCGCTCGTACTACCCAGTCAATTCGCAAGCCCTAATCTGATCACATCATGCAGCCGCAGAGGGCGGCTGCATGCAAGCCCCTGCCGACATGGCGGCCTGCTCCATGCGAAAACGCTCTCGCCCGCGAGGGATTGCTCGCCGACACCCTCCTTGCATCAGCCCACCCCGGACGATCGGAACAGAAAGAACGGTGACCCGCTCATGCAGCCTTCCACTTAATATTGCAGCCGATGCTGCAGCGCTGTTCCGGGCTGGGCTGCCGATCGGCGATCACTGCCTCCATGGCTGCGCGCAGGTCTTTGCCTGTCACCGGCTCATCGTTTCCAAAGCCATTGCGCCGCGGACGGCTGTCGTCAAGCTGTCCACGGTATACCAGCCGAAGGTTGGCATCAAAGAGGAAGAAGTCTGGGGTGCAGGCCGCATGATAGGCCCGCGCCACCTCCTGGGTGGAATCCAGCAAATAGGGGAACGTCCAGCCGAGCCGGAGCGCCTGATCGCGCATCGGTCCCGGTGCATCTTCGGGATACTGCTCCGTGTCGTTGGATTGAACAGCCGCGATAGCGATCGGCCCATCGCCGGCCGGGCCGTAGTAATCGCGACCAATCCGCCCCAACTCCGCCTCCACGTGCTTTACGTAAGGGCAGTGGACGCAGACAAACATTACCAGCAGGCCCGCTCTGTTAACTGATCCAGCATTGAGGATCTCATCAAGACTCAGGGTGGTACCGGTGACCACATTCTGCAGGCGAAAGGCTGGGGCAACAAAGCCCAGTGGCGCCATGGTGGATTCGGTGCGGCTCATAACGTCCTCCTTCACCCATCATAGCGTCCGGTTACTTTGGGTGAAGTTTACTGTCTCGCCATTTGCCTTTGGCCGTGGATACCGTAACCTAACCCTACTCTGACGTGGTGTCTTCGCTTCATTCAACTTGAGGTCCGATGCAGTTTCGATCTTTGCTTCGCAACCGCTTGGCTGCGCTGTCGCTTGATGATGGATCGCGGCGGCGAACGCTGCCGCGTGCCATACGGGTGGTGTCCAGCGCGGCTCTTCTGGCTGCGGCTCTTGCGGGTGGGCATGCGCCGGCCCAGGCAGGGCAGGGGGGCCTGACGGGCCTGCAGCCGGTACAGCAGGCGAATCGGGTCGCAGCGAATCCGGATCTCAACTCGCTGCTCACCCTTAGCCAGAGGCTGCCGGAGTGGGACCGCGTGGAGAACACCATGGGGGGCCGCGGAGTGGACTTAAGCCAGCCCCTGCATCTTGCCGTAGTGTTGAGCCGGGATCCCGCGGCACAAGCTGCCTTTGAGCAGTTCCGCGCGGCGCAGCAGAACCCTCAATCCCGGTATTACCATCGGTGGCTCAAGCCTCAGCAGGTAGGGCAACTCTTTGGCCCCACCGCGGAGGATCGCGCAGCCGTAATCTCCTGGCTCACCAGCCAGGGACTCACCGTGGATTCGGTGGATCCCAACGGGCTCATCATCCGGGCCACGGGCTCGTTGGCGTTGGTAGCAGACGCCTTTCACACCAACTTCCAGAACTTTCAGGTTGCGGGGCAGCAGAGGCTCGCAGCGGTCTCGCAGCCGATGGTTCCAGCCGCTCTCAGCGCGGTGATCCGCTCCGTGCACGGCCTGGCGGAGGTGCATTACGCGCCCCAGTCGAACTTCACCGTGCGCATGCTTTCGCAAGCCGCAGGCAGTCCGCAGACTGGCGCGCAAGCCGATCTTGGCGGCGGCGTCTATGCCATTCTGCCCAAGGACTTCGCCACCATCTATGACATCGCCAGCGTCTACAACAGTGGGGATCAAGGCGGGACCATTGGATCTTCGGGCGCGGCTGGATCGTCTTCCGCGCGCCGCGCGCAGCACATCGCCATCCTCGGCAAGTCGCGGACTGTGGCCAGCGACATCGCCAACTATGAGGCCATTGCAGGCTTGCCCAGCGTGCAGCCCAACGTGGTCCTGGCCGGCAGCGATCCGGGCGTAGCGACGGGAGCCAACGTGGGATTCGCCAGCGAAGCCACGCTGGATGTGGAGCGCGTCATCGGAACGGCCCCGGCGGCCCAGGCGGACCTGGTGATCAGCGCCGATGCTGCGAGTGAGGATGGAGTGGAGATCGCGCTGGCATACAACATCAACACCCTGCTGGATCCGGTGATGAACATCTCCTTCGGAGCCTGCGAGTCGGAGAGCGGCTCAGCGGAGACCGATTATCTCCAGCAGGAGTTTGAGGCGGCGGCCAGTGAGGGCATCTCGACCTTTGTCTCTGCGGACGACACCGGCGCAGCCGGATGCGACACCGCCTTTGCGCCTGCCCCGGCCATTCAGACTGCAAGCATCAACGTGTTCTGCTCCAGTGGCGATGTTACCTGTGTGGGAGGGACGGAGTTCAACGATATGCTCACGCCTTCACTGTATTGGTCTGCGAGCAACTCCGCTGGATACGAGTCGGCGCTCTCCTACATCCCGGAGGGAGCATGGAATGAGCCGACGACCGTGGATAGCCAGGGCCAGACGGTCTACCAGGTCGCGGAGGGCGGCGGCGGAGCCAGCGCCTTTATTGCCAAGCCGGCCTGGCAGAGCGGCGCTGGAGTGCCGAACGACGGCTTCCGCGACGTGCCGGACGTTGCCTTCACCGCCGCTGAGCACGATGGCTACCTCGGGTGTTTTGCGGCTGGAGGGGCAAGCTGCCAGACGACCAACCAGGGCACAGCGGTCTCCATCTTCTTTGGAACCTCCGCTGCCGCGCCCGGAATGGCAGGCGTCGCCGCGCTGCTGAACACCAAAATGGGAGCCGCGCAGGGCAATCTGAATCCCATGCTGTACGGGCTGGCGGCCTCCAATCAGGGCGTGTTTCATGATGTCACCGTGGCTAGTTCAGGCGTCAGCGATTGCACAATCGCAGAGCCATCCATCTGCAACAACAGCACTCCAGACGTTTCAAGCCTCAACGGCGGCCTGGCGGGATTCAGCGTAGGGCCGGGGTATGACCAAGCCACGGGATTGGGATCCGTGGATGTGGCGAAGCTGCTCTCGGCGGCGGTTTCAGGGGATGCAACGGGTGGGAGCTTTACCTTGGCCGCGAATCCCTCCGCGCTCTCCGTAGCTCCGCAGGCAGGCGCTACGAGTTCCACAAACTGGACGTTGACGGCAACGGCGCTACAGAGCTTTGCCGGCACGGTGGCGTTGAGCTGTGCGATTACGCCGCTCACCAGCCATCCGCCGCTGTGTTCTGTCTCACCGGCCAGCCTCAGCTTGAACCAGGCCGGCTCGCAGACGGCGACTGTCTCTTTGGTAGCCCAAGGATCCAGCGGCGGCTGTCTGGCGCAGGCCCTGCCGGCGGAGCCGCGGCAACTTCAACCTGGGCGCATGGAGGGCTTGGCGCTGGCCGGCCTGTTGTTGTTCTGCCTGCCGATACGGCGGCGTAGATCGCGCTGGCAAGATGCTCTCAGGCGGTTGCGGTTTGTGTGTCTGCTCGGCGTTGGATTGGGGTGTTTGAGCGGCTGTGGCGGATCGCCGGGCGGTTCGTCGTGTTCGGCGGCCTCTGCCGCGGGCACCACCGCTGGAACGTACACCGTCACGGTGACGGGAACCAGCGGAAGCTTAAGCGTTTCTGCGCCTCTAGCGTTCACCGTGAATTGAATCAAGGTAGCCTTCGCCTGGCGGAACGGCAATCTAGAATCGATACCGCGCGAGGCACGTTGCGTGCGCATAACCGCGTCCGCAGCGCCGTTCGTTCAACATTGCCAACATTCCGAGCGGATCGTTGCTCCCATCCGTTTTCTATCGGAGACCTTCGGGGCTCACCAAACTTGCGGATTCAAGGTGGGAGCGCTCATCCAGAAACGCAGTCTTTTGAAAATCTGCCGGCGGTTTGCGAGTCGCCATTTCCAACTTCAGTCGGAGGCGGTCACCGGAGAGGAACCGCCGTTGACCGTGCGTGCAAAGGCCCGGGTCAGGGTTCAGGCGGCCTTCCAGGAGGATTAGGTTTCAAGGAACCGGCGGACGCGCCTTCCGAGGACAGCACGGATGAGGATGTTGGCGTCCAGAACGATCATCTCAGCGAGCCGCAGCCTTCCCCGTACGCCGCATCTTCTTGAATTCCGCGGCGGCCTCTTCCTCGGAGATTCCTTCGGCGTCCAGGAGCTGTTGCCACCGAGTGGATGCCTCCCGCAGGGCTTGCTTCTCCGCGTCGCTCCGCTTGCGGTGCGCAGGGATGAAGGAGCCCACGGTATCGCCGTGCCGGGTGATGGCTAGCGGAGACTCTGATTCGAGGAGATAGGTGGCGAGGTTGTCGCGGAACTGTCTGATGCCGACCTTGACGGTTTCCATGGGATGCTCCTTGCCTACCGTTGCGTACCTAAGTGTGCCATTGTGAGCGTCGTTCTCAGATTGCTTTGAGGCCGCGACCGGGTGCTGGTTGCGATAGGGGCGGTGGGGGGTGGGAGGTGCGAGGGCGCGGGAGAGCGAAACTGCCCGCTGGAGGCGGTTACGGGATGGTTGGGGAGCGGCAGGTGTTGCCCTGCGAGCTGGTTGTGATGGGATGTGTGTGCGTGGTTTCCTTGGCGCTCTAGCCTTGCAGGAGCGGCAGCGCTGCCGCAGCGATGCAGATGCGGCGGGACGAGTGGCTACAATAGCGAGAATGCAGAGTTGCTGCGGAGACGGCTGGGAGCGCTCGCTGGAAGAGCGGTGAGGAAGTGGCGCTGAGCTAGCTGTGCTCTTGAGTGGCGTGATCTTTGCAAGGAGGATTGGAGCGTGATGGGCAAGGTGAGAGCTGGGGAGGCGCAGAGGCGCTTGGAGCAGGGGATCGGTAGGGTGCAGCGGTCTGGCTGGCGAGTGCCGGCGATGGCGGCGATGCTTGCCCTGGGCATGGTTTTGCCGAGCGCGGCGCAGGCGGGAGATCAGGCTGCGGCGCAGGCACGGGGGCCGGCTACGGCGCATGGGGGCGGCGGCGCGACGGCGAAGGCTGAGAGCGCAGCGGTGACGCCGGTTGTGTCCCCTGCGATCGGTGAGGAGTACGCGCGGCCGCATGAGCTGGTGGATGTGGGCGGCGGGCGGAAGATGAATCTGTTTTGTATGGGAACGGGGACGCCGACGGTAGTGTTCGATTCCGGGCTGTCTGACTGGTCCAGCATCTGGGCGCTGGTACAGCCGGGCGTGGCGCGGGTGACCCGCGCCTGCTCCTATGACCGCGCAGGGATGGGCTATAGCGATTTTTCTGCCGCGCCGAGGACGCCGGTGTCCATTGACGAGGACCTGCATACGCTGCTGCATAACGCGAAGATTGCCATGCCGGTGGTGCTGGTGGGACATTCGCTGGGCGGGTTCAATATGAAGCTGTATGCCGCGCTGTATTCCAAGGATGTTGCCGGGCTGGTGCTGGTGGATCCTTCGGAAGAGCGCAGCTACGAGCGCACTGTGGCAGCGGTTGACGCGAGGTATGGGGCGGCGGTTATGGCGAGGATCTCCCTGGACGATATTGCAGGGACTACGATGGCGATTACCCATTACAGCCAGTGCGCCGAGATGGCTGCGAGGAAGGATCTGGATCCGGAGTCTGATGTGTATAAGATGTGCACCGATCCGGTGCGGCCGCCGCTTGGTCCAGCGATTGCCGCGGCGCGGGAGAAGATCCAGGTGACGGGCGCCTACCAGGAGACGCAGGCGTCTGAGCTGGCGTACAGTATCTACGGCGATCCGCGGGGTGATGCGATCTATGCGCGGCTGTTTGCAGGACAGCCGTTTGGCGCGCGGCCGCTGATTGTGCTGACGCACAGCATCTATGACGCGAAGGATCCAGATGCAGCCGCCGAATTCTTTGCCTGGAACACGCTGCATAACCAGACTGCGAGGCTTTCGCGCCGAGGTGTGAACCGGATTGTTCCGGGAACGCACCACAATATTGAGGTGGATAAGCCGCAGGCGATTGTGGATGCCGTGACGGAGGTGGTGAAGAGGGTTCGCGCGCAGTAGAGAGCGATGGCGGGGTGGGAGGAGAGGGACGGCTCCGATGGTTGGCAGCAGGTGAGCAGCCGTTGAGGTTGAGGCGGGCGGTGGGGCGAGTTGGCGCGCCGGCGCGAGGAGCGCGCGGCGGGTGATGGGATGGCGGTGGTTTAGCTTTTGCCGAAGTCGTCGGGCATTTGCACGGCGACGACCTGGCCGCGGGCGGTGGCGACGCCTTCCGCGTAGACGGTGGATTCAATGACGACTTTGCGGCCGGTGATCTGCGTGACACGACCGCGGATGGTGAGCGGAGGGCCGAGCGGCGTGGGCTTGAGGTAGTCGACGTGCAAGGAGGCGGTGACGAAGCGGAAGGGAGGTTCCGTGCCCGGTTCGCGGCCCGCGGCGCGATAGGCGGCGGCGGCCGCCGTGCCGGTGGAGTGGCAGTCTACGAGCGAGGCGATGAGGCCACCGTAGACGAAGCCGGGAATGGCGATGTGCCAGGGCTGAGGGGTGAAGACGGAGACGGTTTCTTCACCATCCCAATCGGTGCGGATGTGGTGGCCGTGGGGGTTGAGACGACCACAGCCGTAACAGTGCGCGAGGTTCTCAGGGTAGGAATCCTGTATGGCCATGATGCTGTCAGTTTAGCTGGCTGGGGCGAATGCCCGCAGGACAGGGTGCGGTATTGGGCAGTGAGGGGCGTCCGGAGTGCTTTGCTCGGCGGTAGAGGCACGGTGCAGAGCCGCTTTCCACGGCGATGCGCTGGAGGATCCGCAGTGCGGTGCAGGACGCGGGCGAGGAGGGCAGGGTGTAGCGAGCGTTGCCGGGCGGGGTGGGCGGGGTGGGCGGGTGGTAGCTGGTTGCGGGGTTCGAGGGGTGGGCTAGGGCATTTTCCCCGTAGGTATCGTCCAGCAGATCGAGATGGATGGGCGTTTTCCCCAATGGAAACGCCACTGCACAATCGCTTTTGGATACCCATCCGCGGGGAAAATGCTCTAGAAAGGTGAAGAGAATCGTCCGGATGGTGGTTGATTATCATCCGGATGGTGGTTGATTATCATCTGTCATATGGTTGATTATCATATTTAGTTTGATTGATGATCATGCCAGTTGTGATGGAGGATAGGACCATGCAGCCACGCCATCTTGCCGAATTGCTCGGCGACGCGCTATCTGACACGCCTGCCGTGCTGGTGAATGGGGCGCGACAGACGGGGAAGAGCACCCTGGTGCAGGCTTTGGAGCCGGGCCCGTCAAAACGCGAATATCTGACCTTCGACGATCCGGGGGTTCTCGCAGCCGCCAGACGCGATCCCAACGGCTTTGTAGCTGGCTTGAATCTGCCTGTGACTCTGGATGAAGTGCAACACGTGCCGGAGCTTTTCCCGGTGATCAAGGCGGCGGTTGACCGGAGGCGTCAGCCGGGGCAGTTTCTACTGACCGGGTCGGCGAATGTGATGCTATTGCCGAAACTGTCGGAGTCTCTGGCCGGACGGATGGAGATCCTGACGCTTTGGCCGTTTTCTCAGGGAGAGCTGCGTGGCATGCGGGAGGACTTTATCGAGACGCTGTTCTCGAAGCGGGCTGTGAACTGGTCGAGCAAATTACCGGCGCAGCCGTGGAGAGAGATGTTGGAGGCGATGGTTACGGGAGGCTACCCGCCTGCAGTGGCGCGTCCGAGGGCGGCGCGCCGGGATGCATGGTTTGAGTCTTACGTGATGACGATGCTGCAACGCGATATTCGGGATCTGGCGAGCATTGCCGACGCGACGGCAATCCCTCGTCTGCTGTCCGTGGTTGCTGCGCGCGCAGGGGGGATACTGAACTTTGCTGAACTAGCGAGGACGATGGCGTTGCCGCAGACTACGCTGAAGCGCTACTTTGCGCTGCTCGAAGGGACATTCCTGGTGCAGTTGCTGCGTCCGTGGGCAAGGAACCTGGGCAAGCGTGTGATTCAGGCTCCCAAGATCTACTTAAATGATAGTGGCCTGTTAGCCCATAGGCTGGGGGCTACGGTGGAGCGGTTGAAGATGGAAGGGAACCTTGCCGGCGCGGTGCTGGAGAACTTTGTTGTGATGGAGCTGCGGAAGCAGTGTGGCTGGGCGGAGAGCAGGCCAGAACTCTTCTACTGGCGAACAGCTTCAGGCCAGGAGGTAGATATTGTGCTTGAAAACCGGGAGGGCAAGGTAGCGGGGATTGAGGTAAAAGCCGCTGCGACGCTAGGGGGTGGCGACGTCCGCGGGTTGCAGGCCCTGGCGGAGGCGGCGGGGAAGAGCTGGGTTCGCGGGGTGGTGCTTTATGCCGGTACAGAGGTGGTTCCGTTTGCGGCGAACCTGCATGGGGTTCCTCTGAGGAGGCTGTGGTGCGAATGAGGTGCAGGGTGGAGAGAAGAGCGTGCTGTTGGACGATGTGATGCGCGGTTGGTGAGGAGTGGGCTGTTGGCAGGACGTGGTGCGGTATTGGGCGGTCCTCTTTTTGATTTTCTGCTGCGGCCCTTTCCGCCCCTCTGGCCGGTGGCCTTGTTTTTGTCCTTTTGTCTGTTGGTCTGGTTCGATCGTTTCTCTTTCTGCAGAGCATCTGCGATGCAGGACAAGCTGCCGCTTTTGCTGGTGAGCGCCGCGGGATGAACGACGCGAGTTGCGATGGGACGCAGCCTTTCAGGGCGCGGCTTTTAAGACATTGAAACAGGGGCGCTGCCGGCGCAGCGCCCCCGGTGAAGGGTTTCAGGCGAGTATGGCGGCAAGATCCTCTTGTGGGGTTTTGATGGCCATGAGGTTGAATTTTTCATGCAGCAAGGTGAGGATCTGCGGCGAGAGAAAGGCCGGCAGGGTGGGCCCGATGCGGATGTTGCGCACGCCGAGGTGAAGCAGCGTGAGCAGGATGGCTACAGCCTTTTGTTCGTACCAGGAGAGTACGAGCGAGAGCGGTAGTTCATTGACGCCGCAGTTGAAGGCTTTGGCCAGGGCCAGAGCGATTTGCAGCGCGGAGTAGGCGTCATTGCACTGGCCGAGGTCCAGCAGCCGCGGCAGGCCTTCGATTTCGCCGAAGTCGAGTTTGTTGAAGCGATACTTGCCACAGCCCAAGGTGAGGATGAGGCAGTCGTCGGGGACGGCTTCTGCCAGTTCGGTGTAGTACTTGCGTGCGGAGCGAGCGCCGTCACAGCCGCCGATGAGGAAGAAGTGACGGATGGCTCCGGATTTGACGGCGTCCACGACCTTGCCGGCAGCACTGAGTACGGCATGATGCGCGAAGCCGACGGTGATCTCTTCGTCGCTGCCGTCCTCGGCAAAGCCAGGGGCTGCGAGCGCGGCGGCGATGACGGGTGTGAAGTCCTGATTGGAGATGTGTTGAACGTCCGGCCATCCGACGATGCCGGAGGTAAAGATGCGTTCCTGGTAGGTGAGTTTGGGCTTCTGGATGCAGTTGCTGGTCATGAGGATGGCGCCGGGGAAGGCATCAAATTCATTGGCCTGCTCCCACCAGGCGCCGCCGTAGTTGCCGGCCAGATGAGCCAAGGCCTTGAGCTTGGGATAGCCGTGCGCGGGCAACATCTCGCCGTGGGTGTAGACCTGAATGCCGAGGTCTTTGGTCTGCTGCAGAAGGGCGTAGAGGTCATGCAGATCGTGTCCGGAGACGAGAATCGCTTTGCCTTTGCGCGCTCCCAGGCGGACCTTTGTGGGTTGCGGATCGCCGAAGGTCTCGGTGTGGGCTTTGTCGAGGATCTCCATGACGTTGTAGTTCAACTCGCCGACGGCCAGCGCCTGTTGCAGGAGTTGGTCAGCGGTTGGGGAGGGATGGGTGAGGAAGTTGAGAATCTGATGGAAGCGGACGAAGATGGCTGGACTGCCTGAGCCCAGGGCGAGGGCGTGTGCAGCGTAGGCCCCGGCTCCTTTGAGGCCGTAGAGCACAAGCTCCTGCAGGTTGACGACCTCCTGGCCCGAAGCCAGGAAGCGCGTGGGCAGGAGCGTTTGCTGACTCTGTGCGAGCAGGCCATCGAGGGTGGCGGCGGGCTTCCAGATGGCGGGTCCGGCGAGGTCGTCCGGGACTACGGAGGCGGCGACGCTGGCGTCTTCATAGAGGATGCGAGCGTTGTTGCGGATGTTGACGGCCTGACGAATGAGGGCGATGATCCGCGCGGGATCGAAGTTGACATTGGTCAAGGTGGCGTAGAGGGCTTCGATGGTGAAGGCGTCGATGGCCGGATCAGCCGCGCCAAATCTCCGGGCGCGGTACGCGTACATGGAGATGCCTTTGACGATGTGGAGTAAGAGATCCTGCAAGGCTGCGGTGTTCTCGTCCTTGCCGCAGACGCCAAGGTTCTGGCAACCTTCTCCCATTGCTGTTTGCTCGCATTGATAACAAAACATGATGATCTGCCCCTTCTGGTTTTGACTTCCAAATGAAGTGTAGGCAACGGGGAGCGCGGGTACAGCGACTTAAGTCACATGCGCAGGATGCAGCGATGGGAGCGCGATCAATGGCGGAGTTTTGCGTGGTGGCGGAGAGATTGGGCGTGCGTGCTATGCGCCGGCGCGCGGGGGTTCAGAAGGCAAATTTGACAGCGAGCTGGATGATTCGGGGTGGTGCCGCGTTGACGAACTGGCCGAACTCATCGCTGCTGATGTTGCCGTTGACTGCGGCGGCGCCGAAGAATTGTCCGTGGTTGAGGAGATTGAAGGTCTCCAGGCGCAGTTGGATGGAGCGGGTTTTGGGAAGCTCCACGTTTTTGATGAGAGCTACATCAAAGTTTTCCGCGCCGGGACCGTAGAAGTAACGCCGCCGGGTGTTGCCATTTTGACCGAGCGGCGGCAGACCAAATAACGGATAGTTGAAGGCCGGGCGGCCGTTGCGTGGATTGTGATTGACCTGCAGCGGGCCGGGAGCAACCTGGGGCGTATCCACTCCATTGTTGTTGATGCCGTTGGGAATGGTGCCGAGCAGGGAGGTGTCATTGTTATTGAACAGCGTGACCGGAAAGCCGGTGCTGAAGCGGGTGACGCCGGAGAGTTCCCAGCCTGTGGTCCACAGATTGCGATGATGGAACAGATGCTGGAGGGGCAGAGTTTCGTCATAGCTGGCGATAAAGTTCTGAGTGACATCAAAGGATGAGACTGCGCGGGTAAGAGAGTAGTTGCTGGGGTTGAGTTGCTCGGCCAGGCTGGAGGACTGATCAATGGACTTGGAGAAGGTGTAACCGAGGAGAAACTGTCGGCTGCCTGCATTGCGCTGCAAGGTGAGTTGGAGCGCGTTGTAGTGAGAGTTGTTGGCGCTGATCTGGTTGCTATCGCTGGAGAACTGCGGGCCGAGCGGAGCACGCGTCCCTTGAATGACGGCGCCGGTGCGGGTGGTGAAGGTTGCGCTCTCATTGAATGGGCCGCAGGTGGGGGAGCCGGGGGCGACATCGCTGGGTTGACTGAGACTGAGACAAAGCGCAGGATTGCCGGGATTATCTTCCACCAGCACCAGCATATGGTGAGACTGCGTGCCTACGTAGCTGACACTGAGCACTGTGCTGCCGGTGAGCTGGCGTTGGATGGAGAGCATGTAGTTTTCTGCGTAGGCGTCGACGTTGTGGTGGTCGAAGAAGGGATCGCCGGAGATGGGCAGGTCCTGAGGCCAGTTGACATCGACAGGATGACGGCGTGAGGCCCCGTAGGGCACGATCGGCATGGGGAAACGCTGACCGAGGTTTTGTCCGTTGGCGGCCAGGATGAACGGGGTGGAGAAGAGAGGAGAGGCGGG
>DAHXNO010000198.1 GCA_027365345.1 Granulicella sp.
CCACCCGCCGGTGTCGTTGGACCAGTAAGCCATTCCCGACGCGCAGAAGTTCAGGCCCGTCGGCACCTGCCGCCGCAGTGTGTCCCAGGTGGGATAGATGTCGGAGGACCAGAAGATCGTTCCATTGCGCTGCGCTCCCAGATAGGCGTCACGGGATAGGATCAACGCCCGTCTGCCCGGATCATCCTTGCGCATCCCATCGAAGATCGCAGAGGTGTGAAACAGCGGATAGACGTTGAAGAACTCTGTTCCCGGTCCAATGTGGAAGTAGGCTCCGTTGGGCGGCAGATCGGGCTCCGTCTCATCGGCCCATACGTTGTCAAAGCCGTACTTGAGGATTCGATCGCGGATGGTCTGCCAGTACCACTTGGCCGCTTTGGGATTCGTCGTGTCAATGTCTGCGCCTGCTCGATCGTAAGGCAGGCCATTGATCGGCGTTCCATCCGCCAGATGGATCAGCCAGCCATTTCGCCGCAACATCGCATAATACCGGTCACCCGGCTCAAAGCGCGGCCAAACGCTGATCATGGTCTCAAAGCCAAGGTCGTGCAGCTTGCGATTCATGGCCGCCGGATCCGGCCAGTCCTTGGGGTCAAAGTCAAACTGCCCCATTCGTGTGTAGTAGAACCAGTCCACCACCAGCACATCCGCAGGAAGATGCCGCCGGCGATATCCCTCGGCCACAGCCAGCAACTCCTTCTGGCTGCTATAACGCTGCTTGCTCTGGATGTAGCCATAGGCCGCCTTGGGCAACAGCGGAGTCGCACCGGTCAACAGGCGGTATCCGGCATAGATCTCATCCGGCGTCTTTCCGGCAATCACAAAGAAGGTGACACGATCCCCCTCCTGAGAGTTCCATAGCGTCTGCTCATTAAAACCCATGGAAACCGTCGTCTTCGATGGGTTGTCCCAGACCAGCCCATAACCCTTGTTGGTGATATAGAACGGCACGCAGGTGCTCGGCCCCGCGGGTGCAAGGTAGTTGTTCCAGCAGTCAATCGAGTGACCGCGCAGATCCAGGAAGCCCTGCTGATTCTGCCCCAGGCCATAGTAATGCTCGTCATCAGGCGAGCGAAAGGTAGCACCAACGGAATAAAATGGCGGATCGCTCGGTCGTCGATCAAGCGCCAGCTTCGCCGTCCCGTCCTTTTGATTGGGAACCGCCTGCATCCAGCCCGTCAGTTCCAGCAGCGTCTTGCCCTCCGGCGTGCGCAATGTGATGTGCGCTCCAGGAGTCGAGCCGTCAAAGTACCGCGCAATATCCACCTGCGACCTCAGCGGCGGGTCACCGGAGGCATCATCCCGCTCCACCGTCGCCACGATGCGAGCCGATCGATAGACGTCGTCCTCTTTCGTCCAGCTCACGCTCCAGCCAGAGGCGGATGGCGATGCGACGAATCCATAACCGGGACCGGCCAGCGCCGCCGCCCGGTGCAAACTCAATGTCACCCTAAGAATATTTGGCGCGTAGGGCTCCAGCACAATCGTCTCACCGCTCCGGTCCAGTTCCAGATGTGCTGCGGGTGATTGCGCCGGCAACGCGGCGCCAAACCAATGGCTCCCTGCAAAAACAAGGGAAAATACAAGCTTACGAGCCCAACACCTACACATGCATCACCCCGGCACCCACTCCTTCAACGTTGATTTCCTCGTCGCGTCCTGCCGACTGTCAGAACCGCAAGGCTAGCCATACCCAATGTCTTCATGCTGCGTCTCGCTGGAGAGCACAACGCCGCAAACGGAAGGAGGCCCTCGGCCCAAATCGCATAGGATCTGCGCACGTCATACCGGCCCTTCCCGCAAAATGCAAGAGCCGGTTCGCCTCTTTCTTGCTGCAGCGAACCGGCTCCTGGTTGGGATTAGTAGTTGTACTTTACAGAAAGCTCAAGGATGCGAGCGTATCCGGCTCCGGAGTAGGGCGTCTTCTGGTCCTCGCAACCCCAAACTTGGGAGTTTGTACCGCAAGCTCCGCTGGTAGCCGCACCCAGAATGGCGCTGTTCGTAGTGAAAGTGTGGCCTCCGTCTTCGGTCTGATACGTCAAATTGAGCATGTTACCCCCTGTGGACCCCCACAGCGAGTGGTTCATGAAGTCGAAGGCGGAAGCCCGGAACTCCACGTTCTGACGACCTGTGATATTGAACGTCTTGTAGATGGTCAAATCGGTATCGTCGTAGACCGGACCGCTCAAATAGGGATGGATTTGCCGGTCACCCTGGGTACCCACGGTAGGAACGCTGAAACAGTTCAGATTCAGCAGCCCAAGCGACTGTAACCCGCCCTTCGGGTCGCAGGTGGCGACGGGCAGAATCTCGTTCGCGTCTGTTCCGAACCACGTCCTCGATGTGAGCGTCTCCGTACCTCCGCTCACGTTGTTTCCGTAACCGGTCGGCTCCCGGACAGTCAGACCCAGATTCTGAGATGACTCAGCCTGCAGATTGCCGCCGTCCTGGAAGGTAGTGATGCCGGAGATCGTCCAACCATTGAGTAAGCCGCCCACCATCCTCTCCCCGCCGTGGTACAAGTTGCCCAGGCTATACGCGTACGATGCGTTGAACACCTGCGGGCGATCGATCGAGAGGATACCGTAGTTCCCATGCACGCTGAACCCATCCAGCGTGCTGTTCACCACACCCAGCGACTTCGACCATGTGTAGTTGAAGTCAAAGG
The DNA here is from genome assembly GCA_027365345.1 of Granulicella sp. Lineage (GTDB taxonomy): Bacteria > Acidobacteriota > Terriglobia > Terriglobales > Acidobacteriaceae > Granulicella. The sequence goes on from DAHXNO010000198.1 coordinate 2,669, forward strand.
AAGCATGACCGCTCTGCTTCACCCAGGCTATCTGCAAACCGTTGTAATTGGAGTACCCAACGTGCTCAAACACGTACACCTGGTTGCTGGAATAGCCATAGCACTTCCCGTTCACCAGGCAGCCGCCGTAAGGATAGTAATCCTGCAACGCATAGCTGCTGGTATTGTCCGGATCCTTGGGGGCCGGGGCTCCCGTCACCGGATCAGCGCCAAACAGGCCGCCCAGCGGGATCTTGTTCTGATTGGTGAACTCCAATCCTCCAACGTTTGTGCCGGAGCTCTGGCCGCCCATCAACAGGTGGTCTGTGGTGTTTCCCACATACGCAACATCCAGCAGGCTGTTCCAAGGCAGCTTGCGATCGACTGTCAGGTTCCACGCATAGGTCTGCGGATCCTCATAGTCGCTCGCGTCGGCCGCATAAATCTCACCTGCGGGCTGATTGTTGCCCAGCGCCGCCTGCTTCGGAATCTGCGAAAGCGTTATCGCCTGGCCAACCGGCGAATCATAGGTGGCGACGTTCTGCGCGGTGCTCAACGGGCCGCTATAGTCGTTGAATTGATCGTTCCAGACATACTCACCCCAACCACCGCGAATCACCGTCTTCCCATCGCCCTGCAGATCGTAGGAGAACCCAACCCTTGGGCTGGTCCACGCAAGTCGCGTCGGCGAGCCGCCGTTGGGAATCCCTGGATTCACCGCATGCCAACGAACACCCGGATACTCCACAATTTGCTTGCCGGCGGTCTCGTTCTCGCTCACATCTTGGGAAAAGAGCTGCGGCAGCCATGTCGCAAGGCCAACGCCCTGACGATCGTACCAGCGTCCCACGTGATCAAAGCGAACGCCGAAGTTCACCGACAGCCGAGGCCGCACCTGCCAGGTGTCCATCAGGTAAGCCGACGTAGTGCGATAGGCCATATCCTGCACCACTGCGGCGCTCTGCTGCTGGAATGAGCTTGTAATGCCCATCATGAAGTTGGCCGTCGGATTATTCGAACCGATCTCCGTGCCCGGCGCCACGCTGGTTCCGGTCACCTCATTCGGTAGTGGCGTGCTCCCATAGTACAATTGCCCATTCGGCGAATCATAATAGCCCTGGTCGTTCCCTACCAGCTCCGTAAACGCGCCAAACTTCAAGGTGTGCGTCCGCCAGACCTTGGTAAGGTTATCGGTAAACGAAGGAACCGCCTTCTTCAGCGTATATTCCCCCGAGGGCCCCCAAAGAGCCGGTTGCGTGATGTTTGGAAACGTCGTTGCAGACGGAGAGTTGATCGATGGCACAACCTCGGATGCCGAGCTGTAGACGGTTCCATACGGATAACCCAGCGTGGACTTATAGATCGCCGATAGATCGCTGGGCCTGGTCGGAGAGTTATCCCATCCCCATCCAAAGATAAACTCATTGGTGAGGGTCGGCTGAATCACGCTGACAAAGTTCACCGTTGCCACGCGCGAAGTGTTCGGCTCCTTCATAAGACCGCCAGGATACTGGATGGAATCCGCCGGAGTGTAATAAAGTTGGGCCTCGGTGATGTACGTCGTCGCACCCTGCTGGAAGGTGAAAAACACCTTGTTGTTCTGGTTGATGTCGTAATCAACCCGGCCCCGCCACAGGTAGCCGTTCTGTGTGTTGGAGTACGGCAGCTCGTAGTTGTAGCCGCCGGGTGTCGTCGCCGGATTCGCGTTCGGCGCCGGGAACATCTTGGCCAGCGCCGTGGCGCCAGGATCTACCGGAACATTGGCTGCGTTGATGGCTTTGCCGTTCGAATCCAGATACCCGGTCGGGTCGGCGCACCAATTGACTGCCGACGGACTGAACCCGTTCGGACAAAGCGCTGCATTACCCGCACCGCTAGAGGTGAAGTTTCCCGACTGCATGCCCGCGCTCGGAATATAAGACTCCAATGGTGCGGATGCAGCTAGTATCTGGTTGTAGTACTCATAGCCGGCCCAGAAGAACAGCTTGTGTTTATAGCCGGGGATGGGAATTGGGCCGCCGATGTTTCCGCCCGGATAGTAGTACTGCCCGGGCTGCTTCGCCAGGTGAGAAAGATCGTTCAGCCACGTATTGGAGTTCAGGACCTGGTTGCGGGCATAAAAGTAGATTTCCCCGTGATATTTGCTTCCGCCGCTCTTGCTGGTTGTATTGATAACCACCGGGCCGTTCTGTGCGTCAGCTCCAAAGGTCTGCTGCACCTTCACTTCGGCGGTCATATCCGGATTCGGAGCGGCGATCGAATAGCAGTTGCAACCCGGATCGATAATGTTGGCGCCGTCCAATAGAAACCCGGTGCCGCCGCGATACGGCGCACCGCTCGGGGAGTAACCCACCCCATCCGTGCTGCCCGTTGGAGCCTCCGCTGAGAAGTCCACCGAACCGCCGCCATTGGTGCCATTCGGCACATACGTCACGCCCGGCAGAATCTTCAGCAACTCGGAGACGTTCCGGCTCTCAATCGAGAGCCTCTCCAGATCCTTCGAGGTGATCACATCTGATCGCACCCCGGAATCGGTGGGAATAATCTCCGCCGGCGCAGCCGACACCGAAACCGTCGTATTCGCCGACCCGACCTTAAGCGCAATTCCGGCGACCGTATTGACGTCGCCCGAGTTCATCACGATACCCGTCTGCCTCCAGGTCTCAAACCCGTTCTCCTGGATCTCAACCGTAAACGTCCCATACGGAACCGCGGCAAAACTGAAGTAACCAGCTCCGTCTGCCACCGTGGTTCGCCTGTCGCCGGTCTCTTCGTTAATCAAAGTCACCTGCGCCTTCGGAACCACGGCTCCGGTGGTATCCTTCACCGTTCCTGAAAGACTTCCGGTAACGATCTGTGCAGCAGCCCCCAGCATCATCAAGCATGCGGCAAGGACCACTGCGACCGATAACATCCATGGTGCTCGGACGATTCCAAGCACCCAAGGTACGCGTTTCGTCTGGATCACTGTCTCTTCCTCTCTTGATCTCATCATCTCTGAGCCTCTTGCTCAGCCCTGCGACATCCAGGCGCCGACCTTGAAGGTCGTCTGCCCATCAAAGAGCTCCAGATCTACAAATCCTCTGGATGCCCTTCTTCAATCCGAGGAGGAATCTAGGTTGCGCCAACAAACAGTGACAAGTAATACTCGGTGTCTTACTGTAAAATTCATTGGTTTTCATAGAGATAGCAGCGCCAGCGATCAATGGACCGTCCCGCCCTCCAGCTTCCGACGCCAAGGCGGTTAAAGCGCTTCTGTGAATTTCTTGACACTACCATGCAGATCTTGTCTACTTGTTCGGAGGCATCGCATGGGTTCCAACGCTGTCCTTGCCACGGCGCAGGTATTGCTGTCTCATAATTGAGCCGCAACATACCCATGGCTCGCATACCTTCGCGGACGATCCAGAGAGCGTCGGGCTCTGGCCAACAACTTGTTGCCTTCTGAAGGCGGTATTGGATGAAAGCGGTTGCGGATTCTCCACGGAGCGGTGACGCCCAGAGCATGGAGGAACAGCAAGACAGCGAAAAACGCGAAGCCATTCTGGCAGAGCTTCAAGCTGTGCTGGATAGCCCCATCTTTCGCAGCGCCTCGCGCTGCAGGCAGTTCCTTCAATACGTCGTTCAGCACCAGCTTGACGGCCACCCCGAGCAACTGAAGGAACGCACCATCGGAACCGAGGTCTTTCAACGTCCGCCCGGCTATGCTACGGGCGATGATCCGGTGGTTCGAGTGCAGGCAGGCGAAGTGCGCCGCCGACTGGAAACGTACTACCAGACCGCCCCCACTGACTCGCCTCTCTGGATTGAACTTCCACGTGGTTCCTACGCGCCAACCTTCCATTGGCGCTCGTCATCCGCTGCGTCCGCGCCGGCTGTGCAGCCGCATTCACCCGGCACGCATCCCCCTGCCCTGCAAGGGGCTCAGCCGGCCGCTCCTCTCCCGGACCCACCCGTGGCTGCGCCAGCCAAATCATCCAAACTGGGGCGCTGGCTTGTCCTGGCTATAGCGCTCCCGCTGCTACTCGCAGCCGGCATCATCGGCGTCCGGTTTGATCGCAATAAGCAGCAAAAGAGCGCCATGGACCAGTTCTGGGAGCCCATGTTCAACACCCGCCAGCCTATCCTGATCTGCTTGGCCAAACCGGTGGTCTATCGCCCCACACAGGATCTCTATCATCGCTATCAGATCTCCCATCCTGGCACTTTTTCCACAGAAGCGGACAGGACTAGCCAGCCGTTGCCCTTGGATTCAAACGAGAAGATCTCCTGGAACGACCTTTACCAGGCCTCAGACTACGGTGTGGCGCTGGGAGATGCCTACGCGGCCATCAACCTTTCCATGCTCCTCGGTCAGTTGGGCAAGCCCAGTCAAGTGCGCATCGGCAACAGCTATATATCCTATGAGGATCTCCGCAGCTCTCCCTCGGTTGTCGTCGGCGCATTCGACAATAAATGGACCCTGCAATTGACCTCCAACCTGCACTTCAGCTTTGTGGAAGATGCCGATGACTTTTCCATCCGCGAGCTAGCCGCCAGCCACCGAGTATGGCGGACACAATACAACGCGCAGGGACAACCCGTCGAAGACTACGCTCTCATCGCTCGCCTGCTGAACTCGACGACCGGCCAATTCACGGTGGCGGTCGCAGGCGTCAGCGGAGCAGGCACTGAGGCGGCAGGCGAATTTCTCTCTGACCCCCAGTTGATGGGAGAAGCCCTACGCACCGCGCCCCCCGGATGGCAGCATAAAAATCTGGAGTTCGTCCTGGAAACATCCATAACAGACTCGGTACCCGGCCCGGCTCACGTCATCGCCTCCTACTTCTGGTAGCCATCGGCTCCTGCATCCGTGCTTCCGTAACGCCTGAACCGCACACCGCATTCGCGGCCTGCGGCACAGATCGGCTCAGCGGTTATATCAACGTTTGCCTGTCGGCCTCCTTCCGTCATCGCGCAACCCGGGGCGCAACGCTCCGGCCCCAAGCAGCGAGGCCGCCCAACCGGGCGGCCTCGCTGCTTGCTCCAACCATAGCTCGTTGTCTAGTAGACATCCCGCTCGTAGCGATGCTCCGCCTTCATCTTCTTCAAATACTCAGCCGCCTGTTCCGGTGTGCCTTTCAGTCCCTTGGCGATCGACTCCAGCAGCACCTGCTCCACGTCCTTGGCCATCCGGCTGGCATCGCCACACACATAGAAGTGCGCTCCACGCTCCAGCCAGGCAAACAGTTCCTCACTGGCTTCGCGCAGGCGGTCCTGCACATAAACCTTGTATGCCTGGTCGCGAGAGAAGGCAGTCTGCAGCTTGGTCAAAAAGCCCCTCTTATGCATCCCTTCGAACTGCTCCCGGTACAGATAGTCGGAGGCGGCTCGCTGGTCGCCAAACACCAGCCAGTTCTCACCCTTCGCTCCCGTCGCCTCACGCTCCTCCAGAAAAGCGCGGAAAGGCGCGATCCCGGTGCCCGGTCCAATCATGATCATCGGTGTGTTGGGATCACTGGGCAGACGGAATTGATCGTTTACATCCAAAAACACCGGCAGCTTGCTGCCCACCGGAGCCCTGAAGCCCAGCATGCCGGAGCAGACGCCCTGGCGATCTTTTCCATGGGCGTTATAAGTCACCACTCGTACCGTAAGATGCACCTGGCCTGGATGCGCCCGCTGGCTGGAGGCGATCGAGTATAGACGCGGCATCAGGCGCTGCAAGATGTTGAACAGATCCTGTGGATCCTTTACGATGCCCGGAAAGTCTTTTACCAGATCAACAAACTCGCGCCCCCAAACATACTCCTCAAGAGCCGCCTTGTTCTCCGCTCCCAGCAGAGCGCGTAAACCCTGCGGCACATTCTCACCCGCCAGCTTTGCATACTGGTTCACCGCGCCACGCGCCAGCTTGCCGATTCCCAGCTTTGAGGTCAAAGCCTCGCGCACGGTGATCTGGTTGCCTGGCGTACCCTTTACCGGCTCGACTACCTTCTCACTGCCGTCAAAACCAAGCGCCTTGAGCAACTCGGTCACGGCTTCCTCTGGATAGGTCGGAATCACCCCGAGCGCGTCGCCCGGCGTATACTTCATGCTCTCTGCCAGCTCCATCTCCATATGAATGGTCACCTTCTCAGAAGCAGGGCTGGTGAGAGGCTCGTTGACCAGAACGGTAGCCGGGTAGGGGTTCGTTTTGCTATAAACAGGGCCGCTTGCGGCAGCTTCTTCAGGGACGGAAAGTGTCGATTCGCTCATATTCACCAAATTATATTGAACCGGGTACGCCTCGGTCGAGACGAGGCTTGTTTGAAAACAGCGTGCCGTTCTATCACCGAACAGTGAGCACGCAAAGCCGCCATCCAAAAGGCTTACATGGCTGGCGGATGGCGCGGATCGACGCTACGGAAATCTGTAGCATGGGTCTCACTCGCACTGCCGATCGCAAATGCCTCACCTCCAGGGTGGGCTCCATGCGCCTCGTCAGGATTCACCAGATCGCGCAGCTCCTTGCTCGGCTTGAAATAAGGAACTCTCTTGGCGGGAACCGCAACCGACTCTCCGGTCTTCGGGTTCCTTCCGGTTCTGGGCTTCCTCTGCCGTGAGCGGAAGCTGCCAAACCCGCGAACCTCAACCTTATCGTTTGCCTTCAAAGCACCGATGATGGAGTCAAACAGCGTCTCAACGATTACCTCTCCATCGCGACGGGTTAAATCTCCAAGGGCTGTCACGTGATCGACCAAATCGGCTTTCGTCATGAAACCTCCTGCGTTTTATGGTTGGCGCCAACTCATCGTGTGACGTACGCTCTGCCCGAAAGTCACGGCCACCTTAAGTCCTGCAGTGGGAAGAAACCGTATCCACTACGGCAAGAACCCTATTTACTTGACTATAGCACAGTATCGCCATACGATACTGTGCACCCCCAAGAGCAATCTTCACGGCGAGCCACCCCGGAATCTTCCCACTCCTCACGCTACCTGCCTGGAACGTCTGCAGGCCACCCGCACCCGCAGATTACTTCCATAGAAAATAGAATCCCGGTGAACGATCCAGCATCTGCCCTGGGTTGCTAAAGAGCCCGTCGGCGTCCTGCAGCACCCCAAGCAAACCCGACCGCCCTGTAGACGGGCGGATCACCGTCGGCTCACCCTTGATCCCTACCTTCCGCGCCGTATCCATCAGCGCCTGGCGGAAGCCTCCCTGCACATCGATGAGTCCCAACGGTTGGGCCTCTTCCCCAGTCCATACCTGTCCGGTGGCCAACTGCGTAATCTGGGCGTCAGTCATGTGCCGGCCTACCGCTACATCATGCACAAACTGCCCGTACATATTGTCCACCAGAGACTGAAAATAGGCCTGCTCCTGGGGCGTCATCGGCCGGGTCGGGTCGCCCGCATCCTTCAGCGCTCCGTGCGAGATCGTCACGTGACTCAGCTTGGCCCACTGCAACAGTTCGCCATAATTGGTCCACTCCATAATCACGCCGATGGACCCCACCACGGAAGCGGGATTGGCATAGATCTTGTCGCACGCGGAGGCGATGTAATACGCTCCGGAGGCGCCTACGGACTCCACCGACGCCACAATCTCCTTGTGCTTCTTTGTCCGAACCCGCATCACCTCATGGTAGATCTCCTGCGAAGCCGCGGCTCCGCCTCCTGGCGATTCGATGTGCAGAAGAATTGCCTTCACACTACTGTTGTCGCCGTACTCCTCCAACTCTTTGTTCACGCGCTCGGTGTCCGCGTCCGTAATCACTCCATCGATGTCGATCACTGCAATCGCATGGCGGCCAAAGTCCAGGCTGCCCATCTCCGCATTTGGGTCCGCTCCCATCAACAGCGTCTTCATCGCTGAGACAAAGAAGATACCCATGGCCATGGTCGCCAACCCCAGCACACTCACCAGGAGCACCACCCATGGCCAGGTGGGACGCCGCGCCGCTGCATGGCCAGTCTGGGGATACGCCTGACTCCCGTATCCCAGGGAACCTGCTGGCCCGGGGTAGGGGTACCCGCCGTAACCTGCAGGCGAACCAGGCAGTGAACCAGATGGCGACCCAGGAGGCGGCGCATACCCAACCCCCTGCAAGGGTGGCGGAGGGTCCGTCTGCTGCGGCCTTTGGCTTGGATCCTGTTGTGGCGATGGTGGAGGGAATGGCTCCGGCATGGCCTTGAGTCTACCAGAATCACGCTCACCGCCAGGCTGCCTCACCATGGCCTGCCCTCGGACCACTGCGCACTTTGCGGCATCGAATCATGGCATTTCTCTCATGCAGTATCGTAGGATGAAGAACGACTCGTGCTTTCTCTCTGTCCACAGCCTCGCTGTCGCTTTCTCCCGGCAGCTATGCGCTTGCTGGAATCCAGTGGACTGGCCTGCGGCAGAAGAGTTCACGCTGAGAAGATCGAATGGAACCTACCCCCCCAGAACGACGGACCTCGGCTCAGGCGCCTCCCCGCCTGAGCATCGTCATCCCGGCCTACAATGAGAGCGCCCGCATTGAAGCCGCGCTCTCCAGCGTGCTTGCCTGGTTGGCCTCCTGCCCCTGGGAGAGTGAGGTGCTGGTGATCGACGACGGCTCTGCCGATAACACCTCTGCGATCGTGCACCGCTGGATGGCCTCCCGCCCATCCTTGCATCTGATCCGAAATCCCGGCAACCGCGGCAAAGGATACTCGGTTCGCAACGGACTTCTCCAGGCCACAGGAGAGATCGTGCTCTTCAGCGATGCCGACCTCTCCGCACCCATCGAAGAGGCTCAGCGGCTCATCGATGCCATCGACGGCGGTGCCGATGTCGCCATCGGCTCCCGCTGGCTGGACAAGCAGAGACAGACCATTCACCAGCCTCTCTACCGCCGTTTCTTCGGGCGATGCTTTAACTGGGTCACGCGCAAGGTGATGGGCCTTCCCTTCAAAGACACCCAGTGCGGCTTCAAAGCCTTTCGTCGCAACGCCGCCCAGACCATCTTTCGCCTCCAGACCATCGAACGCTGGGGGTTCGATCCGGAGATTCTCTTTATCGCCCGCAAACTCCGGTACATCATCGTGGAGGTCCCCGTCACCTGGGGCCATGATGAGAGGAGCCGCATCAGCTATCTCAGAGACGGCATGCAGATGCTCAAAGAGATGGGCCAGATCCGTTCCAACAGCCTGCGCGGCCGCTACGATCAGGCCATCGCCGCCCTGAAAGATACCAGCGAGATGGTTACCCCGCCGGTAGAACGCGACAATTCCACTCCGTCCGTCAGAGCCAGACCAGGACAGGTCTAACGTCTTCTCGCAGCGTGCAGCCCCCTACGCTCCTGCCCAGGCTCACTCCTCTCCCAGCGTGGCGCGTCTGCCCTTTCCACAGACGTTCCGTGCTCTTGCAAAATCACTCCCGGCATCGGCTCGGTATCTGCCCCGTGCGCAAACTTCGGTCGGATGCGACAATGGAAGTCGCGTCTCCCAAGGTTGAGGTCTGGTACGGTGCTGCGTTCCTGTTTCATTGCTCTTTCAACGAATCGATCCTTCCGCGCTTTCTCTGAACGTTCTTCTCTTGGCCGCCAAGTCTCCCGCCGCTTCGTCGCCGGCGTCTCCCTGGATGAGGCCGTAGCCGCCGCCGCCGCACTCAACGCTGGGGGCATCGCGGTGACGCTTGACTCCCTGGGCGAGAGCGTTCTGGATATCGCCCAGGCGGAGCGGAGCGCCGCGGTCTACCACCAGCTCCTCGACGCCATTCATGCGCACGGCCTGCACGCCAATGTCAGCGTCAAACTAACCCAGGTAGGCATGGATATCGGTGGCGCCGCTGCGGGCCCGGCTCTGGCCGAACGTATTGTGGGCGAGATCGTGGCCCATGCCGCAGCCCAGGGTAACTTCGTTCGCATCGACATGGAGGGCTCGCCGTACACCGAGCCCACGCTGGCTCTCACCGAACGGCTGCACCGTCAGTATCCGGGCGCAGTGGGCACGGTGCTGCAAGCCTATCTCTATCGCACCGAGCAAGATGTAGAGCGGCTGCTCTCCCAGGGGATTCGCATCCGTCTCTGCAAGGGCGCCTACAAAGAGCCAGCCGCCATCGCCTTCCCTTCCAAGTCTGACGTAGACGCGAACTACCTCAAGCTGATGAAGCGGGTGGTCAATAGCCCGGTCTTCTGCGGCATCGCCACGCACGATCAGGCGATCATTCAACAGCTCTGCGCCTATGTGGCACACCATGGCATTGACAAGCGCGCCTTTGAATTCCAGATGCTCTACGGCATTCGCCGCGATCTGCAGCGTAAGCTTGTGGAGCAGGGCTTCGGCGTTCGCGTCTATGTACCCTTCGGTGCGGAGTGGTACCCCTACTTCATGCGCCGCCTGGCAGAGCGGCCCGCCAACGTCCTCTTTCTGGCGCGCAATCTCCTCCGCCGTTAGAGAATTTTCCCTGTAGGCCATTTTGAGGCATCGGGATGGAACTGCAGTTTCACGTCAACAACCTGGATCCCCGGCAAGCTTGCCTGCTGGGGTGAAATCAAAACGCGACCGCACGCTCTTCCTCAAGTCACTGCAACCGGCAGATGGCTTTCATCCTCAAGATCTCTTGTAGCCCTGATCGTGGCATCCGCCGGTTACCTCAAAGCTTGGCCATCCGTCCAGCCCGTGACCTCAGTCCCAGGTTCTTCTGCTTCCTCACCAGGTGAGGAACCCCGGCGTTTCCATCGCGGGGAGACTATGGTTGGGCGCCCATTGTCGGTCCTTTCATCGCGCAGCCACGGGCGGCGCAGTGTACCAGGCTCTCATCCATCCCTTCCTGCCGGCAACCATCCGGCCACGCCATGCGCTCCGGCAGCATGATCCCACTACTTGATCTCTCTCCAGTTCTCCCCCAATCCCACCTCTGCCACCAACGGCACGGTAAACTTCGCCGCCGACTCCATCTCCTGTTTCACCAACGCCCGCATCTGCTCGGCTTCATCCGGGGCCACGTCAAAGAGCAGTTCATCATGCACCTGCAGGGTCATCGCGGACTTCAACCTTTTCTCCCGTATCGCCGCATCGATCCGCAGCATCGCCATCTTGATCAAGTCCGCGGAGGTTCCCTGCAGCGGCGTATTGATCGCCGTCCGTTCCGCAAACCCGCGCTGATTTGAATTATGCGACTGAATATCCGGAATCGGCCGCACCCTGCCAAACGCCGACCTCACCGACTGATCTCGCCGCACCGTCTCCAGCGTACGTTCAATAAAGGCCGCCACGCCTTTATACCGGTCAAAGTAACGCTCAATATACTCCTTCGCCACGCGCTGCTCGATACCCAACTGCGCGGCCAATCCAAAGGGGCTGATTCCGTAGACAATTCCGAAGTTCACCGCCTTGGCCCGTGCGCGCGTCTCCTTGTCCATCGTCTCCGCGTCCACCCCAAAGACCTCCGCGGCGGTCAGCGTGTGAATATCCTTGCCCGTACGGTACGCATCCAGCAGCAGCGGATCCTGGGAGAAGTGAGCCAGCAACCTCAGCTCAATCTGCGAGTAATCGGCAGACATCAGCCTGTTTCCCGGCGCGGCCACAAACGCAGCCCGAATCTCCCGCCCCAGCGCCGTCCTCACCGGAATATTCTGAAGGTTTGGATTCGTCGAACTCAGCCTTCCCGTAGCCGTCCCCACCTGGTTGAAGGTGGTATGGATGCGTCCCTCCGCGTCTGCCAGCGCAGGCAGCGCATCCAGGTACGTCCCCTTCAGCTTTTGTAGCTGCCGGTACTCCAGCACCAGCGCCGGCACATCATGCCCAGGCAGATCCTCCCTTTGCGCAAGCTCCTCCAACACATCCTGCGCCGTTGAGATTACCTTGCCCTTGCCATGCCGTGCCGGTTTTGGGAGCCCCATCTGGTTGAACAGCACCTCGCCAAGCTGTTTGGGAGAGTTGATATTGAACCGCAACGGCGGAGCCCCCTGCGCGGCGGCCTTGGCGTACACCCGCTCGGCAAGATCGTCGATCGCAACCGCCAGCCGCGAGCTCATCTCCCGCAGCAGATCCACATCCACCCGCACGCCCGCCTGCTCCATGCGCAACAGCACCGGAACCAGCGGCAGATCCAGCTTCCAGTAGAGATCCTCCAGGGTCGAGTGTTCGTGCAACCCGAAACTCGCAGACACCCCCGGCTCCGTCTCCATCCCGGATGCCAACCCCGTGACCGGAGGCGTCCTCGCCTCGGCAGACACTACCCCAGCCGCCCCGGCGCCGTCCTTATCCGCAAACAGCATTCGCGTCGTGATTGCCCCACCCAATCCGGGCTCATCGCGCAGCCGTTCTCTGGGTTGCGCGCCGGTCCGGTCAACTGCGGCCTGACGCATACGCTCGCCTAGCACTTTGGCCAGCTTCGCCACCGCCGCGGCAGCCTCGGCCAGCCGCTTGGGATCATTCAAATTCCCCTTGGCCGGCTGATGGCTCAGCACCGTGCTGCTCGTCCGCGCCGCAATATCCGCCAGTGTGTGCGAGCCATGCGTCGGATTCAGCAGATAGCTCTCCAGCATCACATCCCGAATCGCCCCCGCCAGCCTTACTCCATGCGGCTCCAACACCCGCAGAACCGTCTTCAGGTCATGCACCTGTTTGGGCAGCGCTGCATCTTCCAAAGCTGCGCGCAACCCCGGCGCATCCAGCGCCGCTTCCAACGCCAGCCCTGGGCTTACCGCCAAACCCACCCGAATCGTCGCCGCCTCTTCGGATGCGTGCAGGCTCTCCGCCCCTGTCTCTGCGCCGCCTTCTCCAAACAACAACATCGTCTCCGCAAGCTCCGGCTCCGGCTCTATCTCCGCATCGGCCGTGCCTTCCGCCTCCTCAACAACCGCCTGCGCATCCGCGGCCACGGCGAAGGCCAGGTGTTCCTCCTCACGCGCCTCAGCCAGCAACCGCTCCAGATCCTCTGCACCCGGCTTCAAGTTGTAGCGGATCTCCGCCGCGTTCGCATCAGGAGCCAGATCCTTCAACAGCGTTGAAAACTCCAGTTCGGCGAACAGCGCCCGGCAGGCGTCACTGTCCACGGAGCGGGTCCTCATCGCGTCCAGCGAAAACTCAATTGGCACCGTCGTATGGATGGTCACCAGCTCCCTGGAGAGCAGAATATTTTCGCGATTTTCCTGCAACGACTCGCGATACGACTTCCGCTTCACCTCCTCGGTCCGGTCCAGCGCCGCCTCCAAGGTCCCAAACTGCTGAATCAGCTCCACCGATCCCTTATCTCCGATCCCAGGAGCTCCGGGGATGTTGTCGATCGCGTCCCCCCGCAGCGCCATCACGTCCACCACCCGCTCCGGCGGAACTCCCAGCACCCGCTCCACTCCGGCTGGATCCAGAATCAGGTTATCTTTGGTTGGATTCAGAATCGATACCTTATCGTTCACCAACTGCATCATGTCCTTATCCGGCGACACGATGAACACCGGATGGCCCTGCTCTGCGAGTCTGCGGCTGAGCGTGCCAATCACGTCATCGGCCTCAAAGCCCTCGTAGTACACGATTGGAATCCGAAACGCTTCCAGCGCCCTGCGGATATAAGGCTGTTGCTGAATCAGATCCGGAGGCGTCTCCGCCCTGTTCGCCTTGTAGCCCGCATACTCCACCATCTCAAACTGCCGCGTCTTCGCGTTGAACTTGCGCACGCTCTTCATCTGCATCGCCAGCTCATCGCGCAGCAGCGGAGCTCCCACGTCGTAGACCGCCGCCAGATACTCCGGCTTGAAGTCCGCGCGCAGCTTGTTGAGCATGTTCACAAACACATAGGTCGCCGCGGTTGGAACCCCGGTGCGCGTCGTCATCGGCCTTGAGCGCTGCATCGCGTGATAGGCCCGGAAGATAAACGCCATCGAGTCCAGCAAATAGACGGGAGGCTTGTTGGTGATATCGCTCTTCGGCTCGCTCGCCGCGCCGTGCGTGGTCATCGTATCTCTCATACAGCTCCGATGGTAGAGCAATTATCTTCGGGACGCAGCGCCGCACCCGCATCCCAGCGAGTTGGGCTCCTCTGAAGATCCGGGTAAACTCGCATCTTCAGGGAACCCCGTGCAACGCTCCGAACCGATCCGGACCATCCCCCGCATCCTCGCTCTCAGCCCGCCGATCCGTCAGTCATTCCATCTAGGTAATCAGCATGCAATCCCCGTAGCTGAAAAACCTGTACCGCTCCTGGACGGCGTGGGCATACGCGGCCAGCACCCGCTCCCGCCCCGCAAACGCTGACACCAGCATCAGCAACGTCGACTCCGGCAGATGGAAGTTCGTCAACAACCCGCCCACCACCTTGAACTCCGCGCCCGGAGACAAAAACAGGCTCGTGCTCCCGGAGTGCGCCCAGAACTCCTGCCCAACCTCCGCGCCACGCCTTTCCGCCTCGCGGGCCACATGCTCCAGCGTCCGTGTGCTCGTCGTCCCCACGGCCACAATCCTTCGCTTCTCTGCCCGCGCACGGTTCACCGCCGCCGCCGTCTCTGCGGAGAGGGTGTAACACTCCGCATGCAGTCGAATCTCCTCGGTCCGGCTCACCCGCACAGGCTGAAAGGTTGCTAGCCCCACATGCAGCGTCAGGGTCGCGATCTCCACGCCACGCCCACGCAGCTCAGAGAGAATCTCCGGCGTAAAGTGCAGGCCGGCCGTCGGCGCGGCGGCAGAACCGGACTCGTCCTCGCGGCTCAGCGGCTGGGAGTAAACCGTCTGGTACCGCTGGCGATCCTCTTCCCGGTCCGGCACATCCCTCTCCCGGTGGATATAAGGAGGCAGCGGCAAATGCCCAATCCGCTCCAGTACGGCATAAAACTCCTCCACCGGCTCAAACCTCAGTCTCCGCTCACCAAACTCCCCTGCTCCTGTCACCGTAGCGCGCAGCAGTGCCTGCGCAGAACGCGACGCAGAACCCGGAGCAAAAAATAGCAGCGTCTCTCCCACCGGCGCCCTCTTCGCCGGCCTTACCAACGCGTTCCACTCCTGGCCGTCGGCCCCAGGCTCAGCTCTCCGCTCCTCTCGCCCGGCAACAGAGCTTCCCGTCAGCCTCTCGGTCAACAGCACCTCCACCACTCCCTGGGGCGCCAGCCTCTCCTCCGTCATCCCTCCCAACCGGCGGCCATAGAGCCTTGCCGGGATGACGCGTGAATCATTCAGCACCAGCAGATCCCCGGGCTTCAACAGCCCCGGCAACTCCCGGAATCGACGGTCCGCAAACGCTCCGCTGCTCCGATCAAGCGTAAGCATTCGGCTCATTCCGCGCACCTTGGCCGGCCGCTGCGCAATCAACTCCTCGGGAAGATCGTAGTGAAACTCTGAAACCTGCATTCGCCCTCAACATCCCTCGATCGCGGCGCCCAAAGACCAGCTTCGGGAGCCAGACGCTATAACCACCCACCGCTCCACCATCCCTTGCCGCTGCCCCGGCGAAGCCCGGGAAAACTAACCCCAAGCCCGGGAAAACTAACGCAAAGCCCGGGAAAACTAACCCCAAGCCCGGGCAAGCCCAACGCCGGGCGCGCCACCGTCAATCACTGCCCTGGACCACTGCAACCTTCTGCGGCGAAGACAAGGCCTCGGCCTCCGCCATGGCCCGCTGCAGCAACTCCAAATCCGCGCCCACATGCGCTGCCCACCCAACGGTAACCGTCGCAAACGGTTTGGGGATGGCGAAACGATCCCAACTGTTCAGATACCAGGCCCGCGAGGCCTGGGCATGGTAAGCCCCAATCCAAGGCGCGGTCGTCAACTCGGCCAGATGAACCGGCCCGGGCTTGGCCACGCGTGCCGGTCCTCTTGGCCCATCGACCGTAAAGGCGCACTTGCGTCCATCGATATAGGCCTGCTGCATGGCTCGCAGCGCTGTGGCCCCACCGCGTGAGCTTGACCCTCGCACTGCTACAAAGCCCAGACGTTCCACCGTCCGGGCGATCAACTCCCCATCGAACGACCGCGAGATCAGAATCGCAACCCCCATATCCCGAAATCGATGCGCGCAGATTAAGGTGGCGCAGTGCCAGAAGCAGAAGATCCCCGGCCCAGGAATCAACTGCCCGGCAACCGTCTGCGCCGCGCACACATCGCGATACCGCAATGTCGCCCCCAGCGCTCGCACCAGCCAGGCCACAACCGGCGGCGCCCATGCCAGCACCCATCTCTGCTTCCAAGTGAAATCCTGCACGCTCACGAGTGTACCGCCAGAGGCGTCTTCACGCTCCCTGGCCGCCTTCTTAACCAGAGGCCCGCAGAGCCGGAACATCAGCTAGTTGAGAGCCCTTGCCGAGGGGTTTTCCCAGTTTTCCTCGGCTCAGTTTCCCGGCGCAGGTTACCTCCAGGGAGAGAACCTCGCGCAGTGATGTCAAATCGTTGCCGCGTCCGCACCGCCGTACAAGATGGGGTTCACATAACGGTCACTGAAAGGCGGTGAGTTCAGGCCCGGCGATGGAGTTAAAGAAGCGGCTGCCCTGCTGGGCAGCCGCACGGAACATAACATGAACCCATCAAGTTAGCGGCGTCCACCGCCGCCACCATGGAAGCCTCCTCCACCGCCGCCATGGAACCCGCCACCACCATGGAACCCGCCACGGCCATAGAAGCCTCCTCCGCCACCATGGAAGCCGCCGCCTACAAATCCACGGCCACCGCCCCAGCCGCCACCGCGAGCCCAACCGCCGCCGCGAGCCCAACCGCCGCCGCCCCAGCCACGTCCACCCCAGCCATAGTGGTACCACGGTCCCGCGCCGATAAACAGTCCACCGGTAAACCACTGCGGGCCGTAATACCCGTAGGGAGCACAGGAGTAGGGGGGGTAGGAGTAGTATCCGTATTGGCATACTGGCGGACCCTCGGGATAACCACCGATATCAATTCCAAATGAAATCTGCGCCTTGGCAGTTGCCGCCAGAATGAATCCGATCATCGCGACAAGTGCCGAATATCTGAGACTACGCATAGCAGTTCTCCTTGATTTGCCTCGCCTCTAGCCCACCTGTTTTGCAGAGCGGGTCAAAAGCTCCGGGCGCTTGCCCTACGACCGGTATGTATTGGTTCGAGCACTAGGATACCGGAAGAGTCTCGCGCCCGTCGACCCAGAGCCGATCCAATGATGGTTCCGGCCCTGACGGGCATAATCTGAGTGCCCTAAGCGAGATCCCTTTGGTCAACGCAAACCTCAACCGTTCTGACTTTCTCTCTATGCTACGCCAGGGACCGATGGCGAAGGGGCAGAGCAATCCTGCTTCTTGAGCCAGTGAGGATGTCCAAAATCTCATCTGGCGGTTTGCTTTTGCTTTGTCCGCTCTGGATGGTAGAAGGTGGGAGGCGCGATCTGCAAGGTGCAGACCATCTGGCCCGCGCTGCCACAGGAGTTGGAACAACCTGCTGGGCCTCCGATTCAATCCATCAAGCTGCAACCCGAGGTAACGGCAGTCCAGAAGTCTCTGGAGCAACCGGAAATTCGAGCGTGGAGGAGACCTTGACCTCGTCACCGAATGCAGCGCTGAACCAACTGATCCGGGTTGGTTAGGATGAGCGCACAGGAGACAGTCAGTCTAGTAGGGCCGGCCATAGTTTGAGGCCCCAGGTTGGACACTCCTTGTTAGAGATTGTCCGCGCAGTTCTTCAAGACAACCGCAAGGCAGCTACACACGGTACGATTGCATCCAAACCCTTCGCTGGCCTGCTGGCGTCGCCAGTTCCCCCAAAAGGCTTGCAAAGGCATCGCAACGCACGCGCCTTATGCCGGCATGAAGACACCAGCAGCCAGGATTGCCATCAGTCTTTCTGCTTTGGCGGAAAATTTCTGAACATCATACGGATGTCCTGGAACAAACGCTTTCTGTTCGCAGATGGATTGTCCGACAACTCTCCCCGAGACACGCCTCGCCACAGCAAGTTCCTGGACTGCGTATCGAACATTGCGATCACAAGGTGCCCCACTTGGTAGGTGTAGTTCGACGTGGAGGACATCCCAAAACGCATACCTTCGTAGAAGGTTTCTTCCTCCTGTTCATTGTGGATTTGGTCGCGAGCCATGATGGTGACTTGCCCACCCGTAGGAACCTCCCGCCATCCACTCTCTTGCAGCACAAGGTTGACCTCTCGTTGAATGCGCTGTACAACCAGTGAATCGCTGGATTGTATTCTGCCCCAGGAATAGGTGTGAAACTGGGAAAAATTTGTCTGATGGCTGTAGTCGACTTTGATGTTGTCGGCAGACGCCATGGGCAACACAAATACAGAACAGCATGCGGCAGCCACAACCAAACGGCATAATTTCATCATAAGAGAAACCCTCCTTCTCGTACTCCCCGAGCAAGTTTCGTTACAACGTTCGACCTCAAGCTGAGAATCCTGCAGGAGACAGCATGCAGGAAGTCAGTTGCAGGTGTTGCGTAAGCAAAAACGGTCTGCATGGTTGCCAAAGGCCCTGAGTGGCTGGATTCGCCGCAGTCGAGTAGCGCTGAGACATTGTAAAAACTGGCGAGGCCATGAAGATACCCTATCGAAACGTTGTACGTCGAACGGCGGTGTGACTCGGCTCGGAAAGAACCAGATTGCGAATATTCTACAACGAGAGCCACCCGGAGGAAAGCTATCCGCGCCATGCACAAGCAAGAAAGAGCGAATGAACAAACGTTGGCGAGCTTGCTGGCCAGGAACGTAGCGGCGCTTCTCCCCAAGATAGCTCTTATCCCCAGCGCCAAACTGCCTGAGCGACCTGACCAAAGCTACGGGTTCATTGCCCTTCAGACCGTGCTCCTGCTATCGGGTATCGAGGAAGCATTTAGCCCTGCAACAGCACGAAAGGCGGCGCACTCGGTGCGCATCCAGAAGCCCCAAAACAGGCGCCAGGAGTCAGCAAGCTCATCCCCGGTCGCCTGATACAAACGCTGAACACGGTACGCTGGCATGCAAACCGGCCCACGGACTCCTGGCGAAGCCAGATCTCCGGACAAAGTTGCAAACCAGTCGCACCGTGCTCCATTTGGGCCGGCATAGAGCAGCCGGCAGCCAAGGCATCCCTTAGTGTTTTGGTTCCGGCGGGAAGTGTTTGAACATCTTATCGATGTCCTCATATAAGCGCTTTCTGTTGGCAGCCGACTTGTTGGACAGTTCTCCTCGCGATACGCCCCGCCACAGTAGGTCCTTTGACTTCGTATTGAACATGTCGATCACAAGGTGCGCCACGCGGTAATTCTCCACCGAAGTCGTGGACACGCCACCCATGCCCATGCCGAGGCCGCCACCCATGCCCATGCCCCATCCACCCCATCCCCAGCCATCACCCCAGCCGCCACCCATGCCGTCGTAGTAAGTCTCCTCCTCCTGTTCATTGTGGACGTTGTCATGCGCCATGACGGTGACCTCACCACCGGTAGGAACCTCCTTCCATCCCGCCTTCTGAAGATCCTCGTTGACCACTCGCTGAATGCGCTGTGCAACCAGTGAATCAGATACGGATACCTTGCCCCAGGAATAGGTGTGGTATTGCGAAAAATTCAAGTGATGGTTGTAATCGACCTTGATGCTGTCAGCAGATGCCATGGGTAACAGGAAAACGGCGGAACAGGCAGCGACCGCCATCAAACGAACTAATTTCATCATAAAAATCTCCCTTTTCGTACTCCCAAAACGTGTTGCGTTCTAACGTTCGACCTCAAGCCGAATACGGCTGCAAGAGGCAGGATCTCCGTTACAGTATGTCGCGCATACAAAAGCAGGTTCTCATGCTAAAAACCAGCAGGTTTGTACTTTGGCCACGGCCAACCGGCGCCGAGGCATAAAAACGACTGCCAACTCCACCCAGAAAACAACAATCGTGGATGCCCCCTGAAGCATCGCCGAGTTGCTCCTGAGCACCTGGGCAACCGCATCTTTGCCCAGGAAGCACCGGCCACAAGGCTCCTGCCTGCGCCGGCACAACCACTGGAAAACGAAAGCCTCTACCTCCGTCCCCGACGGGCAAATCCACAGGACCTCAACCATCAAGGTCCGGAGCCATGCAGCCAGAGCCAGACTCGTAACTCAGCAACCGCAGCGATTCCGCAAAACCTGCCGCAAAAGCGCGCCATCCGTCCTTCTGAAACCTGCTGCACAAAAACACCCGACTCAGTCTCTTGCTCCCTCCCGCGGCCTTTCATGAACATCCCTTCGTCACCCTCGTGCGTTCTTCTCTCTCGCCTGCTTCTGAAGCACGCCACATTGCTGGTGATAAAACATCCTCCGCGCAAAGCGCCTTGGGAACATCCACTGTGCCTGATATGCCGAAGCAGACTTTCAGCCAAAGCGCAATCTGCCGCCCAAAAACGCTTCTATCGCTTCACTAGGTATAGACGCCTTTCAAATAAAGAGGTTGCCCACGCCCGGAATCTTTTGCGGAACAAGGGGCAACCGCTCAGTCTGCAAAGCGTCCTAAACTAAAGAGGTTGCCTTTTCAAACACCTCCGAACTGCGGGAGCCACCCATGGAAGTCGATTTCTCGTCCCCAGCCGCTGTCAAAGAAGCCCTGACAGAGCTCGCACTCAACATGCGGTGGTCATGGAACCACGCCGCAGATGACCTCTGGAGCCAATTGGATCCTGACCTGTGGGAGCTGACCCGGAACCCTTGCGCCATGCTGCAGACCGTCTCAGCCGAACGGCTAAAGAAGGTTGCCGCCAGCAAGAAATTTCGAGAGGCGCTTGCCGAGCTAGACCGCCGAAGAGAGGGGAGGGAGCAGACCCAGAGTTGGTTCGAACGAACCTACTCCAGGAGCCCCCTCAAGACGGTCGCTTATTTCAGCATGGAGTACATGCTCAACGATGCGCTGCCCATC
This sequence comes from Granulicella sp., assembly GCA_027365345.1. GTDB lineage: Bacteria > Acidobacteriota > Terriglobia > Terriglobales > Acidobacteriaceae > Granulicella. Next base: position 23,408 of record DAHXNO010000198.1, read on the forward strand.
TATTCAGGTGGTCTGGGCAACGTTGCCGGCGATCAACTCAAGGCTGCCAGCGATCTCGGCGTTCCCGTTGTTGGAATCGGACTGCTCTATCAGGTCGGCTACTTCCGTCAGAGGATCGACGCCGACGGCAGGCAACAGGCGCTATACCCTTTCAATAACCCAGGACAACTCCCTATCCGGCCCGTTCGGAAAAGCAATGGGGAGTGGTTGAGAATACGTCTTCAACTACCTGGATTCCAGATGTTCCTCCGCACATGGCAGGCCGAGGTGGGCCGGGCCAAGCTTTATCTTCTCGACACAAACGATCCAGCCAATCTTCCCGAATATCGCGGCATCGCCAGCGAACTCTATGGGGGCGGTCCGGATTTGCGCATCCAACAGGAGTTGGTGCTTGGCATCGGCGGCTGGCGGCTGCTGCGCGAACTGAAGATTCGACCAGAGATATGCCATCTCAATGAGGGGCATGCCGCGTTTGCAACCCTCGAACGTGCGCGAGACTACATGGAAGCCAGGAAGGTTCCCTTCGCCACTGCGTTGACCGCTACACGCGCTGGCAACCTCTTCACCACCCACACCGCGGTTGCAGCCGGCTTTGATCTATTTGCTCCTAACTTGGTGGAGACCCACTTCCGGTCCTACGTTCAAGATGTCTTGCGGATCTGCATGAAAGATTTTCTGGCCCTGGGACGCAAAAATCCTGACGATCCGAATGAACCTTTCAACATGGCCCTCCTGGCCATCCGGGGCAGTGGCGCCGTGAACGGTGTAAGCATCCTGCACGGTAAAGTAAGCCGCCACCTCTTCCAGGATATCTTTCCCAGATGGCCGGAAGACGACGTGCCCATCGGTTCTGTCACCAACGGCGTGCACGTTCCTATCTGGGATTCCAAAGGGGCGGACGACCTGTGGACGGAGGTTTGTGGACGGCAACGTTGGAACTGTGAACTCCCCAAAATTGGCGAGAATCTCTCCCGGATTCCCGACGCCCGGCTCTGGCAGATGCGCTCGGCCTCAAGAAGATCTCTCATCGAATTCCTGCGCAAGCGACTGGCGCGGCAGGCAGCAGGACAGGGCGCTCTGGCGGATGAACTCAAGCAGCTTGAAACTCTCTTTGACCCTGACGTGCTCACCCTCGGCTTTGCTCGGCGCTTCGCCACATACAAGCGGCCCAACTTGTTGCTCAAGGATAAGGAACGCCTACTGTCTATCCTCAACAACAAAGACCGTCCCGTCCAACTCGTGATTGCCGGCAAGGCTCACCCGCAAGATGGAGCCGGACAAGAGATGATCCGCCAATGGATCCAATTCATTCGTCACACCGAAGCCCGCTCGAAGGTCATGTTTTTGAGCGATTACGATATGCGCCTCACCGAACATCTGGTGTATGGAGTCGACGTATGGCTGAACACTCCTCGCCGTCCCTGGGAGGCATGCGGCACCAGTGGCATGAAGGTTCTCGTCAATGGTGGACTCAATCTCTCTGTTTTGGATGGTTGGTGGGCAGAGGCCTATCAACCTGAGGTGGGCTGGGCACTGGGCGATGGCCAAGAACATTCCGACAATCAAGCCCAGGATGATGCGGACGCGGAACAACTCTATCAGGTGCTTGAACAACAGGTGATACCAGAGTTTTACGGCCGGGGCGAAGACGGCATGCCGACCGCATGGATCCGTCGCGTGCGCGCCAGCATGGCGCAACTCACGCCTGTCTTTTCCGCTACACGCTGCGTCCAGGAATACACCACAAAGTACTATGTCCCGTTGGCAACCAACTACCTGCGGCGAAGCAAATCGGGGTCCAATGTTGCCACAGACCTGCTCCATTGGCGGCAACAACTGGCTGATGCCTGGCCCAAAGTTCATTTCCTGTCGTTTGATGTTGAAACCACAGGAGAGGAACACCGTTTTCGGGTTCAGGTCTACCTCGGCGATCTGAGCCCCGACGCGGTGCTGGTACAGCTCTATGCTGAACCGGCCGATGGAGGCGAACCAGTTCGGATCCCCATGGTCCTGGAAGCTTCCAGCCAGGACAGCACCAGCCCTCACTACACAGCGTCTGCGCCTGCGCTTCGACCCTCGGGTGACTTTACCCCTCGCCTGATTCCCTATCACCCGGAGGCAACCATCCCGCTTGAAGCAGAATCGATTCTATGGTACCGCTGAGCAGTTCAAAACAGCAGAGCGCGAGTCGCGCCCCCCGTTGGGCGCCCCGAACGTGATGGCTGAATAACCCGTGGTTTTGCTTTTGGTAGAGAACATTTCGCTGAGGGAAAGGCGGCATCTCCAGGCTCCGCGAGTCCGGAAATGCCGGGTTCCTTCAAATAGAAAGGATCGATATGAAAGTGTTGCTAGCCCGTACCGGTGTCATCACCCTGGCAACTGCGCTGGTGTTGATGACCAATGCCTGTAAGCAGTCTCCAAAACCAGAGGTGGCTGCAAATCAACCCGTTACGCAACCCGCTCCACAACCTGCCCCGTCCGTGCCAAACGTCCACGTTACGCCGCCTGTTCAGGCCAAGGCGAAAACACCCAAGCCGGGCCCGAAGGCCGTCAAAAAGCCAGACACCACCGTGTTCGGCAAGGGGAAAGCCTCAGTTCACTTTAAGGGAAGTCCGCACGATCGTTCCTTCTGGAGCGAACAGTTGGACGTCGACAACTCGGGTAACCCCGTACTCGTGCAAGAGGCGTGGGACAATCGAGACAAGATGCTCTACATAAGCAACGATAGGGACTTTACCTGCGGAAACGGACAATCAGCCTCCGGATCCACCCTGATGGCCATCTACGCCAAGGGCAACCCACACAAACGGCCGGTTGGCTCAGGCTGGTGGGTCTCGGAACTGAATGCCGGCGATTGCGGCGTTCCCACGGAAGGGCTCTATGGCTGCCGGTTTGATGCTGCGGGGAATAACAAGGACTGCGGTGCGGCCACCATGCAGCCTGAAGTGAATGACGTCATCATCGTTCCGCTGTCTCCGTCATCCGCTCCGGGCGCCACATCGGGACAGGCCTCGCCGAACTCAACCGGTTCCACCCCCGGATCCTCATCCCCATCTGGCGCCGGTTCTGGTTCCAGCTCAAGCGCCGGCTCTGGTTCAGGTGCCGGCTCTGGTTCAAATCAATAAACACTCAGCGCCCCATCCTGCCTCCCAGGATGGGGCGCAGCAGAACCCCCACCTCATGCCATCCCTTCCTTGCTCCACCCGTTGACTCGGGCTTCTAAAGCAAAGATCGGTCTGCCTCTGGCAAATCTTTGTCAGCCTCCTCCACCGTATCTCCTTGGATCCCGAAGTTCGGCTTGAACCCACCTGGGGCGAAAAGCGATCGCGCAGCGATTGTCGTCGCCTCTGGCAAACCAGAGGCAATGGCTGCGTAGGGAGGAGGTCCCTCCATCCAAATCCATCCGCATCCGTCCCTGCAACGTCTGGGCAACCCAAACAACGGGAGATTACCGCCTACGCTTTAGAGCAAGAGGCGCCACCACTGCCTCCGTAGAACTTGCTCGCCAGACCACCCCCAGCCATCTGGCATCCCAGGCAGCTATCGATCCGCGAGGGCCTGTCCGAAAAGCAGATCCTGCCCCCTGACTGGCCAGAACCTTCTCCAGTCGCTGCGCCTCGCCGACTCGACCAGGGCGGATAAGCCTCCTGCGATCAAACCCTTAGCCATGCTGCACCGCCAACTGAGCTCGCCTTTGCTTGTGCGCCTCCCCATCGCGTGGCGAGGCAGCTTTTTTTCATCTTCCTTTTCGCCTTGACAATCGTTTTCGCAAGATGTTAGTTTGACTGCGCAATCAATTTCGCATGTCGTTTCGAGGGCTGCGCAGCCAAACATGCCGCAACATTCTTCGAGCGAGCGACCTGTGGAAATCTTTCGCGAGGTTAATTATGACGTCAAACTACCCAGTCTCAACTTCACCGCTCCCGCGTGGAGCAACCGCAAGTTCATACCAGGCAACCGGACGAACGCTGTTTCGCATCGTTTGCCTCCTGGTCTTGGGCATGTTCTTGCCTCTTCTGGCCAGCGCTCAGTTCAATGCCTCCATTCAGGGTACAGTCACGGACCCAACCGGAGCTCTGATTCCCGGCGCAACCGTCACCCTGACCGATACCGCCACAAACCACCAACAGACTGCGGTAACGTCGGCAAAAGGCATCTACACGTTTAATGCCCTCCCACCCGATCACTTCACCCTCGCCGTCTCTGCGCATGGCTTCCAGCCGAAGACCTTGACTAATATTCAAATCCTCCCCGAGCAGGCCAATGCAATTGACGTCCAGCTTGCCTTGGGAACAGCCGCCCAGGCGGTCACCGTCAACGCCGCCCATGTGGGACGCCTTGATACTGAGACCGCTACCCTCAGCACCACCATCAACAGCAATGAAATTCAACACATGCCCTCCTTCAACCGCGACGTCTTCCAACTCCTGCAACTAACGCCAGGAACCTTCGGAGACGGCTCTCAAGCTAGCGGCGGCGGCACCAACAACCTGCCCGGAACCATGGGCCCGGGCGGATCCTCCAACGGCGCATCCGGCATCTTCCAGACCGAAAACGGACCTCAGATCAATACCCTCGGCGGGCAATATGAAACCAACGGCATTACCATTGACGGCATCAGCACCGTCAGCGCCGTCTGGGGCGGAACTTCGGTCATTACACCCAGCGAGGACTCGGTTCAGGATGTAACCGTGGTAGCCAACAGCTACGACGCCGAAAATGGCCGCTTCACCGGCGCCCAGGTAGAGGTCACCACCAAGGCCGGCACCAACCAGGTGCACGGAAGCGGCTTCTTCAAAGCCTCGCGCCCGGGTCTCAACGCCTACCAGCGCTGGAACGGCTATGTAGCCGGAGTCACCCCCAACAGTTCGGCCTCTTTCAAAGGTGTCAACAGGGACGACGAGCGTACTAACAACTTCGGCGGCAGCATCGGCGGCCCAATCTGGAAGAACAGGGTCTTCGCCTTCTTCAACGTGGAAGCGAGCCCCGAATCGGCCCTCACCACCTCGCAGGGATGGTATGAAACCTCTCAGTTTGATAGCCTCGCGCTTCCCAGCGGCACCATCGCCTCCCAATACCTCACCTATCCCGGAGAAGGCCCCTCCGCCACCGGAATCATCCCTGAAACCTGCGAAGACATCGGCCTTACGCAAGGCGTCGATTGTCAGCAGGAAACCGGTGGACTCGACGTCGGCTCGCCTCTCAAGACCGGCTTGGGACTTCAGGATCTAACCTACGGCGGCAACAGCCTCACCCCTGGCGTCGGCAACGGCCTCGATGGCATTCCTGACCTTGCCTACTACAACTCCATCAATCCATCCACCACATCCCAGGTCCAGTACAACGGCCGCGTCGACGCCTACGCTACCCAAAAGGACCACGCCTTCTTCACCATCTACTGGGTGCCCGTATCCAGCACCTTCTACAACGGTCCGGTCCGGTCGGCGAACCTCTGGCATCACGACCAGGTGAACGATGCCTTCTCTGGAGTCTGGAATCACGTCTTCTCTCCAACACTCTTGAACCAGGCCCGTGCAAACGCTGCCGGCTGGCGCTGGAATGAAGTAGAGACAAACCCGCAGGAACCCTTCGGCCTCCCGCAAGACAACATCGTCCAGATTGGAACCGCTTCGCCCAATTTCTTCGGTGCTCCCGGTCCCAGCAACTTCGACCAGTGGACCTACGACTACAACGACGTGCTCACCAAGACCTTGAGCTCGCAAAACATCAAGGTCGGTGGCGAGCTGACACGCCTCTACTACCTGAACAACCCAACATATGCGGCGCGGCCCTCATACAACTTTGATAACCTCTGGGACTTCGCCAACGACGCTCCGTATTTTGAGGCTGGACAGTTCAATTCCACCACCGGCATTCCCTTCGCCAACCGGCAGGACGAGCGCATCGATATGTACGCTGCCTTCATCCAGGACGACTGGAAGATCCTCCCCAATCTGACTGTAAATCTCGGTCTGCGCTGGTCGGAATTCGGCTCCTTGGATTCCAAAGAGAATAACCTCGACGTCGTCGACTTCGGCTCCGGAGCCAACACACTCACTGACCTGAAGGTCCGCATCGGTGGCCGTCTGTATGACCCGCAAAAGTCCAACTTCGGGCCGCAGTTCGGATTCTCCTGGCAGCCGAACGGCTTGAGCCACAAGATGGTCGTGCGTGGCGGATTCGGTATCAACTATAACCAGGACGAGATTGCCATCCTCGGCAACGGAGCCGGTAACCCGCCCAACGCGTTTCAGGCAAACTTTACCTGCTCCTACCCCTATACCAACAATCCATCTTGCGCCAACACGGGCATCCTGTATGAAACTGCCACCAGCGTGAAGTCGCTCTTCGGATTCGCTCCCAACCCGGCCACCGAAGGGCATTTCGGATCCAACAATCTACCCACAAGTGGTTCGCCGGTCTTCCTTACAGCCTTTCAGTCCAATCCAAAGACCATTGCCACCTACCACTACTCCCTGCAGGAAGAATACACACTGCCCTACAACTCGGTCTTCACCCTCGGCTACGTCGGCGAGCAGGGACGGCATGAGATCATCCAGTCCAACTTCAATGTAATCGCCATGGGCAACGGAATACCCATCAACCCGGCATCCAACTACATCGACTACTATGCCAATAACGGTGAGAGCAACTACAACGCAATGGTTGTCACCCTCGCCCACAACTTCGCAGATAACTTCAGCCTGCAAGGGCAATATACATGGGGAAAATCCATGGATGAAGGCTCTGGCCCCTACTACGAAGATCCTTACCCGTATGATTCGCACGCTGCGTACGGAAGGTCAGACTACGACGTTCAGAATGCATTCAAGGCATTTGGAATGTGGCAGCCTGTCTTCTTCCATAAGAGCGGTCTGCTGGAAAAGACACTCGGAGGATGGTCCCTCAGCGGAATCTGGAACTGGCATACCGGCTTTCCCTTCACCCCGTTCTACAACACAACCATTGCTCCCTACTATCAGGGCGCTGGTTATGGCTCGTTGCGTCCCGCAGAGTATCTGGGCGGCGCCGGCACCAGGACGGCCAACAACGTATTCAAGGGTGACAACGGAGCCCCAAATCCAAACTACGGAGCGAACCCAACCAAGTACTTCCTCGCGCCAACCTATGTTGCCGGTCCAACCTTCCCCAACACCGCACCCGTGCCAACCCCCGGCATCCATCGCAACAGCCTGAACGGGCCACGCTATAACGACGTCGATGGCAGCCTGGTCAAGCAATTCGGCCTGCCCAACAATCGCATCCTCGGAAACGCCGCAGTCTTTGAGTTCCGCGCCGATTTCTACAACCTCTTCAACGAGACCAACATCAACGGATCCTCGATTGACACCACCCTCGGTTCCGTCAATCCGGATGGCTCCATCGCCAAAATCAACCCGCACTTTGGAACGGCAACCGGCGCGCTGGGTAGCAGAACCATTCAACTTCAGGCGCGGTTCAGCTTCTAATCTCCACCAACCTGTAGTAACTCAAGAGAGGGTGCACAACCTGCACCCTCTCTTGCTTTATTTGCCGGGCAGTGTGACGCTTCATGCCCGGCGCCTTCTTGCCCGCATAGGATGGCTTCTGTCCGGCGCTGCCTCCCCCGCTCCAGACTCGCTCCCCTTGGCGAAATATGAATATACCGTCGTCCACCTAGGGCCATCTTTCGGGAGGCATGCGCCACTGGCAGCCGCTCTGGATAACGTAGAAGATTCCGTGGAAAACCTCGTAGCGCACCACTCCGCGCAGCTTGGCGCGCTTGTGCGCTCCTTCCAGCAAAGGACAAATCTGTTGAAACTGCCCTGGGATTCTATCGCTGGGATATTGATTGCTTCGCCTCGTGCTCCACAGCGATGCCCTCAGATACCAGGCTCCCTATAACCGCCTTGGTGCCTCTTCCCTCCATGCATAGAGATCGCAAACAGGCACGCATAGAGCGAGCCGCGGACATGGACAACGTTCTGTTGTCAGCGACACTCCGTCTTCCCACACATCGACAAGCTTGCTCCTCAGGCTACGCCCATCGTAGCCGCTGTGGCTGTCTCCGTCTCCCCGGCTGCGGAGGCAAGTGGTAACGTAATGATCAGCCGCGCTCCACCTTCCATTCGGTTGGACGCTGATACGGTTCCACCATGAGCTCGCATCACAGCCTCCACAAACGCCAGTCCCAGTCCGTGACCGGTGGATGCCTCCCCCTTCACGCGGTGCGCGAAGATCTCGCGCCTTACATTCTCCTCAAATCCTGGTCCGTCATCTTCCAGCACCAGCTTCGCAGCTCCGTTTTCAACCTGCAGGCAGATCGTGACGGTGCACCCCGCCGGCACGTGCTTCAGTTCGTTGTCCAATAGGTTGGCTACTGCGCGATGCAACAGCGCCGCAT
>DAHXNO010000208.1 GCA_027365345.1 Granulicella sp.
AACCGCCGGCGTGGTGATAATCCCTGCGCACTCGACGCTCGCTTCCGCGGCGCGCAGACCGGCGGCCAGCATCGCCCCAATCCACACCCCGCTCTCCCGGGTGTCCATCCCCATCAAAACCCTTACCGGCTCCCCGGCGCCCTTGCCAAAGTGGGCATGGGTGCTCAACTTTGTGCCAAGAGCGACCCCAATCGCATAGATGGTGCGCCTGTCTAGCGGCGCTTCGCCCGCCACTGCTCGAATTCCGTCTGTCCCGAATAGCTTCCGCATGCTGAATCCTGAATCCTTACAACGTGAGGTCCACACTCGATGTTAGAGCAATCCGCCTCCGGATGCCGCTCCCCCAACGGTCCCGCGGGCTTACCGCCCTCTGGAAACAACTTCCTTCGACGCCGCGGCGCTGCACGCACCATGAGAAATCTCATCAAATCTCTCTGCTGAGCGATCTCACTTTCTCCCGGCGGCAACCCACAAAGGGCAGGATCTCCCTCAACTCTCGCGCCTGGCGGAGCTACAAGCTCCTACTCACCCTCCGTCACCTTGGCGTGCAGCCTGCCCTTGGCTAGCTGGGCGGTAATCATGCTTCCTGCGCTGGTCCGGCTTGCGTCGCGCAGCAGTTCGCCGTCGGGGCCGTACACCAGCGCATAGCCGCGTTCCAGCACTCGAAACGGACTCAGCGTCTCCAAACGGCCCATAGCCCTGTCCAGCCGGCTTCCCACCGCCTGAAGAACTCCCGTGCCCGCCACGTGCAGGCGCTGCTCCAGGGATTGCAGGCTTTGGCGCTGGCGGGCCAGATGCAGCGACACGTGCTGACGCCCAATCCTTGCCTCCAGTTGCTGCAAGCGTCCCAGGCGGCCCCGCACGCTCTTCTCCATCGATGCCTCGGCTCGTTCCGTCAGATCGTCCAGACGCTGGGAACGCCTCTCCAAAGCGGCGCGGGTCCTGCGCAGAATGCCGTCGGCGTTCAGCGCGGAGAGGCTCTGCCGAAGCCGCAGCAAATTATAGTGGCAAGAGCGCGCCAGCCGCGCCCCCAGCCTCATCAGGCGATCCGCAAGCCCGTAGTGCCCGGCCGTCAGCACCTCCGCAGCGGCAGAAGGCGTGGGCGCATGCTGGTCAGCGGCAGCATCGGCAATCGTCGTATCCGTAGCGTGCCCAATGCCCGTAATCACCGGCACAAACGAGCCGGCGATGGCCCGCGCCACCCGCTCGTCGTCAAAGCCATGCAGATCCTCCCACGAACCTCCGCCGCGCGCCACCAGAATCACATCCACCACGCCTTCCTGCGCCCGCGCCTCCTCCAGCGTCGGAACAGAGCCCGCCGCCTGTGCCGCCAACTCCGCGCGCTCACTAAACCAGCGAACCCCTGCAGCTACCTCGGCCGGGCAGTTTGGTCCCTGCACGGCAGCCGGGTAGATCAACAAACCAACCGCCGCGTGGCGGCGCCGGCACACCTTGATGATGTCCCGCAACGCCGCGCCATGCAGGCTGCTCACAACCCCAATACAACGCGGAAACGGCGGCAGCGGGCGCTCATTGGCAAACAGCCCCTCCCTGCGCAAACGTTCCTTCAAAGCCTGGGTAGCTGCCAGAACCGCGCCCAATCCCGTCTGCTGCATCGTCTCCGCCACCAGTTGAAGCTGGCCGCGCGGCTCGTAAACGGAGAGCGCCCCGGAAACCCGGACCGAATCTCCGTCTTTGGGGCGGAAGCGAAGCAGTGCGGCCTGACGGCGAAACAGGACGATGGAAAGCTGGGCCTCGGCGTCCTTCAGGGTAAAGTAGCAGTGACCGCTCGACGCAGGCCGCCAGTTGGAGATCTCCCCCTCCACCGTGATGTGGTCATGAGCGCGCTCCACCAGATTCCGCACCTGGCGGACAAGCTCTCCAACCGTAAACACCACCGGCAGCGCCGCCGCGCGCTGGGACGTCAACTCCCTCTCAGGATTTTGTCCCTCCGCCTGTTCGGCTGGGCGCGGCTTCTCCACGGCCTCATCCCGTGCGCCCGCGGCGTCAAACAGCGACGGAGCCAGAGCCTTGGAGGGCGTCAACTTGCGCGTGCGGGAGCGGCGAAGATCCGCGAAGCTGGGGATATCGTCAGCCATCTAAAGAAGAGTCCAAATGCGAAATCACAACAGGTTTTCCCTTCCATCGGGACCAGAGAATCTGGTTGTGGCCAGCCGTCCGCATGTCCATGCATAGTTCACAGTCGAGCGCGTCTCACTGGATGGTGACCGAACAGGGCCGTATGCAGACGGCCGCAGCGCAAGCCTTCCAGGGAAGCGCGAAGACAGCAGCCAAACGCTTAGCCCCAAACGCAAAACTACCCTCCATAGGAGCGCGTTCGTGCGATCTCGCACTTCACCTCACACCCGCAAAAATTGACCCAGGGCGTTCTGTTGAAACCCATCCACCGCAGAGCACGCACTCCACGCGGCCAAAGCCCTTCAGGCAGACTTCAGCAGAGATTCTGCCTCGCGAAGCAGAATCTCGGGGTGACAAGGCTTGTTGATCAGCTTCAGCGGCCGACGGGTACGGCTCACCTGCTGCTCCAGCTTCGCAACGTTGTTGGAGTACGCCGTCAGCATCAGCAGCTTGCACTCCGGCATCTCGTGTTGCAGGGTCTCGGCCAGTTGCAGACCGTTGGTCTCGGGCATGGAGATGTCGCAAAGCAGAAGCGATGGATTGAAACTACGCGCGCGGTCCAGCCCTTCAGCGGCTGAATAAACCGCTTCGGACTCGTAGCCGTTGGCTTGAAAGACCAGATTGAGTGTGTCTGCTACCAGATGGTCGTCGTCGACAACCAGAACTCGATGTTTCATGAGACACCTCGGGCCCAAAATCGCTTCGGAAAAACTTGTTGGTCAAGCGTGAGAAAAGCACCAGCGAAAACTACGGAACCCTCCCGGGAGCAGGCAGCTTTTCGCCATAAAGCAGACTCGATATTGCTTAGACTCAGGATAAGTTAGATCGTAACTCCTCCTCGAAAACAAAGCTAGCGGAAAAAAGCAGGCTTTTCTCCAATCCGCTCGTGCCCCGCGCCGAGCAGCTTCACCGGTTCGGCTCTCCTCCATCACTCTTCGTTGGTGCCTACCCGCGCACTTTCTTCTCACCCCCTCATCTCACCCCGAAGCCCGTCGCGCCATCCAGTCGAATCCTCGCTTCCAGCCAGCAGCAGTATCGCTGCCCATCTCTCCGAACCTCAGGAACTGCAGTTCTCAGCTAGCCAGTCTCGCCCGGATCCTCTCCGCTAGCCGCAACGCCAGCGCCATCATCGTCAGCGTCGGCAGTTGCGCGCTTCCATCGGGAAACGTCGCCGCGCTGGCAAGGGACAGATTCTCCACCCCGTGCACTCGCATCTCACCATCCACCACACTGTTGCGCGGATCTGTCCCCATGCAGGCGCCTCCCATGGCGTGGCGCGCATCCTCAAGACCCTCCATCGGCTCGTCACCCTCCAGCACCCCCTTGGCCCACTGCACACCCGTCAGCCCCACCCTCTGGAACTGCTCCTGAAGATGCGCCGCATAGCGACGTATCGAGCCCAGTTCGTGTCCGGTCACGCGCCAGTCCACCACCGCCTGCGGCACTCCAAACCGATCGACGCTGCTCCCAAGCGAAATCCGGGAACTGGACGGAGCATCCTGCGCCACATTGAACTGCAGCCGCAACTCCGCCCTTTTGGAGAGAAACCTCCGGTTTTTCAGCTTGGCTTCCAGCATCATTCGGGCGCCTTCCAGCATCGCTCCCGGAATCTTCACCGCATGCGTGGCCAGCGCCCTGCAAGCCTCACCTCTCTGGACAGAGGTCAGCATCTCCCGCACCACTGCAATCCCCGACCCCTCCGGCTCCGCAATCGCAAGATGAGCCAGGATCGGATTCAGATCCAGCCTCTCCCGCAACGCCGCTGAAGCTTCCAGCTTCACGCTGTGCAGCGTGCCACCGCGCACATCGCCTGCACCGCTAAAGAACACCCAGGGCCGCAGCTCACCGGCTACCCGCGCCCGAGCCTCTCCCCTAAAGGTCGCTACGGGTAGCGTCAGATGATCGTGAAAGTTCCTCCCTACCTGGCCCTCGTCGTTGCCCACCCCCTCTTTGGCCACCGAGCGAGACGCCAGCAGTAGCCTCGCCGTCTCCACCGTGCCGGCCGCCACAACCACCTCCTCAGCCTCAAACCGCACCAGCGCCCCCGCCGGAGTCTTCACCACCACAGCCCCCACTCGATCCTGATTGCCTCCCCGGTCCGCCACCTCCCCTGCGCCACGTCCTCCCGCGCCCAGTTGCAACTCCACCACCTGGGCATGCAGATACACCCGGGCACTGCCCGCCAGCTCCTTGCCCAGCGAAGCAGCCAGATTCCGCCGCGGAAACGCCATCCACTTTGAAACCGTTGCGTCCACCTCCTGCAGCCCAGTCAGAAGTTGCGGCATAGCCTCTCCGATAGCCGCAAAGAAACCTGCTGCCTCAAAGGGAAGCTTCCCCACTCCAAGCAGACCCTCGGCCTCTGCCACATAGGGAGCCAGATCCTCGCAGCACACCAGCCACGCCGTCCCACCCCCCATGGAGAGCACCTGCCCACCCCAGCGTAGCGACGAGCCTCCAAAGACCCGGAACCGCCCCTCAACCGTCCCCACGTTCGGCTGCCCCTGCAACTCTACGGAGCCAAACATCCCCTGCCCGCTGGTCTCCAGGCCCCTTCCACCCGCCTCCAACACCACCACATCGACGCCGCCAAGGGCAAGCCTTCTTGCCAAAACCAGCCCGGCGATCCCAGCCCCCACCACGCAGACCTGCGCCCGAACCGCCTCACCCGGAGCCTGTGCCGTTGCAAGATCAATCTCCATCCAGCCTCTCCTTGCAGCAGCCCAGCCTCTCCCCGGCGCGCCTCTCAACGCAGCGTCGGCCAAAGAGACCCTCCCCCGAACCGCCGTCCACGGGAACCACCCAAGCTTTCTGCGCTATCAAGCAAGCCAGGCAAACCAAGGTCGTCTTGCCCGCAACCGCCAAGCCGCGCGCGCCTCCGGGACCATCCTCCGCAAACGGCTCCGTGTGGGCGAACTCTCACATCATGGGCTACTCCATCCATCACGCCATCACGCATCCAGCGCTCTGGCTATGCCGGCCTGTGAGAGTGGCTACCTCTCTGGCGAGATTCGGATCGGCGTGCCCGGCCCTGGCGGCCCGTCGTCCCCGGGCAGGCTCTTCTTGCGCCGCCGCACCGGCGGAGCCGAACTCGGCCCCTTCTGCTTGCGCCCGTTCTTCCGTGCGCCCCCGGTCTCAATCACCGCGCGCATCCAATAATCTCCGTTCTCATCCACCTCCACGCCGTGCGTCTCCCGCTCAAATCCCGGGAAGCGCTTGCCGAACTCCTCCATCGCCAGAATCAGTTTGATCACCGGGCTCTCCGAGCTGCCCAACCGCTCGCCCGGCATCGACATCGGGATTCCCGGCGGATACGGCACCAGCATCACTGCGGCAATGCGTCCAGCCATCTCGGCAAACCGCACCTTCTCGGTCTCGCCGCGCAACAATTTCTGGTACGTCTGGGCCGGCGTCAACACCGGATCAAAGTCCTCGTCGGCGGCTGCATTCACCAGCGCCGGCAGCTTCAATTGCTGCATCACGGAATGCATCTCATCGCTTAGATCTTTCAGCGTCACATTGCGATAGCGTGCAGGATACTTCACTACCAGCTCCGGCAGAGCCTCTTCCAGCGGAGCTTCGCTGTCATACAGCCGCTTGAACTCGAACAGATTCTCCAGCAGCGCTCCCCATTTTCCCTTGCTGGTGCCCACAGAAAACAACACCAGCACCGTATAGTCTCCGGTCCGCGCAATCTCCACTCGCCGGCCATCCAGAAACTCCGTCAGAATCGCCGCCGGAATCCCCCAATCGGCAAAGACGCCTTGGGCGTTCACTCCCGGCGAAAGAATCGTCACCTTGGCCGGATCCAGCATGCAGTAGTCGTCGGCGATATCCTCGTCCTGGTAACCGTGCCACTCCTCACCCGGCTTCAACGTCCAGGCGCTGGAGCGGTTCGTCAGTAAACCATCGGCGGCCTCCTCCAGCAGATAGGTCTTTCCATCCAACGGATCAAAGACGTACTCAGGCTGGTAGAGACGGAAGAACCAGCCCTGCTCGGCCTTGCGCAGCCGGTGCGCAATCGAAGACATCGCCTTGCGAAAACTGATGGCGTCCTGCAGCGTCTCGCTCATCAACGTCGGGCCGGCCGGCTCATCCATCATCGCTGCCGCCACATCAATGGACGCAATTAACGGATAGAAAGGCGATGTGCTGCCGTGCATCATAAACGCTTCATTGAACTGGTCGTAGTCCAGCGGAGCCCGTGGGCTCAGCTTCACGTGCACCATGGAAGCCATTGAGAACGCCGCCAGCATCTTGTGCGTGGACTGGGTTGAAAAGATCACAGGCCGTCCCGGCATCTCGTCTTGCACCCCCATCGCATAGCGTCCCCGGTAGATCTCATGGAACTTCGCATACGCGTACCATGCCTCATCAAAATGCAGCCGTGGAACGCTCTTGGCCAGCTCCTCCACCACCCGGTCCACGTTGTAGCACAATCCGTCGTAGGTGGAGTTGGTCACCACCGCATAGGTCGGCATCCTGGAGCGCGCCCCGGTGGTAAAAGGGCTGCGCTCGATCAACGCCTGCACGTTCTCCGAGCTGAATCGCTTGATCGGCACCAGCCCAATCATCCCGTAGCCGTTGCGCGTCGGCTTGAAGTACACCGGCCGCGCCCCAGTCACGATCAGCGAATGGCAGATCGACTTATGGCAGTTCGCATCGACCAGCACGATATCGTCCTGCGCAATCACACCATGACCCACAATCTGGTTGGAGGCCGAAGATCCTCCCAGCACATAAAAAGTCCAGTCGGCCCCAAAGATGCGCGCCGCGTTGCGCTCGCTCTCTCCCGGCGGTCCCAGGTGGTCCAGCCACGAACCCAGCGGCGAGGTAGAGATGCCAAGATCGGAGCGCATGATGTTTTCGCCGAAGAACTTGTGAAACTCCATCCCCACCGGATGTTTCAGATAAGCCACTCCACCCATGTGCCCCGGCGCGTCCCAGGAGTAGGCGCCCTGATCCGTGTACTTCTTCAGTTCGCGAAAATAAGGAGGCAACAGTTGCTCGTGGTACCGCTCCACCGCAAAGTCCACCCGGTTGGCGATGAACGCAGGCGTGTCGCCAAACAGATGGATGTACTCATGCACCTGCTTGACCACCTCCAGCGGTAGTTCGCTCACCAGCGTCCGGTCGGCGATCAGAAAGATTGGAATCTTCTTGTTGCGCCGGCGGACTGCGCGCAGAATCTTCAGCGCGGCGCGCTCGTCAAACTGGTTCTCCCCCTCCAGATCCCAGTCCAGCAGAATCGCGCTGTGCGACGGATCCGAGGTAACCAACGACAACCCATCCTCGGGCGTCGAAGTCCTCACCACCTCATAGCCCTCCGCCGCGATAGCCTCCACCAGACGCTCCATCGCTCGGTCTGAGACCGAATCGGTCCCGCCCACCTCACTCGCAATCAATAGAACCCAACGACCCTCGTTCATACACCTCGTTCCTGCTCCATGGTACAGTCTCCGGATTCAGGAATCACCCATCCTCTCCACCTGCCCTGAAAAATAAAAAGGTCCGGCGCCGGCAGATCTTCACCGCCGCGCTTCGGACCTCCGGACCTCCAGAAATCCGCGCCATCGCTCCCCAACGGGAGCCGGCGCCATCTTCCGCCCGCGCTTGATGTCAACCTGCGCTGCAGCCGAACCTCTTGCAGCCTTACCCGCCCGCTTCGCTCATCCGGCCGAATATAAACTCATCCCGGGATGCACATTATGCGGTGCATGGAGCTTCACCCCGCGCTGACTCGTCGTGAGCTTGATATGAATCAGCGTGTCCTGCTTCACTTTCGTTGCGGGTAGCTGAAACGCTATCAGATAGCTGTGTGCGATCGCCTGCCGGAACTGTTTCAGGTAAGGCGTTAAATCCGGCGGCGTGATCGTCCCAATGTTGTAGGACTCAGCTCCAGTCGCATCGCCCACCTGGGCCAGATAGCTCTGTCCGCTCAAGCTTCCACGCGCCCTCCGCGGCCAGTCCTGCCCCCAGTAAATCGAGTACACAGCCACGCCCGCTCGCTCCGCATCCTCCTGTGCCGCCTGCACATAGGGACTATCCTGATTCATGATCGAGGTGGAACCATTGTACGGATCGATGCCGTTGGTGATCATCAAAACAAACCGCGGTCCCGGCAAATTGGACGGCCATTGCTTCACAAACTGCGAAAGCGTGAAGTACGGACTTGCATCCACACCCGCAATCTCAATCGGAATACGCATCGTCGCCACCGCTGCCTCGTGATCTGCCGTAAAGTGGTGCATGCCGATCACAATCCCGTTGCGCATGTAGCCCAGCAACACCTGAACCCCGGGCGGCAATGCACGGATGAACTCCGCCACGTCGGAGAGTTGATTGTCAAATGAACCCCGCAACCCATCATCGATCAGAATGGCCAATTGCGTCACCGGCGGGTTGATGGGCGTCACAGACTGGATCGGAATCACATCCCGGCCTACTTGGAGCCTCAGCTTCCTTGGGTCCAACGGTATATCGGCCTTCGTCTGAACCGTA
Organism: Granulicella sp.; assembly: GCA_027365345.1. Lineage (GTDB taxonomy): Bacteria > Acidobacteriota > Terriglobia > Terriglobales > Acidobacteriaceae > Granulicella. The sequence goes on from DAHXNO010000208.1 coordinate 8,638, forward strand.
ATCGTTGCCGTAGTCGGTAGCAACGCTTCATTGGGGATACCCTGAGCGAAGATGGCCGGAGCCAAAACTGCAACCCCGGCCAGCAAGGCGGGTAAAGTCTTTCTGCATAGCTTTCTGGACATTTTCCTCTTCCTCCAATCAGTTAGACGGTCTTCCCCGCTCCTCGATGGCAATCGGATCCCCCTGCTCATCCTACGCCAACATCCTACCGTCAACGCGGCCTTCCGTTCGCCATCGTCCCCCGACCGCAGCCGGCCAAGTCTTCCGGCCCGCCTACGCATGTCGCTCTACGATCTTTTCGCAGCCGCAGAAACGTTGCCCGTCAGCCGTAGAAACCCATCTCCAACCGGAAACAGGGCGTCGGACGCCGGTAAACCCTCCCTCCGCGGCGTCCGGACCCCCGAAACCGTCCTCTGCCTTATCCCGGGCCTCGCTCTCACCCGGCCAGCCCCCGCGTCTACTGTTTGCCCCCTAGCCGCAGCTCCAGCCCCGTCCGGAACGTCAGCGGAAGCGCCGGATACCCAATTGGCCCAATATGCTGGTCGTTAAGCAGGTTGTCAAACTGGGCAAAGTAAAAGAACCCACGCTTCAGTTGATAGTTCATATTCATATCCAGCTTCACATATCCAAAGTCCAGGTTCCGGTTCGGTAGCAGAAGCGTATTGCCGCCGTTCAGGTCCTCATTCTGTAAAAAAGTGGAGTCGTCGCTGCGGCTGGCCGCTGCTCCGTCCAGGGAAAAGATCAGCCGCCGATGGGTGTACTCCACGCTGAAATAGCCGAAGTTTGGAGCCCGGCGGAATGGCCGCGCCCCCACCAGCGGGCTCAAAGCGCCAATTGCGATGCCCGGCAGGTTCGGGTTCTCCGTCGGCGTTCCCTGCAAGGCCGCTACCGCATCGGAAGAGAACGACTGCAACACCCGCGCGTCCAGATACGTATACCCTGCGCGAAACAGGAAGTGCGGCTGCGGCTGCCAGATCAGCGCTACCTCCGCTCCCTGGGCGCTATACGCCAGCGAGTTCATATACGCCTCGGAGAGCCCCACATTCGGGTTGATGTTCAGATGGAAGTACTGATCCAGAGCCTGCGCATCCACCCCCTCCAACTGGTTGTTGAACATGTTGTGGTAATACCCCACCTTCAGCACCAGCTTCTCGCCAAAGATATTCTGATCCACGCCCACGTCATACGTTCGCGAGTCCTCCGCTCCTTGCGGCGTAATGTGGTACAGAGCAATATCCGTTGTGTCCCCCGCCTCCAGCAGTTGCGTATAGAGGCTCTCGAACTGCACCGCCAGCGTTGGCTCCTGGACCCCGGTCGCCACGTTAGCCCGCAGCCGCGTTCCATGGAACAGACCCCGTCCCGGCCGCACCGGTACATACGTCAACCCGATCCTCGGCGTTCCTGCAATGCCAAACAGATGGTTCTTCACCACCGCGCCTCCGGCCGAGTAAAAAAGACGGTGCCAGAACTCCCCCTGAAACTGCAGGTTGTACTCGTAGTTTGGGCGCTGCAAAGACTCGTGTTCCACATAGTCAAAGCTGGGATCGTAGTCGTTGAACGATCCCCGCTCATCGTCATACCGGAAGCCGAACAGCCCGATCATATGCGGTGAAAAGTTGTAGTCCGTCTGGTAGTACACCTCGTCGAGATTGCTGTCCTGGTCGTAGTTGTTGCCCGTGTAGAGCTGTACCTGCCCAGTCGCGGTATATCCATTCGCCCCGCGAATCGTCACCACATTGCCCACGTTCCCCGGCCCGGCGATGCCTGGACCGTACGCTCCCGGATCGTTCGCCAGAAACGTGCCACCAGCCGCAAACTCCTTCTCCTGTTCCCGCTTGCGCGCAATGTCGTAGCGCACCAGGTTGTGCCACTTGCCCTTGTACCAGTTTTCCACCGTCATGCTGGAGTAAAGATCCTGGTCCGCCTGCCGATTGCTCTGCGCAACCCCTTGAAAGTCCCATGCGCCCGGTACGCCCTGCACTGAATCGGCATTGTGCAGCGTAAACCGGAGTTGGGTGTTGCCCGCAAAGTTGTAGCCGATGTTCGCCGCATCGGTCTCGTTGTGGTACTCGTCCAACGGCAGCGCGTTGGAGGTGTCTATCCGTGAAAACGCCGTGTAATAATCCAGCCCTTGCAGCACCCCACTCAGAGCAACCTGGTTGCGATACGTCCACAGATTCCCTGCATCGCCCTCATAGTCCAGCAGCGGCTCTGCCGTCGTTCCCTTGGGAGTGCTCAGGGTAACCACACCCGCGCCGGCATCCGTTCCATACATGGCGGAGTCCGGCCCGCGCACCACCGTCACATTGCTCAACGCCGCCGAACTCACCGTTCCAAAGTCGAACGTCCCGCCAATATCATCGGCCGGTGTCCCATCCATCATCACCAGGTTCGCCGTCGAACTGCCTCCGCGCAAAAACAGGCTGGTCTCGCCGCCCATCTGCCCGGTCTGCACCATAAACACTCCGGGCTCCTGCCGCATCGCGTCGATCAGGTCGGGCTGCAAGGAGAAAGCATCCGCGGGAATCACGCTCACCGGGGAGGTTAGCTGCGGCAACGGCGTCGGAATCCCGGTCGCGCTCACCGTAATGTCCTGCTTCACGGTGTTTGCGGATAACACCACATCCCGTTTCACCACATCGGTCGCGCCGCCGTAGATCTCCGTGCCCACCGCAGGCAGATACCCCCCGGCTGAGCCCACCAGCGTAAACCTTCCCGCCTCCGCATACCGGATCTCGAACGCGCCCTTCGAGTCGGCATAATCCATCGCCACGACCTTGTGATCCTGCACCAGCCGCATCAGAGCACCCGGAACCGGCCGTCCCAGCGCATCCGTCACATGTCCGCGTACCACCACTGCCTGCGCGCATGTGGCAAAAAGAGCCAGCACCGCGAGAAAAGAACCACCCCGAATCAGCTTGGCGCACGGGCTCCACCCCATACCCAGCCAAGTACGGCCTGCAGAAAAACGCATATTCATCTCCTCCGCCCCCCCTTCGAGGGCGTGGTAGGCACAACGACAAAAGAACCGGTCTCCTGACTGGCGCGATTTCAAAGTCAGCCCTTGTCTTCAAAGAGCCGCCCTTCCCGATGTCCTTTGGACGATCAGTGGGCGTCTCTGGGCCGGCCTCACCCTGACCAGCCACCGGCTCAAGAGCCTGTGGAACAGTCAAGGTGCGCGCATCACAGTTGCGGGGCAGTGGCGGAATCTCACCGCGCTTCCCGAACATCCCTTTGCGCTAGCGGGAAAACATCAACGCACGGCCTTGAACCTTAGCCATGCAGGAACATCAAGCGAGCATCTACAGCAAGACCAATCCAACAAACCCAGCCCTGCAAAACCAGGCTTGCTCCGTACCCGGGGCCGTCCCGGCGCGGTTGCCGCATCAAAACCGCCGCAACTACCTCGCCGCAACTCCAGGCAGCAGACAATCTGGCTTGGCCAGGCAAAAGGTACGCAGAACCTGAGCTGGAGTCACCAGTGTAAGCCACGGTTTGAGGAAATCCCTCCCCACCGGCCACAGACTCCCGCGGCCTTACATCCTCAGCAGCACCTTGCCGGTCGTCTTCCTTCCGGCAAGATCGATATGCGCCTGGCGAGCATCCCCCAGCTCGTAACTCGCCCCCACCCAGACCCGCAGATCACCACTCTCCACCCAGCCAAACACGTCCGCGGCTCGCCGCTCCAACTCGCTGCGGGTGCGGACGTAGTCCTTCAGCGTCGGGCGGGTCAGATACACTGACCCCGCCATCAGCCGGATCGGATCCAGCGCGGGCACAGCTCCGCTGGACGCTCCGTAGAGCACCAACAGGCCGCGAGGCCGCAGGCACCGCAACGAATCGTCAAAGGTCGTCTTCCCCACCGAGTCATAGACCACTGGCAGGCCATCTCCGCCCGTCTGCCGCTTCGCCTCCTCCACAAAACTCTCCACCGTATAGAGAATCACCTTGTCGGCCCCAGTCGCCATAGACAACTCCGCCTTCTGCGGTGAAGAGACCGTGGTCAGCACCCGCGCTCCCAGCCGTTTGGCCATCTGCGTCAACAGCAGTCCCACCCCCCCGGCGCCGGCATGGATCAGTACCGTCTCCCCGGCCTCGATCGCATGGGTATCATGCGCCAGATAGTGCGCGGTCAACCCCTGCAACAGGCAGGCAGCCGCCTGGTCACTGCTCATTCCCGCGGGAACCTTCAATAGATCAGCCGCCGGTGCGCAGGCAAACTCGGCATAGGTTCCTCGGGTTCCGTTCCAGGCCACGCGCTCGCCAACCGTAAACCCGCTCACCCCCTCACCCACCTCCACCACAGTCCCGGCCGCCTCCTGCCCCGGAATAAAAGGCAGATCCGCCGCATACCGCCCCTCCCTCAGGTAGGTGTCGATAAAGTTCACCCCGGAGGCTTCGATCTTCACCAAAACCTCTCCCGCTCCCGGTCTGGGTACGGGTACATCCACCAGTTCCATTACCTCCGGGCCACCCGTCTTTGTCACTTGTATGGCTCTCATTGTCTGTATCCCACGCAAAATCCCGAGCAATCGCCTGCCGCCCAACCGGACCCGGCCAGCGTCTCAAGCTCTCTTTCAAAGACCCGGAAGACCGATACGGCGTCATCCGGTCTCCAGCATACGGGGTCTTCTGCGGCTGCGCAATGAACCGGCCTACCTGGATAGGAAATCACCGCTATCGTTTGCGCTCTGCAACCAGGGATATCCCAAAGCAATCTTCCTGACGCTGGCGGCGCAGCGACAAGATCGTGGGCCACTGTCCAACGGCAAGTTCAACGCCCCGCCACCTCCAACGCGTCAGGTTACGTCGAACCCATCAATTAGCTGAAGCGAACTTCCGCCGGATAGCCCCGCCCAATCCCAGCAACCCAGTGCCGAGCAGCAGCAGAGATGAGGGCTCCGGCGTCACCGATACAGCCGGGGAGTAAGTCAGCGACCCGACTGTGAACTCCCAGTTTTCGTCATCGTACCCGTTCGTGATCTCAAGGTCTGTAATGTCGCTCCCCGCTACCGTAACGGGATACATCGTAAAGTAGGTGCTATCTCCAGAGATATTTTGGCTGGAAAGCACTGTGTCCCCTGGCCCGTAAGCAATGAACTCCGAAGTGCTGTTGTCTCCATCATTGTCGAACTGAAACGATACATCGTTCACTCCAGACGTAAAGGCAATGTTGAGTATGGAAGCCGTTGGGTAGTCAAAGCCACCGTTGACGACCGTCGCAGCGTTCATCAATCCTCCATAGGCCTCATCGACAATGGGAGATCCGCTCGTGAGTGGCCCGCTGCCTTCCAGGGAAAAGACAACTCCCGGGTATTGAGTATTGACAACTGTCCCTATTGGTAAGGTGGAAAAGGTAATGGTCTCAGCCTTCGCATAGGCAGTCGCCATAACCAAGGCTACGCAAAACATCAGGAATCGGGCAGGTACGTTCATTGGGCTTCACCCTTCCTTGAATCATTCCGCTGAAGCAGGAGAACAACCGTGTACCATCCAAGGCCACACTCTCCTGCGATTCATATTGGCCCTGACTCATTTCAGGACATGCAATTCGGTGCCCAACAAGCCGCTGTGAATAACCGGTTCACGATCAACACCCTGAAACCCACAACTCTCCCCGCAACCGGCCACAAATGTCCAGATAACACTATAAAAGCAAGGTCTTGACGACTCGTTCGCCGTCGCAATCACCATCTCTTACCCGCACAGCAGGTCATCATGGAGAACAAAGGTGCAAACCATTGCATGGGGAAAGGACAAGGATTTGTCTCTTTGGCGCGACCGTCCAGAGTCAGCCGTGCCTGACCCGCAAACCCACCCTGAGTAACCTCGGACCGTCACCGGGCTTGGTTTGATCTCCGTTCGACGGTCGGCCAAGCATCGGGATACCTTGCGCTTGACGGCACGCCACGCCGTCTACCCCTCCCCACTCCCCATGCGGGACTGCGAACGGCCTCTCAGAATAGCGGCCATCACGCGCGAATTGCGCCATCCATGAAGCACGGCGACAACCCATAAGGGCTTTTCAGCGGGCGCATACGCAATCAGATATTCGCGTACCACATGGAAGCGTAAAGGTCCGGAGGCGAGGTCCGGGCGCCTTTTGCCCATCGCAGGCAAGGAAACCAGATCACGAACAGCAGCCAGAACTTCCGCAATCACCCGGTCGGCTGTGTCACGATCGTCGACCGCGTTGTACTCCCAAATCTCATCAAGGTCACGCAGGGCCTCCGGGTGAAAATCGTAACCCGTCATTGACCGCTTCGGTCGGCGCTCTTCTGCCGGAAATAGGCCTCCACCTCATCGCCGGGCGTGAGCTTCACCCTTCCGCTTTTCATCTCGTCATAACGGCTGTCCAGGATGACGCGCACCCGGGCGCCCTCATCAAGGTATCCGGCCACCGCATCCTCAACCAGATCTTCGGTCCTGCGCCCGCTCTGCGTGGCCAGGTCGGCGAGCCTCTTTTCCGTCTCCGGAGTGAACTGCACTTCCATAGCTGTCAGCCTGCCTCCAAACCACCATCGGCTCAAGCCCTGAAAATCGGCTCTTGAACGGAACCTGAATCAGCGTGCATTTTGCGCGGATTCCTGAAAGACCGCCGGCCCCCGTCGCAGCCAGGTCCTTGCGTCTTCACAAGTAGGTAAAGCTGGCAACTAGCCAGGTCCACTTTGGATGGTTTCCACCGTCTAAATCCCACGCCACCGCCCTGCAAGCCAAACCATGGCCGGCTAGCGTCTCAAGCTCTCTTCCGAAGATCGATAACGCACTATCCGGTCCACAGCATACGGGGTATTCTGCGACTGCGTAAAGAAGTGGCGTACCTGCAATTCACCCAGCAACCCCACCCCGATCAACTGGATCCCAGCCAGAATCAACACCGCCGCCACCGTAAACAGCGGCGCATGCTCATCCATCACATTGTGCTTGGAGATCAGCTTGTGCAGTAGCAGCCACGTCGCCATTCCCCCACCGGACAAGACGCCTAGCCCTCCCACCGAACCAAAGAAGTGCAGCGGCCGCGTCATGTACTTCAGCAGAAAGCGAACCGTGAGCAGATCGAAGAACACCCGGAAGGTGCGCGATATCCCATAGTGGCTCTTCCCAGACTCTCGCGGAGGGTTGGAGATTGGCACCTCGCAGATGCTGGCGCCATACCAGCTCGCCAGCGCCGGGATAAACCGATGCATCTCTCCATACAACGGGATGCTATGGATCACGTCTCTGCGATATGCCTTGAACGTGGTTCCGAAGTCGTGAATGTTCACTCCGGAAAGCCGCGCCATCAACCAATTGGCCACGCGCGAGGGCGCCCTGCGCAGGATCATGCTGTCGGCCCGCTGCGCCCGCCATCCACTCACCACCTCGTAGCCCTCTTCGAGCTTGGACAGAAACAGCGGAATCTCGGCCGGGTCATGCTGCAAATCCCCGTCCATCGCCAGAATGTACTCCCCCGAAGCGTGATCGAACCCCGCCGCCAGCGCTGAGGTCTGGCCAAAGTTCCGGCGCAGCTTGACCAGGAGCACCCGTGAATCCACGGCCGCAATCTCTTCCAGCATGCGGCAGGTGCGATCGCGCGAGCCGTCGTCCACAAAGACCAGCTCGAAGCTGGAACCCACCTGCTCCATCACGCCCTTCACGCGATCGTAGAGCTTGGTGACGTTCTCTTCTTCGTTGTGAAACGGCACGACGACGGAGTACTTCGGCACAAATTCAATTCTACCTCCATACCGGCCCAGCCCATCAGGTTACGCCGGCACTCGAAAGGCTTCACTCCCGCGATACACTGGAACAGGCTTCAGTGTCGATCCATGCGATCCGCGCTGCAGCCTCCCTCCCCTCAGATGGCCCGGTAGCTCAGTTGCATAGAGCAGCGCACTCCTAACGCGAAGGTCGCAGGTTGGACTCCTGCCCGGGCCACCAGAAAGCACCAACCGCTCCATTTCCGCCGCTCAACTCAAATATCCATCCCTCTACTCTCGGCAAGCCGCACGCTCCAGGAAGGGGCGCCGGCACCCCTCCTCTGGCATCCCTCATCCCCACGCCGCTGCTCCTCACCAAGGCCCCAGCCCCACGCCTCCACCGATCTCCCCGGATCTCCGTCCCCACCCCCACCCCTCCGAATGCCCATCCCCCTCCAATGCATCCCTTGGGTAGGCGCTCCGTCTCCCACCGCATCTTTCCCGTAATTTTTTCAGCGGCAACCCCCATCGTCGGCATCTTAACCCTTGGAGGAACCCGCATGAAGCACGAGATCGACACTGACCTGATCACCTCTCTTCTTCGCAGCCACGGACACAGCGTTGGCAACGTCATCCCCACGCCGGAAAGTGCTGGCGAGTTCGAATTTCAAGTGGATGGCAACCTCCTCTCTCTCAGCCAGGTCCACGCCTTGCTCGAAGCGGAAGACCAGCGCGAGGCATCCTCGTCCGGCGCCGCTGCCACTCCCGCCAGCCCGCCCCCGACTGCCTGAACTGGTAAAATCAACTTCTATGCCAGCCATTCACCGCAGGAACTCGATTCCGGTCACCATCGGCAACATCCGAGTCGGCTGTGACGCTCCCGTCGTCGTCCAATCGATGACCAACACCGACACCGCGGATGTCGAGTCCACCGTCCAGCAGATCGCCGCCCTCGCTCGGGCCGGCTCGGAGATGGTGCGCATCACCGTCAACAATGACGATGCCGCCAAAGCCGTACCCTATATCGTCGAAGGGATCCGCGCCAAGGGCTGGAACACCCCCATCATCGGCGACTTCCACTACAACGGCCATCTGCTCCTCTCCAAATACCCTGCCACTGCGGAAGCCCTGGCCAAATACCGCATCAACCCAGGCAACTGCTCCATCGGCCGTAAAGATGATGACAACTTCCGCACCATGGTGGAGGTCGCGGTCAAGCATCAAAAGCCTGTCCGCATCGGCGTCAACTGGGGCTCGCTCGACCAGGCTCTGCTCACCCGGATGATGGATGACAACTCCCGGCGCCCTGACCCGCTCGACGCCCGCGACGTCATGATGGAGGCCATGGTCGTCTCCGCCATCGACAACGCCGCCGCCGCCGAACGCTACGGCCTGCGCCGCGACCAGATCATCCTCTCCGCCAAAGTCTCCGGCGTGCGCGATCTGGTCGATGTCTATACCGAGCTTGCCAGCCGCTGTGACTACGCGCTCCACCTCGGGCTCACCGAAGCCGGCATGGGCATGAAGGGCATCGTCGCCTCCACCGCCGGCCTCGCTCCGCTGCTCCTCGCTGGCATTGGAGACACCATTCGCGTCTCGCTCACCCCCATGCCGGGCGGCGATCGCTCCGATGAGGTCCGCTGCGCCCAGCAGATCCTGCAATCCCTTTCCATTCGCAGCTTTATGCCCCAGGTCAGCAGTTGTCCGGGCTGCGGACGCACCACCAGCACCTACTTCCAGGAGCTGGCCGAGCGCATCCAACTTTACCTGGTGGAGTCCATGCCAGAGTGGAAGAAGATCTACCCAGGAGTCGAAGAGCTCAAACTGGCCGTCATGGGCTGCATCGTGAACGGCCCGGGCGAGAGCAAGCACGCCAACATCGGCATCTCCCTGCCCGGAACCTTTGAGGACCCCAAGGCCCCGGTCTACGTGGACGGTCACCTCTTCACCACGCTCAAGGGCGACCATATCGTCGAAGAGTTCCAGGTGATCCTCAACGATTACGTCCAACGGCGCTACGGCAAGCAACTAGTAGGCGCCTAGGCTCTGCTCAACCGTCCAAGCTGGGCGCGCCAGCGCCACAGCAGCACTGCTCCTCGAGCTACAACAAACAAATCCAGCTCCTCTACGCCGAGACGCATCGAAGAGTGACCCTAGAAGGCTTGCAGACCATCCAAAAGCTTGCTGGCGAGTTGGTCCTTATTGCGATTGGCGCGAGTTAGCCAGGTCTGGGCCTTCGTACAAAGTCCCATCCTTGAGAATCTGACAAGCTGCCGTCCGGAGCGAAGCGGTTACGTCTCCAGGTAGCCCTTTTCCTCCGCGGCCAGCGTCTCACCTCACCAGATGCCTCCCGGATCCCGACGGTTAGTTTTAACCGTCGGGATCCAGGGATGCAAAGCCTCTGCCGCGCCCACGCGCCTCAGAACTGTATCCGCAAACCAAACTGCATCAGGCGGTACTGGCTAAGCAGAGAGGTGTAGTTGCCAAGGTTCGGGCTGGAGGTATTTGCGTTCAAACCAGCGAGGCTCACATCAAACCTGTCTGTGTTGGTAATGTTGTAAGCTTCGGCTGAAAACATGAAGTCGAACTTATTCAAAATCCTCCAGGTCTTGGTCAGGGAAGCGTCAAGATCAAAGTAACCATCCCCGCGGAAGTCATTGCGCTGGCCAGCCTCACCTGCGTACGGAAGCCGAATGTACTTCCCAAAGTAAATGCCGTTATTGATGTTCGTGACCGTGGAGGCGGTAAATGCATGGTAGATGCCGTTGGAGAAGTTTCGCTTCGTATGGACCTGGCCAATATTGAACGCCATGGCTGGATTGTTATAGTTGGTTGGAAATGCCGGCGATTCCAGCGAAAAAGGGAGTCCGCTCGTCCAGCGCAACAGACCGGCAAACTGCCAATTCCCCACAAAGAAATCCAGAACTCCATTCGATGTGCCTAAAAACCGCTTCCCCCGGCCAACGGGCAGAGCGTAGACCCAGTCGGCGCTGATCAGACTATGGGTATCAAAGTCCGATACACCCTTGTTGAGCTTTGGGTTCCATGTGTTCTGGATAGCAAAATTCGTATAGGCATCATCCGTATTCCCTTCCTGACTGGCGCGCTCTGTCTCTGACCCAAGATCCAGAGACTTGGAGAAGGTATAGTTCACGTCGATGGTCAATCCATGGGAGGTTGGATGACGAAGCGTCACTTGGTAAGCGTTATAGGAACTGGTGCCGATGGTGTCGTCAGCATACAGTGAAGAAAACTGATTGCTGAAAAAGCGAGATTGCGCTGGGATCCCCGGAAAGAAACCATACGGGGCAAAGTCAAGCATCACCAGCGAAAAAGTCTCACCGTTCGTGTAACGTTCGGGAGCCCAGGCGTTGTTGAAGATGGCTTGGGTCGCACTCTCCCCGTTATAATCAAGGTTCTTCATGTAGGGGAACACATCTTCGAAGTATCGAATGGGCTGAACGTTAGCGTTGGCCTTCTGCAGACATCCACTTGGGCAATTGTAGTCAACTACGTTTCCAAAGGGCGCTGCGTCCACTGCGGCCGAAAGGATGCGAGCATTCGAGAAGTAGTCGCCTCCTCCCTGCGGATCCGTGTAATCGGTCGGCTCGGCCAAATCGAGCTGCTGAATCAGATGGCGGCCAAGTCGGCCAACATACGCATTCTCCAAAACAAAGCCTCCTGGCAATTGGTGCTCCATCGATAGGTTGAAGGCGTAGGAGTAAGGAGTCTTCAACCGGTTGTCCAGCCCCCATGCGATCTCAAAATTATCGACAGGCGCTTCGTAGGGAAACGTGATGGTGGAGGAAACAGGAGGCAGCGGGATATCTGGTATGGCATTCGGGCCCGTAAATCGGGGAGCATTTTCAAAGCCGTACTGGTCGGCGCCGTTGGTTATCTCGGCACTCAGGCCAAGCGAACCCTCGTTGGCGAAGTTCTGTGCCAACGCCTCGCCGTAGTGATCAAAATACATTCCCGCACTAGCGCGGATCGATGTAGTGGGGTCCGGCGAATACACGATGCCGATGTGAGGCGCAATATTCGTCTTCTGCTTCGGGTAAAGTCCCGGTGCGTGGTTCGCCTTGCCCGCCGGAGCCAAAGATAGTTCCGGTTCATAGATCTGTCCCTGCAGCGCTGCGATCTCACGCTCCTTATACCAGGCATCTGTATTGATCGTCGGGGCAATCTCCTGCCCATGAATCTCGTAAGGCGTCTGGAGAATCGAGTGGTGGAGTCCGTAGTCGATTGTCAGGTTCGGGCGCGCTTGCCATGTATCCTGCAAAAAGTATTCGAACTCGTTGATGCGGTAGTCGCGATCCAGAAACGCACCCTCCGCCTGCACCGTGCCCTGCGAGGGGCTTGTGATGTCATAGTTGTAGACGCCTGTCACCTCTGGAATCACGCCCATCAGGTCGGCGTAAGCCAGCGCCCAATACGAACTGTAGAAGGAGCTGGAAATATTCGGAGGAGCCGGAAGATTAATCTGGTTGCCATACTGGTAATTGGTCTCCGCGCCACCGAACGACAAGGAATCGGTTCCAGTCTCGTCCGTGATGTAGCGCCAGTCCCCACCCAGGGCAATCGTATGGTTCCCCTTGGTCCAGTTCAATGTGTCAGAGATCATACTCACCGGGACATGAACAAACGTATCCCGCGTCTGAGCCGTTGGTTGGGTAAGACCGAAGATATCAACATACTCTCCAACGCCCACACCGCTCACCTGGTAACCTTGACGAACAAAACCATAGCGAAGGTCATTCACCAGATTGGGTGTGGGTAGCCAGGTGTAACCGGCCGCAAGTCCTTTCGTGTTGTCATCGGTATAGCTTGCAGGCGGTTGCCCAGGCAGATTCTCCGCACCGGAAGCCGTATCCTTTTGCAGGTTTCCCCGCACAAAAATGTGGTTGGTGGCATTCGGCACATAATCAATCTTCAAAATGCTCGTATTCAGTGTGCTCGGCGTGGGTGAGACAAAGTAATACGATCCGGAGTTGATGCCATCCCCAAGAATCGTGCCTGTGGCCAGCGGAACAGGAGCATAGTACGCAAGAACGGCCGCATTCGGTCCCGGACCATTAGGACAGGTCGTTGCTCCGTTGAAGTAGTTTGCCGGCGACTCGCACGGTGCATCCAGCGCTGCTACCTGCGCGGAGTCAATGTAATCGGTGTTCCCGTTGTCATCAATGTATCCGAGCGACCCTTGCATAAAGCTCTTCGTTGGCACAGTCGTTCCCACCACGGTGTCTGTGCCCACTCGGCTTCCCTCGTAGTTGAAAAAATAAAACAGTTTGTCTTTGAGGATGGGCGCTCCAATGCTGCCTCCGAAGACGTTCTGTATGTACTTCTGAGGAATATTGGGAAGGTTTTGGAGAATCTCGCTGTTCTTGTTGAAGAAATCGTTCGATACAGTATTGGTGGGGCGATAGTACTCATAAAGCGAACCGTGATATTGGTTGGTCCCGCTCTTCGTCACAAGATTGATCTGCGCGCCTGAGCTGAATCCAGCCTCCGCCGTGCCATTGGATGTCACTACTCGGAACTCATCGGTGGAGTCCATGGTGGAGCGCAGAACGCCGGTGAATGCCGTTCCCAAAAGCTGGTTGTTGTCATCGATACCGTCCAGGGTTACATTTCCCTGATCCGACCTCGCGCCAGAAACGGCGCCCGTGCGGCTGTCGGTATTCTCAGGCCCCAGATAGAGCACGCCAGGCTGCAAGGTAAGCAAGGAGATTGGATTGCGCGCCTCCATCGGGAGAGCTTCAATCGTGGCATTGCCCACCGCGTTTCCTTCCGTGGCGTCAGTAAAATTGAGCGCAGCGGCTCCGGCATTCACGTTCACCGTTTCATGGCCGGCTGTCACGCTTAGTTTAAAGTCCAACGTGACCGGCTGATTTACCAGCATCTCGGTCCTGCGCGTCTGCGTCGCAAAGCCTGGCGACACCACAGTAACGTCATAGGTCGCAGGCGACACATCCGGAAGAATGTAGAAGCCGGAGGAATTGGATTTGGTATCGTACGCGGCTCCACTGGATGTATCCCGCAGAGTGATCTGGGCGTTGGGAACCACGGCCCCACTGGGATCCCGCACCACGCCCCGAATCGATGTCGTGGGCATCTGCGCAAGGGTAGATACGGCGCTGAGCGAAAGTATGGCAATCAGTTGAAAACAAATACGTCTGATCATAGCGGTCTCCAAACAGAGCTTCAGTTCCATACAACTGCGAACGGCTGCCTGGGGAGCAGCGCGATCAGTTCACTGGTTGACGATTGCCTGGACTGATAGAAGAAACTATGTCCAGGCGATGAGCCCGAGTGCTTGAGATGTGGCCGTCAGAAGCAGGGACCGAGTGACGAGAGTCAGACCAATCTCTGGATGCGTTGATTTGCGCTATCGTTACATCTCCGCCACGGCTTGTCAAGATTCACTTGTTGTTTCGCGGGCTCCGATCGCAGGAATCGGGTCCCCTGCTACAACCTCGAAAAAGACCGCAACGCGACTCTTCCTGATCTGGCGTCAAACCCCAGCTCCACCTTCACCCACAGCCGCGCAACCCCTCATGCACGGCTGGCGGAGGCACACTCCGCCCCCCACTCATCCATGATTCCCATATCTACGAAATCAGCTCAGTCCTTCCCGCACATCCACCGCTATGCCCTTGCCGCGTGCAGATCCTGTAGCGATTCGACGTGATACTCACCCTTCTGCAGCGCCTCAATTCCATCCGCCGCAGCTCGCGTCGCCGCCAGCGTCGTAATCGTGGCCACCCTCGCACTCACCGCTGCTCTTCGGATCGCCGCCTCATCAAAGACACTCATCTGTCCACTCGGCGTATTCACAATCAACTGAATCCGATCGCTCTTGATCAGGTCCACCACATTTGGCCGGCCCTCCTTGACGGCAAAGATGCGCTCCACCTGCATCCCCGCCGCCTCCAGCACATCGGCTGTGCCGTGCGTAGCCACCAGCTTGAACCCCATATCCACAAACCGTCGCGCCAACGGAGCCAGCGCAAGTTTGTCATGAGCGTTCACACTGAAGAACACCGTTCCCTCCGTCGGCAGCCGCTGGCCCGCCGCCGTCTGCGCCTTCGCAAACGCCTCGCCAAACGTCCGGCCCACACCCATCACCTCGCCCGTAGACCGCATCTCCGGCCCCAGCACCGGATCCACACCCTGAAACTTGCCCCACGGAAACACCGGCGACTTCACAAAGAAGTGCTCACCTGTACTCAGATCCCTGCCGCTAGCCACCTGTTCAGGAAGCAGTTCCTTCAGCGGCTTCCCAGTCATCAGCCGCGAAGCAATCTTGGCCAACTGCACGCCCGTAGCCTTGGAGACATACGGCACGGTCCGCGACGCCCGCGGATTCACCTCGATCACAAACACCTTGCCGCGCTGTACCGCGAACTGCAGATTCGCAAGCCCAATCACGTTCAGCCGCATCACCAGCTTGCGCGTATAGGCCCGAATCGTCTCCAGCACCTCCGCGCTCAGGTCCACCGCCGGCAACACACAACTGGAGTCGCCCGAGTGCACCCCAGCCTCTTCAATGTGCTGCATGATTCCAGCGATCACCACATCTTCGCCGTCACACAGCGCATCCACGTCCACCTCCTGCGCGTCCTCCAGAAAGTGGTCAATCAACACCGGCCTCTCCTGCGAGTATTCAATCGCCGTGGACATATACCGCACCACATCGGCCTCGTCGTAAGCAATCACCATCGCTCGCCCGCCCAGCACATAACTCGGCCTCACCAGCACCGGATACTCCACCCGCCGCGCTCCCGCCAGCGCCTCGTCCACGCTGGTCGCCATCGCTCCCTGCGGTTGCGGAATCTCCAACTCCTCGATCAGCCTCCCAAACCGCTTGCGATCCTCCGCCAGATCGATCGACTCCGGCGATGTCCCAATGATCGGAACTCCCGCTGCCTTCAACGGCAGACTCAGATTCAGCGGCGTCTGCCCACCGAACTGCACAATCATCCCGATTTGTGCGCCGCTACTGGCTTCATGCTCATACACCGCCAGCACATCCTCCAGCGTCAGCGGCTCAAAGTACAACCGATCGCTGGTGTCATAATCCGTGGACACTGTCTCCGGATTGCAGTTCACCATAATCGTCTCGTAGCCATCATCGCGCAGCGCAAAGGCGGCGTGGCAGCAGCAGTAGTCGAACTCAATTCCCTGTCCAATCCGGTTCGGCCCGCTACCCAGGATGATCACCTTCTTCTTCGCCGTAGGCGGAGCCTCATCCTCCTCGTCGTAGCAGCTATACAGATACGGCGTCCGGCTCTCGAACTCCGCGGCGCAGGTGTCCACCAGCTTGTACACCGGCCTCACATCCAGCTTCTTGCGTAGCTCCTGCACCCTCCCCGCGCCCGCGGACGAATCATCCGCCAGGCCAAAAGCCATCGCCAGACGCGCGTCGCTCAGCCCCATCCGCTTGGCTGTCCTCAGCGCATCTGCCCCAATCCTCTCGATCCCCTCCTCCGCAATCACCTTCAACTCATCGGCAATCTGCTTCATCTGGTCCAGAAACCAGGGGTCCATCTGAGTAAATCGGGCCACCTCGCGCACGCTCCATCCGTGCTCAAAGGCATAGCGAACGTAAGCCATCCGGTCCGGGCTGGGCGTTACCATCTTCTGCCGCAGCCGGCGTGGATCGATGTTCTCTCCACTTCCCCTCTTACCGGTCTCCAGCGACCGCAGCGCCTTCATCAAGGCCTCTTTGAACGTGCGCCCAATCGCCATCACCTCACCCACACTCTTCATCTGCGGGGCCAGCGTGTCATCGGATCCGGGAAACTTCTCAAACTGCCACTTCGGAACCTTCACCACCACGTAATCAATCGTCGGCTCAAAGCATGCCGGCGTAGCCTTGGTGATATCGTTCTGCAACTCATCCAGGGTGTAGCCCACGGCCAGCCGCGCGGCAATCTTGGCAATCGGAAATCCGGTCGCCTTGCTGGCCAGCGCGCTGGATCGCGAGACCCGCGGATTCATCTCAATCACCGTCATCCGGCCGTTCTGCGGATTCACCGCAAACTGCACATTGCTTCCCCCCGTCTCCACGCCAATCTCGCGCATCACGGCAATCGAAGCGTCGCGCATCCTTTGGAACTCGCGGTCGGTCAGCGTCTGTGCAGGCGCTACCGTAATGGAATCCCCGGTATGCACTCCCATGGGATCGAAGTTCTCAATCGAGCAGATGATCACGACGTTATCTTTCAAGTCGCGGACCACCTCCATCTCGTACTCCTTCCATCCCAGCACGCTCTCTTCCAGCAGACACTCATGCACTGGAGAAAGGTCCAGCCCGCGGGAGAGGATCTCCGTCAACTCCTCGCGGTTATAGGCGATCCCACCTCCGGAGCCACCCAGGGTAAAGCTGGGCCGCACCACCACCGGATAGCCGATCTTGCCGGCAAACTCCAACCCGCTGCCAGTATTGTTCACCAGCATCGACTTGGGCATATCCAGGCCGATCTTGCTCATCGCGTCCTTGAACAACAGCCGGTCCTCGGCCTTCTTGATGGGCCCCAGCTTGGCCCCAATCAGCTCGATGCCGTACTGCTCCAGCACTCCTTCATCCGCCAGCTCCACCGCCAGATTCAAGGCCGTCTGCCCGCCCACCGTGGGCAACACCGCAAAGATTCCCGTCTGGCCCAGCCGCTTCATCCTGGCTGTCTCCTCGCGCAGAATCTCCGTCAGGTACCCCACCGTCAACGGCTCAACATAGGTTCTGTCGGCTACCTCCGGATCGGTCATGATGGAGGCCGGGTTGGAGTTCACCAGCACCACCTCATACCCCTCGGACTTCAGCGCCTTGCAAGCCTGCGTCCCAGAGTAATCAAACTCCGCCGACTGCCCAATCACAATCGGCCCGGAGCCGATCACCAGAATCTTCGCGATATCCTTCCGCCTTGGCATCTCTTACCTGTTCTCCTGAACCTGACGCTCACCTTGCATAAGCCAGGCTTGGCGCTCCACCGTTCTCACTCCACTCAGGGACCGGCGCCGGCAGCACACGGAGTGCATCCCTCGTTCGCCACAACTGCCGGGCTCCCTCCACCCAACCTCGCGGCATCCCTCAAAAGAACCGTTCCCTTGAGCCAACCGCTTCGCCCCCCGTGGCCCGCCCCGCGCAACCATGCCACGGGGAGTCATCGCTCGGGAAGCTACGGCTCGCTGCAAAAACGCCGCAGCCATCGCCCAGGAACAACTGGCCCGCGCGGCTGTCTCTCCTGCCGTCCTCACCGTTTCCACTCCTCCATCATCTTCCGGAAATCTCGGAACAGATAATGCGAGTCATGCGGCCCGGGACTGGCCTCCGGATGATACTGCACGCTGAACATCGGGTCGGTCTTATGCCGCAGCCCCGCCAGCGTGTTGTCATTCAGGTTCGTGTGCGTCTGCACAACATCCTCCGGCAAGCTCTCCGGATCCACATTGAAGTTATGGTTCTGCGCCGTGATCTCCACCTTGCCCGTCGCCAGATGCTGGATGGGATGGTTGCCGCCGTGGTGCCCGAACTTCAACTTGTAGGTCTTCCCTCCCAGAGCAATGCCAAAAAGCTGGTGCCCCAGACAGATCCCGAACAGCGGCGTCTTACCCTTCAACTCCTGCACGTTTTTCACCGCGTAGTCCAGCGGTTCCGGGTCCCCTGGTCCGTTGGAAAAGAACACCCCGTCAGGAGCCATCGCCAGCACCTCTTTGGCGCTGGTTCTGGCCGGAACCACCGTTACCCTGCAGTTCTCGCGCGAGAGCATCCGCAGAATATTCCGCTTGATGCCAAAGTCATAGGCCACTACATGCAACGTCTCCGCAGCTCCCGGATCGGAGCCCGGCAGCAGCTTGTCCCCGGTCTGATTCTTCGGCTCACTGGCATCCCAAACGTAGGCCGTCGTGGTGCTCACCACGCTGGCCAGATCCGTTCCTTCCATCTTCTTATGCGCCCGCGCCTTGGCCACCAGCGCATCGGTATCCTCCACCGCCGTGGAGATCACCCCGCGCAGACACCCCTTGTCCCGCAGATGCCGCACCACCGCCCTGGTATCGATCTCGGAGATCACCGGAACGCCACTCCGCTCCAGGTATTCGTCCGCCACCTCGGTCGCTCGCCAGTTCGAACTCACCAGCGAGAACTCCCTCACCACCAACCCCTCGATGTACGGGTGCGCTGATTCCGCATCGCTCGGCGAGGTTCCATAGTTCCCTATGTGAGGACTGGTCAGAACCACAATCTGGCCGGCATAGGAAGGATCTGTAAAGATCTCCTGATAGCCCGTCATGGAGGTGTTGAACACCACCTCACCCACGCGCTCGTGGACCGACCCATGCGCCTTGCCCCTGAACAGGCGCCCATCTTCGAGGGCAAGAATCGCTTGCATACCCTCTCCCTTATGCTGAGATTGATCGTTCGCCTGTTCTCAACCGGTTAGCGAGAGGATCACTTGATTCTATCAGCAGATGCTGTCAAAATCTGCCGGACTCGGGCCATTGGAACCTAACGCCCCATCCCACGCCACCGCAACCAGCCCCGCGCAAGCTCCTCGCAACCATACCCAGCTACAAGCCCCCGCAACCAGGCCCGTCCCATCTCAGCCAGAAGCCTCTGCGGACCTTCTATACGGGCATATCGTCCTTCACGGGCAACTCCTCAGGCAATTCCACCAGCACCTCCTCCGCCTCCACCCGTACCGGATACACCGCCACACACCCCTTCGCCGGAGCCACGGCCATCCCTGTCTTCAAATCGAATGCCCAGGCATGCCACGGGCAAACCACCGCACCACCCTCAATGGACCCCCCGCCCAGCGGCCCCTGCCGGTGTGGGCAAACATTGTCCAGCGCCACAAACCTTCCCTCCACGCGCGCCAGGCAAATCGGCACTCCCTTGGCCTCAGCCTCCATCACCTGCTCCTCTCCGGGAGCCTCTGCCACGCTACACAACCGAACCCACTCACCCACGTCCCTCTCCTTCAAATTGGTCTGTCGAAAATCCCTCTGCCGAGCCTTCCACCCCTCTACCTTCGCGCCCTGCCCGGCCCTTGCCTTGCAACAGCGCTCGACATGAGATGCTGTAGATGACCTCGAAGCACCATGCCCCCCAACTCCAAACCGGCCCGCAATCGATCCACGGCTGCGCCCCCGCTCGCCGCTCCGCCTGCTCAAGACATCCCCGTGGTCCAACTGGGCTGGATTCTCAAGGCGCTGGCCATCGTCTTCGCCGCCGCCTTCCTCTGCGCCTACGCTACCATCTGCATCGTCTTCTCGCGAGCCCAGTGGCAGCTCGTTCTTCATCCCTCCCACAGCGTTCCCCAAACCCCCGCATCCTTCCACCTCGCCTTCACTCCAGTTCACTTCGGCGTAGACAACTCAGGCCTGCCCCAACTCTCCGGGTGGTGGATCCCCGCCCCCATCCAAACCCTGCGCAGCGCTCTTATCCTGCCCTCCGGCGCCGGCTCCAGCGCAGACGCCCTCCCAGCCGCACAACTCCTTCATCAGCAGAACCTGAACGTCCTGCTCTTCGACTATCGCGGTTACGGCCACTCCCTGGGAGGCCACCCCACCCAGGCCACCATGCAATCCGACGCCAACACCGCGCTCGCCTACCTTACCTCCACGCGCTCCATCCCCACCTCCTCCATCGTCGTCTACGGAATCGGTCTCGGAGCCGCTCTTGCCGTCCATCTCTGCGCCCGGAACCCCGCTCTCCCTGCCCTCGTCCTCCAATCTCCTGACGGCGACCTCACCGAGCGCGTCCACCAGAGCCCGAGCGCCAAACTCGTTCCCTTCCGTCAACTCTTCAACGAACCATTCCCTCTCGCCGCGCCTCTGCGTCAGCTCCCCACCCCCCGGCTCATCCGCACCGGCACACCCAGCCCTGCAGACCTCGCCCATTTCCTCTCACTTCATCTCCCGCCCACCCGCTAGAGCGTCTTCCGCCCCCGCTCACCCTCTGGACGGTCTTCCGCTTGGGGCCTGTGTCGCCGCGCCGACCCTCGCCTCCGGCCACGCTCGCATCCATCGGGCGCTGGCAGCCACTAATACTCCGCCAGATCGCGCATCGCCTTGAACAGATGTTCCGTCTGGGGCAGAATCTCGTTCTCCAGCAGCGGCTGATAGGCCACAAACGTGTCCATGGCGCCCACCCTTCGCACCGGAGCATCCAGATCGTCGAACAGCTCTTCGCCGATCCGGGCGGCAATCTCCGCCCCATATCCCCAGCTCTTCATATCCTCATGCGCCACCAGCACCTTGCTGGTCTTCTTCACGGACCCCGCAATCCCATCCCAATCGTACGGGCTTAGCGAGCGCAGATCGATCAGCTCCACCTCCACGCCCAGCTCCCGCTCCATCCGCTCCGCCGCCTGCAGCGCCCTCGGCACCACCGCTCCGTAGGCGATCACCGTCATATCCCTCCCCGGTCTCACAATCGATGCCTTGCCAAACGGAATCATGTACTCCGGCCCAGGGTAAGCAACCCTGCCAAATACCGCTCGGTACAGATTCTTGTGCTCCAGGAACAGCACCGGATCATCGCAGCGGATGGCCGTCCTCAGCAGGCCAATCGCGTCCAGCGCATTCGATGGCATCACCACCCGCACCCCCGGAGTATGCGTAAAGATGCTCTCCCCAGACTGCGAGTGGTAGATTGACCCCCCCGTCAGATAGCCGCCTGCCGGAACGCGCATCACCAACGGACAGCTAAACTGCCCATTTGAGCGCCAGCGCATCAAAGCCAACTCGTTTCTCATCTGGTGCATCGCTGGCCATATGTAGTCAAAAAACTGAACCTCCACCACAGGCTTCATGCCGCGCACTGCCATACCAATCGCGCGGCCGGTAATGTTCGCCTCCGCCAACGGGGTGTTCCAAACCCGATCGCTCCCGAACTCCCGCTGCAGCCCATGGGTCACCTTGAAGACCCCGCCCTTCCCCTTCAGTTTGCTTGGTTTGGTCCCAGAGTCCCTCGTTACGTCGGCCACATCTTCGCCAAACACCACCACCCGTTCATCGCGCCGCATCTCATCCCGCAGGCAGCGATTGATCTGGTCCAGCATCGTCTGCTCGGCCGCGCTGGCCGTGGGTTCCGCCGCCGTCGCAAACTGCGCATCGGTCGGCTTGAGAGCCTCCGAGTACACATGCTTCAGAATGGACTCCGGCTGCGCCAACACCGCCGTCAGCGCCTTGTCCGCGGCCCGCTGCACTTCCCGGTCCACCTTGCGTTCCAGCTCATTGATACCCTCTGCGTCCAGAATCCCTTCGCGCAACAGCCACATCTGCATCCGCGAGATCGGATCCCTCAGCGCATCCGCTTGGATCTCCTCCTGACTCCGATAGTTGGTCTCGTCATCGGACTGCGAATGGGAGTAAGGCCGAACCACATGCCCATGCACCACGGCCGGCCCATGTCCTGCCCGGCAGTACGCCACGGCCTCCACCATCGCCGCATAGCTGGCCATAGCATCGGTCCCATCCACCTCCGCAAAGTGGAAGTGGGGAAAGTTCGCAATCAGCCGGGAGATGTTCCCTCCCGGCGTATTCACCTCAACCGGCGTCGAGATGGCATACCCATTGTCTTCAATCACATACAGCACCGGAAGCTTCTCATTGGACGCCGTGTTCAGCGACTCCCAGAACTCACCCTGGCTGGTCGACCCCTCCCCAATCGACACATACGTCACCTCATCGGGGTGAAACGTCACCTCCTTGAACAGCCGATAGTCCACCACCCCCGCGCCCGGCTTCTTCCCCGCCTCCGGACGCCTGGAAAAATACCGTCCGGCCTCCGCGCACCCCACAGCGTGCAGACACTGGGTCGCCGTAGAAGAAGACGGCGACACTATATTCAACCGTCGGCTCGTCCAGTGGGATGGCATCTGCCGCCCCCCGCTGGCCGGGTCACTGGCCGCGCCTACAGACTGCAGTAGTTGCTCCTCCACCGTATTTCCCAGCGCCAGGCACAGCGCCCGGTCGCGATAGTAGGGAAAGAACCAGTCATAACCCGGCTTCAGCGCCATGCCCGCGGCTACCAGCAGCGCCTCGTGCCCCGCGCAGGATACCTGGAAGAAGATCTTTTGCTGCTTCTTCAGTTGGATCTCACGATCATCCGTCCGTCGCGACAGGTACATCAGCCGGTAGAACTCAATCAACCGCTCGCGGCTAAGCCCTGCCCGCCAGCCTTGCTTGGCGCTCTTCTCTTCAGCCCCTTCTTGAGCAACGGCCAAGGCCCGCACCCCGCCTCCCGCAGACCCTCCCGGCGTGCGCTCCACAGATCTTCCATGAAGACCATTCTTCTGCACCACGGCCAGAATCTCCCTTCACGAACCACCGAACATTCTACTCACAATTTCCTCCATCAGAGTAGTCCACTTCTTGCCAAACAACACCTGGGAAGCCGCTAACCGGACGCCGCTTCCTGGCCCCTACCTCGCACCGCGAAACCCAGTCCCTCCTTCCTCGGCACGCCCTCCCGCCTCGGCACATCCTGCCAGCCAATCCCTGCCGGCCACCCGCACCCTCGCTCCAGTATCCTTATCTCTTAGAGACCTCCCGGAAACCTCCCAAAGACCAGATCATCCAATGTTGTTCCTCACCACTCCCGTCCCCCACCTCACCACCTCGCTCCCGCACGACGAGCGCTTCCTTGCACGTATCGAGGACGGTTGGCAGCTCGACCTCTCCAACTTCATCCAGAACGGCATTCCGCAGATTCTCTTCGCTCTGCTCCTGGCCTTCCTCTTCCAGTGGACCGTGGGGCTGTTCATCAAGCGTCTGCACAACCGTGCTGACCGTCTTGTCGCCAACAATCAACGCGCCGGCCAGCTTCGCACCATCGCCGCCATCCTGCGCGCCACCTCCTTTGGCATCGCCGGCTTCTATCTCCTCACTCAGATTCTCAGCGCCCTTGGCGTCTCTCTGGGCCCCTTCATCGCCTCGGCCGGCGTCATCGGGCTGGGCATCAGCTTCGGAGCCCAATCCATCTTCAAGGACATGCTCACCGGCATCTTCATCCTCATCGAGCACCAGTACTCCGTCGGAGACAGCATCCGCGTCGCCGGCCTCACTGGAACCGTGGAAGACCTCAGCCTCCGCGTCACCCGCCTGCGCGACAGCGACGGCACGCTCCACATCATCCCCAACAGTCAGATCACCACTGTCTCCAACCTCTCCCGGGACTTCGCCGTCGGCACCCTCAACGTCTCCGTCGACGCCCGCGAAAATCCCGACCGGGTCATCGCCGTCCTCCGCAAACTGGCCGCCGCTCTGCGCAAAGATGAAGCCTTTCACGACATCTTCATCGCCGAGCCCAGCATCCTTGGCGTCGACAAAATCAGCGGCTATGAGGTCATCTACCCCATAAGCGTCCGGGTGATGATCAACCAGCGCGACGCCGTCATGCGCGAACTCCGCCGCCGCATCCTTCTTGCCTTCGAGCGAGAAAGCATCACCCTGGCCTCCACCAACAGCACACAGATCATCACCACCCCCACTCCCAATCCACCACCAGCCGCCACGCCCTCCCAACCGTAACCGCTCCCCGCTCGTAACTTCCCGCCCCAACTCGCTTCCGCCAGATCGCCGCCATCCGGGGCGGACGACGCTGCATCCCAAGCGCACCGCTCTCCACGCGCCCAAGCCGCTCCGCATCGCCTGGCGGCGCGTCACAGCAACGCCTGCAACTCCTGCGCACTCTCCATCGGCGCCAGGCAGGAGCCGCCTCGGCACACCACCGCCACGCTGCCCTGTCTGGCCGGCAGATGCGGCAGCGTCTCGCTCAACTCCGGCGGCAACGCCCCCAACTGATCCCAGCGCAGCCGGATCACGCTCTGGTTCACCGCATATCGGGCCAGGGCTGCCTCGGCCAACTCCTCCGCCCGCAAATCCTCTCCAATCACGCACACCTGCACCGGCCCCTCCACGGCCCGCCGCAGCGCCAGCCCAAAGCCGGCCGCATACAGCCCAAAGTGTTCCACAATCCCTGCAAAGGTCTCCAGCGTCTCCACCGCCCGCGCCCGGTAATCCTCCTCGCCGGTCAACGCCTCCAGCCGCAACAACACCGTCACCGCCGTCGCATTTCCCGCCGGTGTTGGTGAGTCCTGCAGCGGCTTGCGCCGCGCCGTCAGCGCCCCAATCGCCCCTTCCTCCGGCGCCGTATCCCAGAACCCTCCACCGCTCCGGTCATAGAACCGCGTCAGCATCGCATCCCCAATCTCCCTGGCTACCGTAAAGTACCGCAGCTCACCGGTCGCCTCCCAGGCGTCCAGAGCAGCGTTGGCCACAAACGCGTAATCCTCCAACGTCCCCTTCACCGGCTTTGAAACCACCCCTTCCGCCTCAAGCTCTCCGTAGGCCACCACATGCCCCATGCCGCTGTCGGCGCTCCAAACCGTCCCCAACACCCGATCCAACGACTTCAGGGCAAACTCCACCGGCGCTTTTAACCCCAACCTTCGTCCCGCCTCCAGGTACGCGGAGATGCACATGCCATTCCATCCCGTGTACATCGTCTTATCCACGTAAGGCGTCTTGCGCAGCAGGCGCGCGGCATACATCTTCCGCTTGGCCGCCGCCAGCAGCGCATCCTTCTCCACCATCCCCGCCGGCCCCGTTCTGTGCAGCACATTCTTCTGCGGATGATGATGCATATCACCCACCACCCGCAGGTCGTAGTATTTCTCGGCCGCGGCAAACTCTTCGCCCGTCAAAACCGCTGCCGCCTCATCCCGTGTCCAGGTAAAGTAATCGCCGTCATCGTCCAGAGACACATCCGCATCCTGCGACGCATAGAACCCACCCCGCTCGCGATCGCTCAGCCACTCATCCATCCAGCGCAGGATGTCCTCCGCCACCCGCCTCGTCTCCGCCCCTGCCTCCTGCCCCGCAAAGAACCGCGCCGCATGCGCATAGTTCTTCAGCAGTTCGCTGTTGTCGTAGGCCATCTTTTCAAAGTGCGGAACGCCCCACCGCTCATCCACGGAATAGCGATGAAAGCCCCCGGCTAACTGGTCGTAGATCCCGCCCGCGGCCATCTTCTCCAACGTCACCTGGGCTGCATGCCTGGCCCGCCCCGCGCCTTCCTCCGTAGCCGCGTCTCCCCCTTGTCCCCCTTCGCTGCTCCCTCGTCCCGCCGCATCCATCAGGAAGTCCAGCGCTCCCGGATGCGGAAACTTCGGCTGCGCCCCAAACCCTCCATGCCGTGCATCAAACGGCTTCAGCATGGAATCCAGTAGCTTCTCCAGCAGCAACCTTCCAGCCTTGCTCTCTCCGGCCAGCTCGCCTGCCAGCTCCGCCCGTCCTGAAAAGCTCTCATTGTGTTCAATCGCATGCATCACGCTGGCCGCCGTCTCTTCCACCTCCTCGCGTCGGCTCGCAAAGGCATCCGCCATCGCCAGCAGCACACGCTGAAAGCTCGGCCGCCCATACCGCTCGTCGGGCGGAAAGTACGTGCCGCCAAAGTACGGCCTGCCCTCAGGGGTCAGAAACGCCGTCAACGGCCAACCTCCCTGCCCGCTGATCGCCGCCACCGCCGCCTGATACCGCGCATCCACATCGGGCCGCTCATCCCGATCCACCTTCACAGCCACAAACCGCTCGTTGATGATCCTCGCCGTCTCCGCGCTCTCATAACTCTCGCGATCCATCACATGGCACCAATGGCACCAGACGGCGCCAATATCCAGCAGCACTGGCCGGTTCTCGCGTCTGGCCCGGTCAAACGCCTCCGCGCTCCACTCATTCCACTCGACGGGCTGGTGCTGCGCGGAGCGCAGGTAGGCTGAGGCTGCCCGGCTCAAAGAATTCAACTGTACGTTCTGTTTCGGGCATGGATCGCTCATCCTCCCCAGTCTAAATCCCCGGCTTGAAATCCAGCCTCTCGCTCCAGCATCGGCTACGCAAGCAAAGCGCTTCATCTGTTCTCAAGCGATGCGCTTCACCCATCACAATGCGAAACGCTCAAGCCTCGCGCAGCCCAGGCCACGCAGCTTCCGCCAGCCTCCTACTTCGCAATGGCCGTCGGGTACCACTGCTCCAGATCCGCATGAAACTCCTTCAGCGCCTCCACGTTCAGATACACCATATGCCCCGCCGGATAATAGCCGAACCTTACATTGGAAGCGATCGAAGGCGGCAGCATCATCTGCGCAATATCGTGCTCGGTGCTGAAGAACGGTGTCGCAAGATCAAACCACCCGTTCGCCGAGTACACCTTCAAATGCGGGTTCTTTCGCATCGCGTCACCCAGGTCGATCACCGTGTCCGGCATCGCCTGCGCACGCCCAAAGCCGCGGCGGGCACCTGCCGGCTGGTGCTTCCAGTCCCAGGCCTTGTTTACTCCCGGCCCCTGCAGAAAGTACGGCCCGGAGTCCGTATACTTCAGCTCGTTCTGCAGATAGTTGTGGAACGCACCTACAAACGCTCCCGAGATACCTGCATCCGAAGGATCGAACCCCGGATTCTCTCCCGCCGCATCCACATCGAACGCCTCGAACCGCGCGTCATACCGCCCCAGAATCTGGTCGTCGTCCCGTAGCAGCTCCTTACGGAAGTGGCTCGCCGGAATCCGCAGCTTCGAGTCCTTCACATACTGCACACTCAGCCCCGTGAACGCCGCCACCTGCTTCGCCGTCGCATCGAACTCGTCGGCCGGCAGACTATCTCCCTGCTCCAGCGCCGTCGCATACGGTCCACGGGCATAATCCCGCACCTTCTGTAAAAACTCCGTCATCGTGCCCGTATGCGGAACCTTGTTGTAGTACCACGCAATCGCCGCATAGCTCGGCAGGTAATATTCCGCCTGCAGGTCATATCCGGGGCTCATCACGTTATAGTTCAGGATCGAAGACAGCAGCACCACGCCATTGAACTCGATCCCATCCTCATTCAGCGCCGCCACCAGCGCCGCCGACCGTGGCGTCCCATAGCTCTCACCAAACAGAAACTTCGGCGAGTTCCACCGGTTGTTCAGCGTGATATACCGCGTAATGAACTTATCGAACGCCCTCACATCTTCATCCACACCCGCAAAGTCCTTCACGGTTCCCTTACCCGCCAGGCGTGAAAACCCCGTCAGCGGCGCGTCGATAAACACCAGGTCCGTCTCGTCAATTAAGCTGTACTGATTCGGAACCACATCGAACGGCGCCGGCCCGGTAGCCTTCGGACTCTCCGTCACCACCCTCACCGGCCCCACTGAGCCCATATGCAGCCACAAGCTGGCCGACCCTGGCCCGCCGTTATACAGGAACGTCACCGGCCGCGAACCCGGCGCGGCGCCATCCTCTGTATACGCCACATAGAACATCGTCCCAATCGGCTGCTCCTTCTCATCCTTGATCAGCAGGGTCCCGGCAGTCGCCGTGTAATGCACCGTTCGCGCGCCCGCCGTCCACTCGTGCCTGGTCTCCACCTTCATCTCTGCCGGCACCGGGAGCGCGCTATCCTTCTTCTGCGGCTGAGCCGTCGCCGCTTGCGCATCAGCGGTGTGCTGCTGCGTATCCTGCGCATACGCTCTGTGCATCAACATCGTCCAACTCGCCAACGCCAACGCTGAAAGTCCAGCCACGCGCAGCCCGCCTCGGAGACAGCTCGTCCTCATGGTCAAGTATTCCCTCCTGGAAACTCCTTGCTTCAAACCTGTTGCCTGTTGATACGCGTTTAGACGCATGCGGCTCACTGAAAGTCTCGTTCTATCGCCAACTCCAATCCGCGGCCCATGCAAAGCCTCATGCGCAATACCCTCCACCGGCAAAGATTATGCGAAGATAAGCGCAGTCCATGACCACGCTTCAACCAACCGAGACCCTCTCCGAGCTACTCCATCGCGTCTTCGGTCACAGCGGCTTCCGCGCTCACCAGCAGCAGGTCTGTCAGGCTGCGGCCGCTGGCCGCGACGTTCTCCTGGTCATGCCCACCGGGGCCGGCAAGAGCCTCTGCTACCAGCTTCCCGCGCTCGCCCGCCGCTCCTCCGGCCACACCGGCGCGGCCCTCGTCATCTCTCCCCTCATCGCCCTCATGGACGACCAGGCCGCCAAGCTCTCCGCCCTTGGCCTGCGCGTCGCCCGCGTCCACTCCGGCCTCTCCCGCGACGACGCCCGCAGCGCCTGCCGCGACTACCTCTCCGGCAACCTCGACTTCCTCTTCATCGCCCCGGAGCGCCTCCGCGTCCCCGGCTTCCCAGAGATGCTCCTCAAGCGCAAACCCTGCCTGGTCGCCGTCGACGAGGCTCACTGCATCTCCCAATGGGGCCACGACTTTCGCCCCGACTACCGCACCCTCGGCCAGTACCTTCCCGCCCTTCGCCCCGCTCCCATCCTCGCCCTCACCGCCACGGCAACCCCCACCGTCCAGCGTGACATCCTGCTCCAACTCGGCCTCAAAGAACCGGCTATCTTCATCACCGGCTTCCGCCGTCACAACCTCGCCGTTGAAATCGTCGAGCTCTCCAAGCCTCAGCGCGCCGGCTTCGCCACCCGGCTGCTGCAATCTCCCCACTCCCGCCCCGCCATCGTCTACGCCCAGTCCCGGCGTGACGCCGACGAGTTAGCCTCCATTCTTCACCAACACTTCCCCACTGCCGCTTATCACGCCGGGCTGGACCCCACCACCCGCGAAAACGTCCAGCGCGCCTTCCTCTCCGGCAAGCTGGAGGTCGTCGTCGCCACCGTAGCCTTCGGCATGGGCGTCGACAAAGCCAACATCCGCACCGTCATCCATGTCGCCCTCCCCGGCTCGGTCGAGGCGTACTACCAGGAGATCGGTCGCGCCGGCCGTGACGGCCTTCCCTCCCGCGCCATCCTCCTGCACGGCTTCGCCGACCGCCGCCTCCAGGACTTCTTCCTGGAGAAGAACTACCCTCCCACCTCCGATCTCGAACACGTCGCCGACTGCCTCACGCCGGAGTTCACCTCCGTCGATACCCTCCACAACGCCCTCATCAAAAAGCGCATCCCCATCGACCGCGAGATCCTTGACCGCTCCATCGAAAAACTGCTCATCGCCGGCGTCTGCCTTATGGATATCAACGGCGACGTACGCCGAGCCGACGACTCACCCGCCGGGCAACAAAACGCGGCCGCGTGGAAGTCTGCCTATCAGGCCCAGGTCGCCATCCGCCGCGCCCAGGTAGACAGCATGATCGCCTTCGCGGAGTCCACCACCTGCCGCATGACCAGCCTGATCCAGCACTTCGGCGACACCACGGATGGACTCAAGCCCTGCGGCATCTGCGACGTCTGCAACCCCGGGGCCGGCGGATCTGCCCACACCGCCCACCAGCCCACCCCGGAGGAGCGCCGCTGGCTCCAACAGATTCTCTCCGCCCTGGAGCACCATGGAACCTCCAGCGGCAAGCTCTTCACCGAACTCAACCTGACCAAAGACCGCAAGACCTTCGACGCTCTTCTGGACGGCCTGGCCCGCGCCGGCCTCCTCACCATGGCGAATGAGACCTTCCGCACCCCGGACGGCCGTGACGTCACCTACAAAAAAATCACTCTCACCCACGAAGGGAAGTCGGTCGTCTCTGACAGCGACGACGCCGCCCTGGACACCGTCTGGCTGCGCAGCGCCATCCCCGCACCCTCCGCGAAAAAGAGTTCGTCCGCTTTGAAATCTCGAAGCTCGAAGTCCGGCAAAACCTCCGCGCAAGATGCCGCACCTCTCACCCCTGCGGCGGAAGATCTCTTCCATCGGCTCCGCGCCTGGCGCACAGAGACCGCGCGGCCCAGCGGAGCTCCGGCCTTCATGATTCTGCCGGACGCTGTACTGCGCTCCATCGCTGCCCACGCTCCCCAAAACCTCGTCGCCCTTCATGCCGTTCCGGGCATGGGCCCGGCCAAGGTCGAGCGCTACGGCGCGGACCTCATCGCCCTCTGCCGCGGTCAAGCCCAGCCAATCGCCGGCAAACACCAGCCAAACAGGAACCCAGCGCAGCCCAACCGAACTCCAGCGCAGCCCAACACCAATCAAGCCCGGCAAGTCACTAGTTCAGCCTCTCACCAGCCCGCACCGGCGCTCGTCAAACACATTCCACCCCCACCAGTCTCCAAAGCCTCTAGCCCGTCTGAACCAACCCGCCCAGCCTCACCCACCCGTAAAACCACC
>DAHXNO010000001.1 GCA_027365345.1 Granulicella sp.
AGTGGTTCTTACACTCCGTAGGTGGCAGCCTCAAACCGAAGAATTCTTCCTCCCGCATCGGCAGCCATGCTCACGCCGCGTCGTCGCGCAACATGCGCCTTCAAGCGGAAGGACGTGCCGCGATAGGCGGCCTTATCGCGCAGCAGAATCGCTGCTCCCGTAAAGGTCGCCCGCGTCAGTCTCCAGATCGAAGCCCGCATATCCTCGACATGCGCGTCGGCCATCTCGTAAGACATGCCCATGCTGCCCGGCGGTACCTGGCGCAGTTTTTCCTCGACCTCAGGAAAGTCGCGCCCATATAGATAGCCGCCCACCGTCAATCGCTGGCCTACGACATCGGCCTCGGTCAAAATGCCGCACTTGGTTCGAGCATCGTGCCCCTCCCAGTCCGGTCGAAAGTCCACGGCCATGCCCAGCAGAGAGGGCAAAGCCGCCTCTGCCGCCGCTTTCGTCAGCACCACGCGATGTCCACGCGCTCCGCTCGGTGCCCGATCACTCGGCACATCGACCAGCGTCAGCACCCCTTCAAATGGAACCCGGTTCGGGTGCCCGTGGACTGTCGGCAAGGCCATTGCCATGGCATCCAGTCTCATGTGTGCTCCTGTCCTTCTGTTGTGTATTCGGTTGTTGTTGTGGAAGATTGATAAATTTCTGAATCCACCTGCGTTTTGAGTAAGCGCGGCATTCGCCTGAAGGGGCCGTGCTTCAGCCCGTCCGTACCACACCACAAATCCATGCGGGCTTTACCCCCTGAGGGAATGTGACCTCACAATCAGGGCCGATTCAGAGCTTCCTCATCCTTCCGCTTGCATGGGCAGTGCAGGCGATTTTGCCTGCGGAGAAACCGCCGCAGCAGTTTCAAGTGGCCCCATCCCGCGAGCCGCTCGAACTTCATTCACCGTCAGCACTCCGGCGGCCAGCAGTGCCGTCTGGATTTGCACCTCCTGCATTTCATCGCGCGCATCCAGTTCATTGAAGACGAACTCGAACTCCGGCCAGCCCAGCCGCTTGTGGAACAGGTCGCGCGTAAAATGGTCGGCCAGCAGTCGGGCTGTGGGAGCGATGGTGCTGCGGAAGGCCTCGTCGGACAGTTCTTTGGCCGTATTGCGATTTACGTCGCTTTCCAGGCCCAGCATCAGTGGCGGCACGCCAAAGGCATTGCCCACCATACGCACTAGGAATTTCTGCCACTCCAGCCGCAACTCGGCATCGGTTCCGCCGGTAAACTTCAGAACCTCTGGCTTCTCCTGGCTGGAGAGCAACGGCACCCGGCCCGTTCCCTCGATCTCGTCCTGCCACCAGGCGATCATCCGTTCGTGATGTTCCGGCGTGGTCTCATTCATCCACAGCGCAAACTGCACCACGCTGTTGCTGGCCAGCCGTCCTGCGTACCGATGCGCCGCCAGAAAGTTGTTCACCGTCTCAAAGGCGGCTTCCAATGGCCCCAGACCAAAGGGCGTGTGGGAGCGCGGATTGATACGGATGTAGATCAACTCATCATCGCGCAGCGGAATGCGCGCCTCCGGCCCCACGCGATTGGTGTATTGGGAGTAGCGCTCCGTTGTGCGCGATCCATCCCAGTTCACGTTGATCTGAATTGTCGCCCCATCCACCGGCCACAGCGCAAAGGGCCGTTGCGGATCTCCGGTCAACTCCATCTCAATGGAGCCGAACCCGCCCACCAGCGCATCTTCCAAGGCCTGCTCCATCACCGTGCGCAAGGAGTCTCCATGATTGGGCTGCTCCAGCGTTCGCCGCAGAATTTCCATGCGTTCGGCAGCATCGGGAACCTGCGCCAGCGTAAAGCCCCGGCGCAGACGAATCTGCCAATCCATGCTGGCGATCCGATCTTTGATGATGTTGATCGCCCGCCGTGGCAGCGGTGTCTCGGCAAAACGCCGCAGGTTTGCGGGCGTCGCCTTTGGCAACAGCGCATGAGGAGGGCGCAGCGGCCCCAGAATCGACGGCATGGGCAGGGTTCGACGTTTGGCCCCATCCACGCTCGCCCCTTCCGCCTGTGCAGCCTCGACTCCAACCACCTTGTCCGGCTTCGTCTCCGGTTCCGTCCCTGCCCCCTTGTCCGTGCCGCCTCGCCAGATGTTTTGTAACGATGCCTTCCAACTCACCGGTCTCCACCTTTCTTGTTGTGGGTTCCAAAACCTGTTTTCTTCCAGATTCCTCAAAAATCCTAAACACAAATCCAGAGCAACACGGGTGCCCCATCCTGGCCGCGTTCTTTGCGGCTAGGATGGGATCAAAACCTCCGCCCAAAAACAAAGAGGACGCGGCTTATGCCACGTCCTCCTCAACAACCTGCAATCCTGGTAAGGGGTCAATTGGAATTTGGCTTGAAGGGGACGGGCTTTAGCCCGTCCGGTACCCTGCAAAATCTCTTTGGGCTTCAGCCCCTGAAGGATGGCCTTTCCAACTGCCCCACTCCTGTAATTTCTCGTCTACACTCGCAACTCTCGCCGCGCCGTTTCGGCCACCCGCTCCAAATCGTTCACAGTCAGTACGCGAATCTGACTGTGTTCCATCGTCTCTACGCCAAAGCGGTACTGCTCCATGCGATCTTTGGTCGCCTCTTCTTCGAGAGCTTCCTCTTCGTCCTTGCCCAGCAACTTCCTCCAAGGTTCGATGATCGCCGTCAACTCCAGCGTCGCCGCCTCCACTCGTGCTACGCCCTCGCTCAGTTGCGGCGCGCTGAAGGCCAGCACCTTGGCCGCCTCCAGATCGCCTTCCAGCGAGATGGCCTGAAACATGCGAATCACCCCATTCGGTCGATATCCGCAATCAATGCGCAGCGGATCGCCCGGTCGCGTGTACATCGAGGCCGCAATCCGCTTGCGCATCAACCCCCAGACTCCTGCCGTCTCAAAGCTCTGCCGCATGGACAGCGCAATCGCCTGTCGTCCCGTGCGCCGCCGTTCCCGCCCCTGTTTGCGCGTCTCCACATACAAGTGGCTCAACGCTTCCATCTCGGCAACCACCGACTCCGCCAGGCACGCCTTCGGCTCGGTCATCTGCAACAGGTTGGAGAAGTTTTCCTCCAGCATTCGCATCACTGCCGCCACCTCGACCGGCCCCTGCGCCAGCCGTGCGCGCAATTCCTGCTCGACGGCCTCCAGCCAGCCCACATCCGCCTCTGGATCGGCGCACCGCACCCGGCTCCAATCCCGCGTAAAGCGCACCTGCGCCGCCTCTGGCCGTCCCGCCTCGCGCAGCAGCACGCCGATGTTGACGAACTCGTCCTTCACCGGATCCGGCACATACCGGATCAGCGAAAACTCACACGGAATGCGGGAATGACTCATCGACCCCTCTTCCCATCCTCTTCCGTATTGTCGCCCCGTTCCTCCACCAGAAACCGTCCCTTCCCCTCGTTCTCACTCCCCCGCATCCATTTCGGAAACGGCGCTCGCGAACTCTCCCGAAACTGCACCACCAACTCTCGCACCCGGCTGCGTCGTTGCAGGAGCGCCTCCACCAGCCGCTCCATATCCCCCAGATCCCCGCCGTACCAGATCGGAGGTACCGTCTCAGCAATCGCCCAAATCGCCTCCGGCTCCATCCGCTCCACGCGCTCCAGCCAGGGTTGAAAGCTCTCCCAGCCGTTTACGCCCGC
>DAHXNO010000004.1 GCA_027365345.1 Granulicella sp.
GGCGGGGGCGTGCGTGATCTGCTCGTGGGCGTCGTCCCGAAAGACTTCGATGTCGCGACCTCCGCAGTTCCGGAGGTGGTGCTGCGAGCCTTTCCGCGAACCGAGGCCGTGGGCGCGCACTTTGGCGTTGTGCTGGTTATCGACACTATCGCTGAGGAGCGCGTGGCCACGGAGGTGGCGACCTTCCGTCATGACGGGGCCTACAGCGACGGACGCCGGCCGGACACGGTACAGTTTTCGCTCGACCCCCGCGAGGATGCGCTGCGCAGGGATTTCACCATCAATGGGCTGCTCCTGGACGCGTTGGCCTTCGAGGCCGGAGACCGTCTGGAGAGCTGCGTACTGGACTACGTTGGCGGACGCGGAGACTTGCAGGCTCGCCTGATCCGCGCCATTGGCGAGCCGCGTCTGCGCCTGATGGAAGACAAGCTGCGCATGTTGCGCGCCATTCGATTTGCGGCCCGGATGCGGTTTACGCTGGAGCGGCGAACCCTGGACGCGATCTGGGAGCAGGCTGCATCCATCGATGTAGTCTCTGCGGAACGCAAGCGCGATGAGTTGACCCGGATCCTCACCGAAGGTGAAGCGCGGCGCGGATTCGAGTTGCTGGACGAGACCCGGCTCCTGATGGAGGTGTTGCCCGAGGTGAAGCGCTTGCAGGGTGTCGAACAGCCCCCGGAGTTTCATCCCGAGGGTGATGTGTGGGTGCATACGCTGATGCTGTTGGAGCATCTGCCGGCTGGCGCGAGCCCCACCCTGGCCTGGGGAATGTTGCTGCATGACGTGGGAAAGCCGGCTACGTTTACCCCCCCGGACCCGCGCCGCCCGGGCGACCGGATACGCTTCAACGGGCATGTGGAGGTGGGTGTCGCGGTGGCGCGGAAGATCCTGACCCGGCTGCGGTTCGGTGGTGAGGATACAGAACAGATTCTGGCCTTGATCAAGCACCACATGCGGTTTGGCGATGTGATGCAGATGAAGCAGTCGACGCTGAAGCGATTTCTGCGCCTGCCAAAGTTTGAGGAGCATCTGGCGCTGCATAAGGCGGATTGTTTGAGCTCACACGGAAATCTGGACTCCTATGAGTTTGTCCGCCAGCATCTCGAGGATTTGGGAGAGGAGCAGATCCGCCCGTCCCTGCTGCTGACCGGCGACGATCTGATTGCCGAAGGGTACCAGCCGGGGCCCGGGTTCCGGGTGATGCTGGAGGCGGCTGAAGACGCGCAACTGGAGGGGCGGGTAAGGACCAGAGAAGAGGCGCTCCGGCTGGTTCGGGGGATGTTTCCCCTAACCCGGCGTTGAGCCTCGCGGGTTGCCGATCCCCGGGGCTGGACATCAGAACTATCTTCAAAGAAAGGAAGGCTTCAGGGCGAAGAAAACTCTTTGCGCACTGCGCACAGAGGGATACACTTCCGTAGATACAGCGCAGTGTCGGATCCGTTGCCGAGAGAGTTCTGAATTACCCAAGGAGCTTGCCCATGGAAGAGGTCGTCGTTGCTGGAGCATCCGTTCCCGAAGTGAAGGGCTTATCACAGATCGAGCGCGTGATGGATACCTTTCTAGAGCCGAGCAAAACCTTCAACGACATTCTGCGCGACAACAGTTGGTGGTTGCCATTTTTGTTGATGCTGCTGGTGAGCGTCGCAACAGCTTTCAGCATCGACAAGAAGGTAGGCTTCGATCGCGTTGCCGAGCAGGCAGTTATGCAGAATTCCTCGGCGGCTGATCAACTGGCACAGTTGACGCCCGAGCAGCGGGCGGCGCGGATGGGTGTAGCGAGCGTGATCACCAAGGCTTCGGTCTACGCCGGGGGGCTGCTCCTGCTGGGGGTCGCCGCGATGGTGGCGCTGCTGATGTGGGTGAGCTTTAACTTTGGGCTGGGAGCTCAGACGACCTTCGGACAGAACCTCGCTGTGTTCTTTTATGCCTATCTTCCGCACCTGTTTCTGGCGGTGATTGAGAGCGTGCTTTTGTGGATGGGCGTGAATACGGAAAATTTTGATATCAACTTTCCCGTCGGGACCAATGTGGGTTATTTCTTTTCCGATGCGCCGCACTGGATACGCTCAGGGTTGAGCTACCTCGATTTGTTCGGACTTTGGTCCTTGGTGCTGATGGTCATCGGGACGGCGATCATCTCGCGCAAGAGCAAGACGCAGGCCGGCATGATTGTGGTGGGGTGGTGGTTGATGGCTGTGCTGGTTACGGTTGGATTGACGGCGGCCAGAGGTTAGTAGCTTCCACCCCTTCGGCGAGCGTTCGTTTGCTTCCGAAGGGGTGTGGAGCTTTTACATCGGGTCGCTCTTGTCCGTGGAGATGGTCCAAGTTCTGATGTTCCGGGTTGGCAAGTGCACAAGTGCATCCGAGCCCCGAGGGCCGCTCGCTGTGCCTCGGGAGCCTGGAGTCTCATTGGGCTAGGAACTTGAGCAGGACCTGGTTGACCTCAGTCGCGTGGGTCCAGAAGATGCCGTGGGGACCACCCTTTACAACGTGAAGCTGGGCGGTGGGGATCAGATCTGTCATACGCCTGCCGCTCACCTCAAATGGAACCATCTGGTCACTGTCCCCGTGAATCACGAGAGTGGGTATGTTGATCATGGCGATATCCTGGCGAAAATCTTCCAGCCAGGCATCGACACAGTTGAGCACAGCATGGTAGCTGGCCGAGCAGGCGGCAGCAAAGCTAGCCTGGAGGGTTGCCTCGGAGATTTGGGCCTCGGCAAGCAGCCCGTGGTTGTAGAAGTTCTTGAACATGCCCTGGAAGAAGGCGAAATGGTCTGCTTCAATCGACTGCTTGATGCCCGCGAAGACACTCGTTGCGACCCCTTCGGGGTTGCTGGCGGAGTGACGGAGTGCGGGGGTGATCGACGCCATGAACACGGCCTGGGTGACGCGCCCCGGCAGGGCGTACTTGCCCAGGTAGCGTGCGACTTCACCGCCGCCCATGCTGTTACCCACCAGGGTCACGTCCCGCAGGTTCAGGGCATCTATCAGCTTGTAGATATCCGTGGCGAGGGTGTCATAGTCGTAGCCGATGCTGGGCTGAGAGGAGCGCCCGAACCCGCGACGGTCGTAGGTAATCACGCGGTGACC
>DAHXNO010000092.1 GCA_027365345.1 Granulicella sp.
TCCTGGCCGCATATCACCCGCCGTCGCCAACCCGGCTTTCAATTCCTCTGCCTTCTGCTCAAGTTGCTCAACGGTTTCCTTCTGCATCGGCTCACCTCTATCTGACAGCTTATATAACTGTCAGATAGAGATGCAAATTCAACATAGTTCCTCCTTCCCACTTTCCTGACCTGCGCCCAGAGGCTAGCTGACGACCGCGCGCAGCGCGGCGCGGGCGGCTTGCAGGATGAGATCCACCTCGCGGTCGCCGTGCGCGGCGCTGACAAACGCCGCCTCATACTGGCTGGGAGGCAGCCAGACGCCGTGCTTCAACATGGCGCGGTGGAAGCGAGCGAAGGCCGCCGTATCTGACATGGAGGCCGAAGCGAAGTCTTGCACTGGGTTGGGGGTGAAGAACCAGGTGAACATGCTGCCGACGCGGTTGGAGGTGAGCGCGATGCCGTGATCGGCCGCCAGCAGAGCGACGCCATTCTGGATGGCTGCGGTGGTGTTGTCGAGCTGCTGGTAGAGTTGGTTACCGGCATGGAGCAGAGCGGAGAGCATGGCGATGCCGGCGGCCATAGCCAGGGGATTGCCGCTGAGGGTGCCGGCCTGGTAGACGGGCCCCTGGGGGGCGAGGAAGTCCATGATCTCCGCGCGACCGCCGAGTACACCGACGGGCAGGCCGCCGCCGACGATCTTGCCCAGCGTGGTGAGGTCCGGCGGGCCGCCGAGCTCGGCTGCGTAAAGCTCCTGGGCTCCTCCGGCTGCCAGGCGGAAGCCGACCATGACCTCATCGAATATGAGCAGGGCTCCGTGTTGGCGGGTGAGTTGGCGGAGGCCGGCGAGGTAGCCGGGCTGGGGAGGGATGACGCCGGCGTTGCCGACGACAGGCTCCAGGATGACTGCGGCGATCTGCTCGGGATGCAAGGCAAAGGCCGCTTCGACGGCGGGGAGATCGTTGTAGGGCAGAGCGAGGGTATGCATGACGGTCTGTTCTGGAACTCCAGCGGAGCCGGGAAGGCCAAAGGTGGCGACGCCGCTGCCGGCCTTGACCAGAAGGGCATCCGCGTGGCCGTGATAGCAACCTTCAAACTTGATGAGGAAGGGGCGTCCGGTAAAGCCGCGAGCCAGCCGGATGGCGGACATGCAGGCCTCTGTGCCGGAGCTGACGAAGCGCATCTTCTGGATGGAGGGATAACAGCGCTGCACCAGCTCCGCCAGATCTGCCTCTGCGGCGGTGCTGGCCCCGAAGGAGGGGCTGCGACCGGCAGCTTCACGAATGGCCTGCACGACGGGCGGATAGGCGTGGCCCAGCAGCATCGGTCCCCAGGAGCCGAAGAGATCGACGTAACGGTTGCCGTCAGCGTCCAGCAGGTAAGCGCCTTCCGCCTGGGCGACAAAGGGCGGATGCCCGCCCACAGCGCGAAAGGCGCGCACGGGCGAGTCCACGCCGCCGGGTAAAAACTGTTCTGCGCGGGCTTGCAGTTGTGCCGAACGATCCCATGAGATGGCCATAAAACACAGTATAAAAGGGGTTTGACGGAGGGGTGCGGCGGCGGGGAAGGCTGCGGACGCGGAGCTGGGTGCGGGAGGAGCGAGCCGATGGGGAGAAGTGAGGCGAGACGGGCTGCGCGGGTAGGTATGAATGACGGCGCAGGAGTCCACAAGAGCGGCTGATAAACTTGAGTTCTGCATCCTTATCCAGCCAATGAAGGTGGCCTCTGTGGCAAAGTCAGACTCCAGCAAGGACGAGCCCGCTCTTGGGGAGCTGGGCGCTGTGCATGAGGTTCGCAAGCCAGGCGAGGCGCGGGACACGGAAACGGCGGTTGCCGGAGGGCGGAAGACCAGCCGGGGCAGAGCGGCGCTGCCCAAGGATCATGACACAGCCCCGACCGACCGCCACGCACTAGCCTACGAGCGTATTACAGGCCTGGCGCGCCGCACCTTCAACAGGAATGTGCTCAGCGAGATTGGAGGCTTTTCCGGACTGTTTGCCGTGGATGGCGAGCGCTTCCCTGACCCGGTGATGGTGGCTGCCACCAACGGCGTTGGCGGCAAGTTGGAGCTGGCCATCCAGCTCGGCCTGCACTCCAGCATCGGCGTAGACCTGGTGAACCACTGCGTGAACGACATCGCCATCCAGGGCGCGACGCCTCTCTTCTTCATGGATTACTTTGCCACCGGGCTACTGGATCCGAATGTAGTACAGCAGGTGACCAGCGGGCTGGTGGATGCCTGCAAGGCCAACGGCTGCGCCCTGCTGGGCGGAGAGACGGCGGAGGCTCCATGGCTTTATCGCGAAGGAACCTACGAGTTGGCCGGGTTTTTGACCGGCGCAGTGAGCCGCTCCCGCCTGCTGACCGGCGATGCCATCCGCGAGGGCGATTGCCTGCTCGGCTTGGCCTCCAACGGACTACACACCACAGGCTACGCTTCCGCACTGAAGTTATTGCTAGAGACTGCGGGGTACCGGCCGGACCAGTACGTCAACGAGATTGGCGACAAGGTGGGTGCGGCGATGATGCGTCCGCATCGCAGCTACCTGGCTCCAATTCGGAAGTTGGTGGAGGCGGAGGTCGCTAGCGGCTTTGCTCACATCACCGGTGGAGGACTGACCGAGAGCCTTCCTCGCATCCTTCCGCGAGGAGTTTCGGGGCAGATTGACCTCTCAGCCTGGGAAGTCCCCCCACTGTTTGCCCATCTGCGGCATTTGGGCGGCCTGGAGATGGATGAGATGTTGCGCACCTACAATATGGGCATCGGCTTGGTGGCCGTAGTACCGCCCGACCGGCTGAAGAAGGCGCAGCAGACGCTGAAACGCATGAATGAGCGCTGGATGGTGCTGGGCCGGGTGATCCGCAAAGCTCCGCAGCGGGTGGTCTACGATTAGCGCGCTTGGGTGGCCATGCCGGCGAACTGCGTGCGGTAGACGATGACGCCCAGAATAAGCACCAGCGCCTGGAAGTAGAAGAAGGTCCGGGTGCTCGGTTTCTCTGGTTGGTCGTTGGTGAGGCAGCGCCAGCCCATACCCAAGGCCACAATCAGGAAGATCCAGAGCGTAGAGGCGCCGAAGAGGTTGCCGTTGGAGATCGACAGAGCGAAGAGCACCAGGCAGGTGATGGCGATCAGGCCGCGCTGCAAGCGGGAGAGGGCAAAGGTGGCCTGGGCGCCGTCCAGCCCTAGCACCGGCAACAGATTGAGGAAGTTGACCCAGGCGCCCACGTACACCAGCACCATAAAGATAGGCAAGTGGGTGACTAGGAACAGACCATAACACGCTACAGCCGCCAGCAGACCGTAGAGTGGGCCAGCCAGAGAGATCGACGCCAGGTCTTCCAAAGACACGCCCTGCGAGTACCACCGGACGTAGGCACCCATCATGGGAATAAAGACCGGCAGCTCTGCCCGGAGACCGCGCCGCTTGACAGCGACGAAGTGGCCCATCTCATGGATGAAGAGGCAGAGAAGAAAGCCAGCGGCGAACTGCCAGCCGAAAAGCGCCCAGTAGATGCCAAAGAACGCCAGGAAGCTCAGCAGAAACTTGAGCTTGAAGAGGAGGAAGATCGCAGACTTGATCTTCATAAGAAACAGAGCCACGGGAGCCAGCGGCCCCAGCCGCTTGGTCCACTTGGCCTTGGTGTCCTGCTCCGCCTGGATGCGCGCATCCAGGCGGGCGATGTGCTGGCGCAGGCTCTGGGACTGTTGCGCATCCTCCGGCAGCCAGGCCAGAGCTGAGGTCCAACGCTCCCGCGCCTGCGCCCACTTCTGGTCCTGCTCCAACTGCTGGGCCTGGTTGGCGATCTGATTCAAATGCGCTCCGTAGGTCAGCGTATGGCACTCCGGACAGGCTAAGGAACCCTCCGGCAGCCAGTGGCCGCACGAGGGACAGTTGTGAATCACCGCTGGCGGCGCGATTTCGGGCGGGAATACGGCGGCTTGGGAAGAAGGAGACACAGCACCTCTATTGTAAATAGGACGCTCTGGCGTGCTGTCCAGGCTCAAGCAAGCGCAGCCGCCGCGCGACCTGCCGAGGCATCGGCGCAACGCCACGGCGGTGGTTCACTCTGGTCTGCGCCCAACCGGCACTCTCCTGTCCGCACGCCTCGTTGCAGCCTCCGCAGGCCGACAGAGCTACGCGGATAGGAAGGATGCGAAGCTGAGTCTGAATTCACCTGGAGAACTCACCTGGAGGACGCATCCGCAAGGCGCGCGCGAGCGAGGTGGGCGGAGATGCTCCCGGCGCTTCAACCATCCCGGCCGGACTCTTCAACTAATCCTCGAACAGGCTATTTACTACTATGATACGTCTATACTCGAAGGGTGGATCAAGAGGGGTGAATCAGGGGCGGAACCGGACTTAGCAATGGCTGATCCTGATCTGAGATCCTATAGTTAGTACTTCAGAAGAAAGTGAGCTCTCATCATCCAATCCGAAAGGTTGTAACCGCTGCCGCGCCGGTGATCCCGGACAAGCTCTACTTCCGGATCGGCGACGTGGCGAAGCTCTGCGGGGTTCCGGCCTACGTGCTGCGCTTCTGGGAGACGGAGTTTCCGCAGCTCAAGCCGAACAAAGGCGGGACCGGACAGCGGCTGTATCGCAGACGCGATGTGGAGATCGCGCTGCGCATCAAGTGCCTGCTGTACGACCAGGGCTACACGATCGCGGGGGCTCGCCAGGCCTTTGCCGCCGACGCCAAGACCACAGACGCCAAGGCGAAAGATGCCGCCGAGGCCGCGGCGCAGGCGATGCCGACGGCGGACCAATCTCTGCACAAAGCCGGCGCCGAAGTTCGCACCAGCGGCGCGGCGGATGGCAATGAACTGGGCTGGGCCGGGCCCGATCGTAGTCGCTCGGCAGATCGCGACCAGAGCCTGCCGGCAGCACCCGAGGAGGGGCAGCGGCTGACGCAGATGCTGGCCCTGCGCGATGAACTGCGCGAGCTGGCCAACCAATTGGCGCAACCGGTTGGGACCGTGGAGACCACGCCAGGTGAGGCTGCAGGGGCCGCTCTGGCTCAGGCCGGCGTAACCGCAGCCAAGCCGAGGGCGATCCGTCCCCGGCTGGTTTTGGAGCCCAAGCCAGACGCGAAGTTTGGCGCCCGCCATACCGAGCAGGGAGACCTGTTCTCCTCGGAATGAACTTGGCGACGAGATGAAATACTGTTGTTGGAGCCTCTGCTGTCCCGCCTGCCAAGCCAGGCCCGAGCCGGAGAAGAGGACTTATCTCCAATATCCAAGATCTGCATTGCCCAAGATCTCAAAGATGTCCAAGACCATCTCCGCCTCTATGTCCAACAGCAGCTTCACCATCACCGGCCAGCCCACTCCGCAATGACCGACCAGCCGACCTCGACGCCCGCGCCAGGCGTGCGCAAGACCCATACCGCGGGCTCGGCGGCCATGCTGCTGATGCTGAGTTCCTTCGGCTCCGGCCTCCTTGCCCTAGTGCGGATCAAATACGTGAATTATCTGTTCGGCGCTGGCGCAGCGCAGGATGCCTATCGGGCCGCCTTCAAACTCCCGGACCTGCTGAGTTACTTTCTCACCGGCGGCGCAGTGGCCATCTCTCTCATCACGATCCTGAACCGCTACCGTGAGCGGGGTGACGAAGAGGGCGCAGATCACGCCCTCAGCGTGGTGCTGACTACGATGAGCCTGGTGCTGGCGGCCGGCGTGCTGCTCTGTGAAGTGTTTGCGCCGTGGTATGTGCGGCTGGCTAATGCCGGCTTCCGCACCGACCCGCTGCGGGCTCACCTGTGCACCTCGCTGACGCGCATCATCCTGCCCGCGCAGCTCTTCTTCTTTGTCGGCTCCTGCATGAGTTCGCGGCTGCAGGTGCGCAAGATCTTCATCTACCAGGCGGCGGCGCCCTTGGTCTACAACGCGGGCATCATTCTGGGCGCGGTGCTGCTGCATCGCCGGATTGGCGTCTATTCGCTGGCGGTGGGAGTGCTTGCCGGCGTCGCCTGCGGATCCTTGCTGCTGAACTCGGTGGGCGCCTTGCGCACGGGGCTGCGCTTTCGGCCAGTGGTTGGCTTCCGCGACCCCGCCTTCCTGGAGTGGTTCCGGCTGACCCTGCCGCTGATGATTGGGGTTTCCCTGGTGATGTTCGACGGCTTCTTTTTGAACTACTTCGCCTCCATCGACAGGGGCGGCATCACCTTGATCGGCAACGCCAAGGACCTGTTCAATGCGCCGTTCAACGTGATTGGCCCGGCGGCGGGAGCGGCGTCTTTGCCCTTCTTCGCCGCGCTGTTCCAGCAGAAGCGAGCCTACGACTTCTCCACGTCGGTGGG
This sequence comes from Granulicella sp., assembly GCA_027365345.1. Taxonomy (GTDB): domain Bacteria; phylum Acidobacteriota; class Terriglobia; order Terriglobales; family Acidobacteriaceae; genus Granulicella. The sequence goes on from DAHXNO010000092.1 coordinate 6,279, forward strand.
CCGCTCAGTCTCGCGCCTGTTCGCGGTCGGCATGCTGGTTTCAGCGTGGATGATCGCGCTGGCGCCGTGGCTGCTGAATCTGTTCAAGGGCGGAAAGTTCAGCCGAGCCGATGTTTTGAGCGTTACGGAGCTATTCCAGATCTTCTCCATCACGCTGGCGATCTGGGCCGTGCAGGGCATCTACGCGCGCGCCTTTTATGCGGCCAGCGATACAACAACACCGGCCGTAACCGGGACCTTGATCACGATTCTCTCCATCCCAATGTACTGGGCGCTGTTCCACGGCTTGGGCCTGACGGGGCTGGCGATCGCCTCTGATCTGGGCATGCTGGTCCAGACGGCCACGCTGGCCGTGCTGCTGCATCGCAAGCGGCTGGTGAGCCTGCAGCACCTGGAGTTCGGTGAACTGGGACGGGCGCTGGCGGCGGCCCTGGCGGCCTTTGCCGCCGCCTTTGGCTGCGCCCATGGCTTGGCGAGGTTGCTAGCGCATCCACGGCCCGGCGTGGCCGTGGGCTGGGAGAGCCATGGGGCGGCTCTGCTCATCATTGCCGCCAGCAGCGTAGCCTGGGCGTTGGCTGCCTTGCCCACGCTGCTGGTAACGCGCTCCAAGCTGCCCACGCAGTTGCTGCGCCTGCGGGCGGCCCGGAGTTGAGCGCCGACGGCGGAGCGCTGGCAAAGGAAAGCCTCTTATCCCAGCATCCGCACCCTTCAACCCGTAATTTGCGCCACTCGCTGCCTGGCCCTGGGCCTGCGCGCAGCATGTGCGGGTAGAATAGGAGGGTTCCTCCGATGCGATCTACGTCGTTTGCGGGGGAACGACCGGAGACCATTGCTACCACCGCCCCTGGTGTTTTCCAGGGATTTTTCCCGTGGCGCGGACGGCGGCAGCCATAGGACCGGTCGTCGGGCGCTTCGGGTCCATCTGCGATATCGGGGCGTGTCCGGCTATCTGAGCTAAGGAGCTTTCCGCTTTGTCTACTACAACCGATCGTTTTCTCTTCACCAGTGAGTCTGTCACCGAAGGTCACCCCGACAAGATCGCCGACCAGATCTCCGACGCCATTCTCGACGCCTGCCTGGCCGAGGATCCATATAGCCGCGTCGCCTGCGAGACCCTTACCTGTACCGGCCTGATTGTGGTGGCTGGCGAGATTACCACGAAAACATACGTCGACTTCCAAACGCTGGTGCGCGAGACAGTCCGCGAGATCGGCTACGATGACGCGCTGAAGGGCTTTGACTGTAACACCTGCGGGGTCATCTCCACCATCAACCGCCAGTCTCCGGACATCGCGCAGGGCGTGGACACGGGAGGAGCCGGCGACCAGGGCATGATGTTCGGCTATGCCACCAACGAGACGCCGGAGCTGATGCCGACGCCGATCTCACTGGCCCATCGCCTGGCCGAGAAGCTCACCGAAGTGCGCAAATCCGGCAAGATGCCCTACCTTCGGCCTGACGGCAAGAGCCAGGTGACCGTGGAGTATGACGCCAACTACAAGCCGGTGCGCGTGGATGCGGTGGTCATCTCTACCCAGCACGCGGAAGAGGTGGGCAATGATCAACTCCGCGCCGACATTCTGCAGCATGTGATTCAGGCTGTGATTCCAGCCCGCCTGCTGGATGCCGACACCAAGTACCACATCAACCCGACCGGACGCTTTGTGATCGGGGGCCCGATGGGCGATACCGGCCTGACCGGACGCAAGATCATTGTGGACACTTATGGAGGTATGGGCCGGCATGGCGGCGGCGCCTTCTCTGGCAAGGACGCCACCAAGGTGGATCGCAGCGCTGCGTACATGGCTCGCTATATCGCCAAGAACATCGTGGCCGCCGACTTGGCAGACCGGGTCGAGGTTCAGCTTGCCTACGCCATCGGCGTGGCCAATCCGGTGAGCATCCGCATCGACACCTTCGGCACCGGCAAGCTCTCTGAGGCTTTGCTGATTGACTTGGTTCGCGAAAACTTCAACCTGACGCCCAAGGGCATCATCGAGAGCCTGAATCTGCGCCGTCCGATCTTCAAGCAGACCGCGGCCTACGGACACTTTGGCCGCAGTGGCGAGGCGTTTACCTGGGAGGCGACCGACAAGGTAGCCGCTCTGAAGGCCGGCGCCAGCGCGGAGCTGGCAGCGAAGTAGCCAGTCAGTTACAAGGGGTTATGCGAACAGGGCGAGCCGAAGTGGCTCGCCCTGTTTGCGTGTGACGGCGGTGTGAGGAAGCAGCCGGGCAGAATTGCGTGGGCCGGGGCTGCGACCGGTGAAGACGTGCAGGGCCTGCCGCCCGTTTTGGCGGCAGGCCCAGAAGGAGCGTACTGGCTATGCCACCGTTCAGTGGGTGACGGTGACCTCAAGGTTCATGTCCGACGCAGTGGGTTGGTTATCCACTTTGCCGGGGCTGAAACGCATCCGGCTGACGGTCTCAACCACACGGCGGTCCACAAACGGGCTAAACGGCTTCACGACACGGATGTTCTCCGGTTGTCCCTTGGCGTTGACGGTCAGAGCGACCCCAACCTTGGCGCCCTCGGGGAGTATCTGGAGGAGCGATCTCTCTGGCAGAGAAAGCACGGGGGCTTCGAGCAGCGCCGGAGGGGTCGTTCCGGTGCTCACGCGAATCGGGGTTGGGGTGGTGGCGCCGTCGGCTGGAGAGCTGGCTTTCGCCGCCGCGGATAACGTCAGCATGGAGAGTACAAGACTGGCTGTAAAAATACGGCTCATTTGAAACCTCCTAGGCGACGATAGTCACCTTCACCATTCTTATCCTCAAATGATACGATTGTCAATATAAAAATGTAAGCCGATGATTTTGCATATTTTATTTTTTCCGCAAGAGCCGATTTTTTATGAGGCATGCAAAACTTCGCTGTTTGCGATTCTCTGCCGACTGGGCCGGGGTCGGTGGTTTGAGGCCGGGATTTGGGCGCAGCCCTGGAGCATCCTGAGTTTGAGTTGGGAGCGTGAGGCGGGCGTCGGCGGGCCGGAGGAGCGGCGCGGAGGGAGGGTCTCGGGACGGTGTGGGTGCCGGGCTGTAGAGGTCGTTCAAGAGCGAATGGTTTTAGGCAGGAGGTAGCGAGGGCACGCAAGAAGGGCGAGCCGAAGCGGCTCGCCCTTGGTTGCGTGAGATGGCTTGTTTTGATGGTTTAGCGGTAGATCTCGCTGTTGGAGGCGAGGAACTCGCGGGACTTCTCTTCCATGGCCTTGGCGATGTCTTGTGGGCCGAGGGCGGTGTCCGGCTGGCCGTAGGCGTCGCGAATCTCCTGGGTGATCTTCATGGAGCAGAATTTGGGACCACACATGGAGCAGAAGTGGGCTGTTTTGGCTCCTTCGGCCGGGAGGGTTTCATCGTGGTACTCGCGGGCGCGATCGGGATCGAGGCTGAGGTTGAACTGGTCTTCCCAGCGGAACTCGAAGCGTGCCTTGGACAGGGCGTTGTCGCGAAGCTGAGCTCCGGGCCATCCTTTAGCGAGGTCGGCGGCGTGGGCGGCGATGCGGTAGGTGACGATGCCGGTGCGCACATCTTCGCGGTCCGGCAGCCCGAGATGTTCTTTGGGCGTGACGTAGCACAGCATGGCGGTGCCGTACCAGCCGATTTGAGCGGCTCCGATGGCGCTGGTGATGTGGTCGTAGCCGGGTGCGATGTCTGTGACCAGAGGTCCGAGGGTGTAGAAGGGAGCCTCCAGGCAGTGCTTGAGCTCGGCGGTCATATTCTCTTCGATGAGTTGCATGGGGACGTGGCCGGGGCCTTCGATCATCACCTGGACATCCTGTTTCCATGCCTGTGCGGTCAACTCGCCGAGGGTGCGCAGCTCGGCAAACTGAGCCTCGTCATTGGCGTCATAGACGGAGCCGGGACGCAGGCCGTCGCCAAGGCTGAAGGAGACGTCATAGGCCTTCATGATCTCGCAGATCTCTTCAAAGTGGGTATAGAGGAAGTTCTCCTGGTGGTGAGCGAGGCACCACTTGGCCATGATGGATCCGCCGCGGGAGACGATGCCGGTAAGGCGGCGCGCGGTGAGCGGGATCCAGGGCAGGCGGACGCCGGCGTGCAGGGTGAAGTAGTCGACGCCCTGCTCAGCCTGCTCGATGAGGGTGTCACGCATGAGCTCCCAGGTGAGATCTTCAGCGCGGCCGCCGACCTTTTCCAGCGCCTGGTAGATGGGGACAGTTCCAATGGGGACGGGCGCGTTGCGCAGGATCCACTCGCGGGTCTCGTGGATATGCTCGCCGGTGGAGAGATCCATGATGGTGTCGGCTCCCCAATGGATGCCCCAGACCATCTTATCGACCTCCTCTTCCAGCGAGGAGCTGACGGCGGAGTTACCGATGTTGCCGTTGATTTTGACCTTGAAGTTGCGGCCGATGATCATCGGCTCCAGTTCCGGGTGGTTGATGTTGGCAGGGATGATGGCGCGGCCAGCGGCTACCTCACGACGGACGAACTCCGGGGTGATCTGCTCCGGGAGCGAGGCCCCGAAGCTGCGGCCGGGATGGGCGCGGAGAAGAGCGGCGTAGGCTGGATCGGAGCGCAGTTGGTCGAGGCGCATCGCCTCACGCAGGGCGACGAACTCCATCTCTGGAGTGATGACGCCTTGGCGGGCATAGTACATCTGGGAGACGTTGCTGGCGGGGCGGGCGCGGCGGGGGCGCGGCGGGGATGGGAAGCGGAGGTCATGGGTGAGGAGATCGCGGGCGCGCTGGCGGCCGTAGTCCGAGGAGAGATCGCGCAGGACTTCTGTATCCGCGCGCTCTTCGATCCAGGGGCGACGCAGTTTGGGCAGGCCCTCGGCGAGGTCCGGGGTGTAGTCCGGGTCGCTGAAGGGTCCGGAGCAATCGTAGACGGGGATAGGAGGATTTTCCTGAACGCCCTGGGAGTGCAGCGTGGGAGAGAGAGTGATCTCGCGATAGGGGACACGCAGGTTAGCCCGGCTACCCTGGATGAAACGCTTTTGGGATGCGGGAAAGGGTTTGGGGAGCGAGAGCCGGGCGATCTGAGTGGCGGTTTGCGGCATGGGAACCTCCGTAGATGGTGAATCAGGAGGTTATGCTGGAAGGCGGAAGACAAGCAGGCTGCGCCTGAAACCTTCCCACGCCGGCACGATCCGGATCGGGTTCAAAGGGTATCTCTCAGCCGTACACGCGGTAGGGCACCCCTGGTTCACTGTTGCGATTACAGCATGATTTGGCGTCGGCGGCAAGGTTACAGGTGTTGCAGTTGGGGCGGATCCCGCTCAAGCGGACAGCCGGGCGAGGGGGAGAATTACTCGGCTTGCGTGGCGGTGGGCGTGGCGGCGTTGTGGGCCGCGGCAGCGGTGGGGGCGGGGCTGGGGGCACGTTCTCCTGCTGACAGGGTGGTCCAGGGGCCGGCCTTCATGTCATGCAGGATGGGCTTCTCCCAGTCGAACTGGGGATGGGCCTTGAAGAAGGGAGCGGCGAGGAAATCTTCTCCGCAAGGATGGCCGGCGCGACCGATGAAGGTCATGCGGGCGGCCAGGTCCGAGTCGGTGACCTTGCCGGTGACGGAGCCGCCAGGGTTGAAGGGCGGAGCGTCCCAGACGGGTTCGCCGCGGGCGGAGGTCTCCTCATGTCCGCAAAGGCTTCTGACGCCGGGGTTGATGCGGTTTTCAAATACGTCCAGATGGTCAGAGAGGTAGGCCTGAGCCAAGGTGGTATCGAGCTTGCCGTAGTACTGCTTCATGAACTGCAGCGCCCGTTTGTGGCGCGCATTCATGGAGCTTTGCGGGTCATTGGGATTGAAGCCGGGAGTATCGTCGCGAATGACGAGCGGATTCTGGGCGAAGTTGGTGCTGACGAAGAAGCCATCCTTTTTGACCGTGAGCGGCGTGTGGTGCAGGCCCAGTTCCAGGTAGGCGATCTCGCCGGTCTTGCGGTCTCCGATGAGCCAGGTGTTGGCGTAACCGCCGTTATTGCCCTTGCGCATGATGGCGGCGTACTGCGGGATGGAACTGGCGTACTGCATGGCCTTGCGCGAACGATCGAACTCAGCGATTCCGTGCACGTTGAAACCTTTGGCCATGGGCAGGGTGGTCTCTGTAATCATGAGCCCGGAGGAGTTGATGCCGAAGTCGTCTTCGCTGGTGATCATCCCGGGGCTGCCATCCATGAAGATGCGATAGCCGTGCTGGGGCACGATGTCAAAGGCGACGGTCCAGCGCTCGCCCTCCGCGTAGGGTGACCAGTTGCTGTGAGCGATGACGATCTTTCCGTCCCGGGTGGCGGAGCCGGTGGCGATAAAGGCGCTGCACTTGCCGGGCGCCACGGCGGCGCGGGGGACGGGCTTGCCCTCTTTGGCGTCGACCATGGGCAGGTAGTAGCCGGTGAGTTCCTGATCGCCATTGAGTGCCACCACATCCCACAGATCGAGCTTTGAACCCTGGGCTTTGAGCCCTGCGGCGATCCCTTTGAGTTCCTGCTGGTACTCCAGATCGAGGTTTGGCCAAAGGACATTCTTGGCAGCCTGGCGGAAGAACTGCCAGGGCCTCTTATCGAGGTGGACAGCTTCGACGGCATAGACGTGGACATTGTCTTCGATCTCCCGCGCAAGCAGGTATCCGTGCTGAAAGCCGATCTGCGCAGGCGTTCCCTGCAAGTGGACGTAGGTCCAGCCGTCTTGATGAAACTTGTAGGCTCCTTGCAGGCGCGCGTCCGGGGCAGGAGACGGCGTGGTGGGCGTAGCTGCTGTGGCGGCGAGCGGGGAGAGCGCAAAGAAGAGCACGGCGGCGAGACGCATATCGGTTGCTCCGGATGATGGATTGGCGCGGACGAGGCGGCGAGTTCCATCAGGTTAGCACCCTTGGCACAGGTGACGGTGAAGACTGCGAAGAGATTTGGAGTCCTCGGAAGCGGGCCGAGGCGGACGGCTGCAATGCGTTGGCTCTATGCGGTATGGTTGCGAAAGGGATGGGGAGGCGTCCCGATGGGGGTTGCCACGCGCCGTGGGCGGAGTGGCGGCACGTGGCGCAGCGGAGTTTGAGGGTGGGCTTGCCGGAGAGTGTGGGCTTCATGGGCGGTTGTTCTGGATGGCTCCGGCCGGGGCACGCGGCCTCGGCTAAAATTATGCTTCTATGCAGAGATCCGTCGTCGGGAACAGCGAGGCAATCCCCACCACACTGGCGAGCCCCGGGGCGATGCGATTCTGGCTGGCGGTGTGTCTGGTTGGGGTTACCACAGGTTTGGGCGCCGCTGCCCTGACGCGACTGCTGGAGGTGGTGCAGAGCCTGGTATGGCATGGTTCCGGGACAAACATACTGGCGGCGGCGCGTGCGGCCGCTGCGCCGCGGCACATTGTGGTTCTGCTTGCCGCTGCGGTCCTGATCGGGGTTGGGCAACTTGTTCTGAGACGACTCTCCAGCGGTAACGGCATCGATACGACTGCGGCGATCTGGTTCCACGCCGGCCGGATGCCGACCTGGCGGACGCTTGGCAGTGCGGTGCTCTCCATCTTTGCTGTAGCGATGGGCGCATCCATGGGGCGCGAGGGCGCGCCCAAGCAGGCAGGAGCGGTTTTTGCGAATCTTTTCTCTGATACGGGAAGGCTCTCCGATGAGCAGCGGCAGCTTCTGGTGGCCTGCGGCGCCGGCGCAGGGATGGGAGCGGCTTATGGGGTTCCGTTGGGCGGCGCTGTTTTTGCGCTGGAAGTGATGCGTGGAAAACTCGCGTTGCGCTATGTTTTGCCGGCGCTGCTGGCTTCGCTGATTGCGACCGGAGTTTCATGGCTGGCTTTGCCGAATGCACCGACTTACGTGATTCCCTCGTTTCCGGTTTCGGCCTCGGTGCTGGTGTGGGCGGTTGTGGCAGCGCCGATCTTCGCATTCGCTTCCATCGTTTATATCCGGCTGATTCGTTGGGCAGATAAGGGCAAGCCGAGCGGATGGCAGCGATTTATCGCCCCTGCGGTTGTGCTCGGGTTGCTGGGGGTGGTCTCCATCCAATATCCGGAGTTGCTGGGCAACGGCAAGGATCTTTCGCAACTGCTCTTTGCCAGCCCGGTGGGACTGGGGCTGGTGATGGCGCTGCTGGTGCTGAAGCCGTTGGCCACGGTGATGTGCATGCGCAGCGGCGTGCCGGGGGGCTTATTCACGCCATCCCTGACCTTTGGGGCGCTGCTGGGCGCCGCGGTGGGCCATGCGTGGCTTGCATTGTGGCCGGGCGCGCCTGTGGGGTTGTTCGCACTGCTGGGCGCCGGGGCCGTTCTGTCAGCCACCACACAGGGGCCTATCTCGGCTGTGGTGCTGGTTGTAGAGCTTACCGGCAGGGACAGATCCTTTATTTTGCCGCTGCTGCTGATTGCTACCCTCTCAGCACTGATTGCGCGTTCGGTTGAACCTCGCTCGATTTACGATGCGCGCCTGAGCGACGAAGAGATAGCGTCAAGACAAAAGATGCGCGAGCAGGAATTGAACCCTTTGCTACTTCCTACATGAGATTGATTTGATTTAGCTGGATCAGTAAAGTTGGCCCCATTGTTACGCCTGTCTGGTGGGCGCGGCCTGCTTCAGGCCTGCTTCAAATGGGGGAGCAGGCCAACTTGAATTTGCTTGCGCTGCTTTATCTGCCACAGGGGGTGCGGGGCCTGCATTCCGAGCCAGACTTCGGGCGTGGACGCGCCAAGAGCGCGGACAAGTGACACGCCCATCTCTGGCGACACGGCGGCTTTGCGGTTCAGGACGCGCTATAGCGTGACCTGGCCTGCGCCCAGGTGCTGCGCGAGCCAGAAACCTGGGCTCGCCCAAATCTTCCCGGATCGCCAAGCCGGAAGGTGGGGGATTGTGAGCACGCATGATGCTCTGCTCTTTCAGCAGCGCATCTCCGAGGCGGATCAGAACTGGAAGAAGATGCCGATCATGGGTTCGGCGCTGTGAGTGAAGGCGTTCGTCGAGTGGAAGGCAGTGGCGACGTCAGGAGCTTTGTAAAGATTGCCGCGGTATTGCAGGCGAAGGCCAAGATGCGGAAGGACGGTCCAATCGAGGCCGGCTCCATAGACAAAGACGCCCTGCATCGATGTTCTGGTAGATGCAGTGGTTGTGGTGGCGGTAGAGAGAGCAGGACAGGCCGTTGTGCACACAGGGCTGGTGATGGTAGTGATTGTGCCGGCGCTGGGCACGGTGAGCAGCAGGCCCCCGCCGGCCAGAACGAAGGGCCGGAGGGTTGCTACCTTGAGCGAGGCCAGCCAATCGCCCGTAATCTCATGGGCATTGGCTGAGATTGCGGCAGTGGAGGTGGAACTGGAGCAATCAAAAACCGGGCAGCCGGGGGTGTAAGGGGAGAGATTGGAGAGCCCCTGGTTGGCGCGATTGTATGCGTAGGTGACTTCAAAGCCGACGAGGGGATTGGTGATGTGGCGAAGCTCAAAGAGGCCGCCAGCAGCGTTGGCCGGACTCTGTTGGGTGTTGTTGCCTGAGGTGGACCCCTGGAATGCGCCGTAAAGGCTGGCGGCTACGGTGGTCTGCGCGGGTGTAGCGGAGCTGCAAACGGAAAGCCCTGCCAAGACGAGCGCGATTTTGATCCATGCAACTTTCATCCGGGCCGCCTGCGATGCTTGAGTGATGGGCCGATAGGAGTTGTCCTCCGCCTGGGTGCGGCTTGAGGTTCAGTGTATCGCTGCGAGGGCAGCACGTACGGCGCTTCCACGTGCTACAGCTCTTTTGCTGCTGTAGCTGGATGCTGGAGATGACTGTGTGGCGGCGAAGCGGTGAGCATGCGAGGGCTGGGCGATGTTCCCGGCGACGACGATATTCGGCATGACGCCTTGCGTCAGCGGCAGTACAATTAGCTCGAACCCGGACTTAAAAGAGGAGGTTGTTCCAGCTCGAACGGCTTTAGTTTCGAGGATGGCAGATTTCCGGTGGCTGGGTTTCAGTGGCTGGGTCCGACCGGTTGGCCTGGGTGCTCCGCGGAGTGGACATGAGATGGGTCCGCGTCCTGGCCTTGGGCGTTGACTTGCACACGCGTCCGCAGGAAGCAGATTGCAGAACTGCTCATCTGCTTATCTGCAATAAAAAATTGGGATTGGACGCGGGAAGATCGGTTCGAGATGCTGGTGACAGGAGAGGCTGCACGGCAGGAGGACCATGGGTGTGGAAGAGAGAGGCTGAGCGACTGCCTAGCGGATCCGGTCTGTTTTCGCCTGGCGAGCAGCAGACCTTGGTGGTTCCGTTGCTGTTGTTCGGTCGGCTTGTCTCTCCTGTGTTTCCGCGTGTGGGTACAACCGTCTGGACTCCGTACACAGCGCCCGCTGCCCCCCCCGGGCGCAGGGGCGACGCGGAGGTGGCTGTGGCCCGTTGTTGGAGGGTGGATGACCGCATGAGAGGAGTCCAGCATTTGCCTGCGATCCATTCTGCGCGGGTTGGATCTGCCAAGCGCGCCGCATTGGTCGGGCGGATTCTGACGGATCTGTTGGGCCTGATCGGCTCCGTTGAGCCAGTTCCGTTGACCGCAGCAGCGTTCTGGAGTGGGTACGAGTGAGATCTTTGGGGCAGAGCGCGCTACGACTGCGCCCGGGGCGAAGGAGAAGATAGAGGGTTGCGTGCGGGCGTTTACCCGAGTTGCCGGTGGCTTGCACGCGGGTTGGAGCTGGAAGAGGAGGAATCGCATGAATTATCCCGTTTGGGACGTCAGCTTTGGCGCCGGTCTGCTGATCGCCATGGTGGCTACGCTGCATGTGTTTGTCTCTCACTTTGCGGTGGGTGGCGGGTTGTTTCTGGTATTGACGGAGCACCGCGCACGGCGCAGGGGCGACACCGAGCTCCTTGCCTGGCTGAAGCGCCACACGCGGTTTTTTGTGCTGGTGACGGTGGTGTTTGGCGCGATCAGTGGGGTGGGCATCTGGTTCACGATTGGGCTGATCAGCCCGACGGCGACCAGCGATCTGATCCATATCTTCGTCTGGGGCTGGGCGATTGAGTGGATCTTCTTCTGCCTGGAGATCGCCTCTGCGCTGCTCTATTACTACGGCTGGGACAAGCTGAGCCCCGCCCGCCATATGGAGTTCGGCTGGATTTATTTCATCAGCTCCTATCTGAGCCTGGTGATCATCAATGGCATTATCACCTTTATGCTGACCTCTGGCGCGTGGCCGGAGAACCACAACTTCTGGAGGGGATTTTTCAATCCCACCTATCTTCCTTCGCTGGTGTTCCGCACGGCGATCTGCCTGGCGCTGGCCGGGGTGTATGCGCTGATCACGGCCAGCGTGCAGAAAGACAAGGCGCTGCGAGCGCGCATTGTGCGCTGGAGCGCGCTGTGGACCATCCCCTCGCTTGCCGTGCTGCCGGCGTGCGGCTGGTGGTATATCCGTTCCATTCCTCCTTACGTGTGGCAGAACGCCCGGGGCATGATGCCCACGGCGAGCCGTTTCGCCGGGTTTGCCTGGGTGCTGCTGATTGTGGTGTTTGTGCTGGCGCTGCTCACGCTGGTGCGGCCGGCGAAGATTCACCTGGCCTTTAGCCTGCTGGTGGCCGTGGTCGCCTTTGGCGCGATGGCCTCCTTCGAGTTTGTGCGAGAGTCCATCCGGCTGCCCTATGTGATCTCCAACTACCTGTACGCCAACTCACTCTACGCGGCGACGATACCGGGGGATGGCGGCTTCAGCCTGGCTGAGGTGCAGGCGGCGGGGATTCTGCCCAGTGCGAAGTGGGTGAGCATCCACAGCATAACGCCGACGAACCAGCTTGCGGCCGGGCAACAGATCTTCCGCGTCTCCTGCGAGAGCTGCCATACGGAGAACTCCTACCGCGGACTCGCCCCGGCCATTGTGCAGCACCAGTGGGATCTTGCGAAGATCACGGTGTTGATTGGTGGTATTAATTTTATGCACAACGGCGTGATGCCGCCCTTCGCCGGGAGCAGCGAGGAGAGGGCCGCGCTGGCCGCTTACCTGCACTCCCTGGCTCCGGTGTCAACGCAGGCTACGGAATCGATCACCGATGGCAAGGCGGTGTTTCAGCATAACTGCATGATGTGCCACGAGGTGAGCGCTACCGACCCGCTGTTTGTGAATCTGGACAAAGATCCGAAGACCGCGGCCGATTCGCTGAAGGATCTTACCACGATCTTTCCGCTTATGCCCGACCTGAAGCTCACCGCGGAGCAGCGCACCAACCTGGTTGGGTGGATCAACACCCAGCGCCGCGGGATGAACTTCTCCGCTGCCGCGCAAGGAGGCAATTAAGATGTTGCAGACCAATCTGGTTCCCAGTCTGGATCCGAATCCGCTACCCGCGCCCTACTGGCTGCTGAAGGCGCTGCTGATCGCGACCTTCACGTTCCACATCGTGGCGATGAATCTGATGCTTGGCGGCGGGGTGGTGGCGCTGCTGACCCGCTGGCGAGCGAAGGACCGCGAGGTGAGCAAGCGGATGTTCCATGACATTGCGAAGAAGATTCCGATTCTGCTGCCGGCCACGATCAGTCTGGGCATTGCGCCGCTGCTGTTTGTGCAGGTGCTGTACGGGCAGTTCTTTTACACCTCCTCTATCCTGATGGCGTGGCCGTGGTTCCTGGTTCTGGTGCTGCTGACGGTTGCGTACTACGGGTTCTACTACGTCTCCTACGAGAGCGGCCAAGACACGCGCCGGGCGGGCGCGGTGATGTACCTGAGCGTGCTGCTGGTGTTCCTGATCGGCTTTCTGTTCACGAACAACATCACCCTGAGCCAGACGCCGGCCCGCTGGGGCGCAAAGTACTTTGCGAGCGCCGGCGGATGGCATCTGAATCTCTCTGAGCCCACGCTGATCCCGCGCTATCTGCACTTTTTTGTCGCCGCGGTGGCCGTGGGCGGGCTGTTGCTGGTGTTTATGGCCTGGGCGAACTGGAAGCGCGATCGAGTTTACGCCGGCCAACTGCTCTCCTTTGGGGGAAAGACCTTTCTGTACGCCACGATGACCCAGTTTGTGGTGGGCATCGTGTTTCTGTTCACGCTGCCGCTGGATAAGCGCATGTTGTTTATGGGCTCCGATCCGGTGGCTACAGGTCTGTTTCTGGTGGGCGTCGTGGGCGGGCTTGCCTCCATCTTCCTGATGTCGCATGCGGTGCAGCAGGAGAATATTCGTCTGGCCGGCATTGGGGTTCCGGCCATCACGGCCTGCGTGATCGTGGCCATGAGCATCATGCGCGACATCCTCCGCGACGCCTACCTGAAGCCCTACTACGACCCCAGCAAGATACCCGTGCAGACGCAGACCTCTGTGCTGGCTCTGTTTCTAGGCCTGTTTGTCTGCGGCGTTGTGGTGTGGGTTGTGATGCTGTGGCGCTACGGCATGTTTGACGGCAAGGCGGCAGCCGCGCCGAAGAGTCCGGCCGGCGGCGCGCAGCCTGAGTAGCAAGCCGACGACTGCCGGACTGCGGGCTTTTGCGTTGCTGCGGGCTTTTGCGGCTCAGCCCTGGGGAGTGGAAAGGTTCGATGGGGGGTGGTTCAGGTCCGTGGGAGAGCACGCTGGGATGGATGCTCCTGCGGAAGACGCCTGGGTGTACGGGCAGTGGAGGGAGGAGCCGCAGCCCTGTTTTCCGCGACAGTCCCAGTTCCGACGCAATTGCCGGAGTGCAAACAGCCGCCAACGGATGGACGATGGGGAGATGACGGATACTGGTAAGGAGCAAGACAGGCTTGCGCCCATGGTAGCGATGCGAGACGAGAAGACGAGAGGCGAGCGCGGCTTCAAGCGGGTGCTGGGAGTGACCCCCGCAGCGTTTGCCCGGGAGCAGCGCAGGGAACGGTTCCGCAGCGGGGTTCGAAGGCCCAGGATGACGGTGACCGAGGCGGTGTACGAGGCCGGTTTTGGCTCGCCGAGCCGGCTGTATGAGGGAGTGGGAGCGTCGCTGGGCATGTCGCCGAGCGCGATGAAGGCGGGCGGCGCGGGCGAGACGATTCATTACAGCACCACGGAGAGTCCGCTGGGGCGGTTGCTGGTTGCGGCTACGGCGCGTGGGCTGTGCGCGGTGCTGTTTGCGGAGGGCGCGGAGGGCGGCGCGGGTGGGATGGGATCGCCGGACGCTGAGCTGATCTTCGAGCTGCGGCAGCGCTTTCCGCAGGCTGCGCTGCGCGCGGCCACGGCCGGGGGCGAGGCGCTGCCTGGTGAGGCGGTGCAGTGGGTGCTCTCACATTTGAGCGAACATCCCTCCGCCAGTGCGCTTCCCTTCCACATTCGCGCTACGGCGTTTCAGCAGCGTGTCTGGCAGGCGTTGATGCGAATTCCACGGGGAGAGACCCGGACCTACGCTGAGATTGCCGCGACGATTGGGTCGCCGCGGTCCGTCCGCGCGGTGGGCGCTGCCTGCGGAGCGAATCCGCTGGCGGTGGTGATTCCCTGCCATCGAGTGGTTGGGGCGAAGGGAGGGCTCACTGGCTATCGCTGGGGCGTGGAGCGGAAGAAGCGGCTGCTGGAGCTGGAAGCAGAGGCCGGCAAGTTGGCGGTTGCAGTCGGCGCGCCGGTTCTGCCGTCCAGGTAGAATCTGGCGGCGCCTGGGCGGGTGACGTACCCCAGATGGTCTTGCGTAGCGGCATGGAAGGGGTTCTTCCTCAGAACACCGGTCTGGGCGCTGTAGCTCGAAGCATGGATCTGCACCGTAGTGACGACCTGACAGGGATTCCCGACGAGCGATTAAAGCAGGCGTTGCCCGTTGATGCCTATGGATGAGGTGGATGTCCGGGAGCATGGCAACGGGGCAAGTTCTCGGCTGAACAGTCGGTGAGCAAAATTGCACAGCTTTTCTTCCACGGCAAAAATATGGTTGGTGATGAAACACACCGCAACGGCGGCGGCAGTGATGCCGGATTATCCGGCGGTATTCGCCGGAGGCACAACGCCCTCCACACTGCCGCCACGCCATCTGACGGGCTCCATGACCAAGAGCTCCGCAACATGCTTTGAGTGTGCAGGCCTCTCGATTCCTTGCCAAGCGCAACCTCCTGTGTACAGAAGAGAACGGCCCAAGTTGCGAGGGGTTTGGAATGCTTCGATCTATTCGTGAGGGAGGTCGTCAGGGAAGGTTTTGTGAAGCTATCGGTTCCAGGCAAGTGATATCGGTTTGCTCCCAGCAGGTACATTCGATGAGAAAAAGGCCGTCAAGGACAGTTCTGTTGATCGAGGATGATCCCGAAGAGGCGCGCACGATTCGCGCGATGCTTAACGATAGAAGAGAATCCGCTTTTGCATTAACCCCGGTGGCGAGTCTGACGGACGCGGAAGCCTATTTCGCAGAGCACTTCGTCGACATTGTTCTGCTCGATCTGGGACTGTTCGAGCTTTATGGGCCGGAGGCGGTGGGGTGGGCGCGCAGAAGGGCTCCTGAAGCCTCCTTTGTGCTGCTGGCCAGGCAAGACGATGAGCCGAAGGCAATCCAAGCCCTCCGCGAGGGAGCGCAAGACTGTCTCCTCAAGGAACAGATGGAACCACTTCGACTGATGGGCTTTCTGGAGCATGCGATGGAGCGCAGATTGGCTCGTGGACATGGAGGACCGCCAGGGGCACACACGTCATCCGCTGGAGCGTCACCCCAAATCAAGATTTGCGCTCGCCGCGCCGCTGAAACCGAGGCACGCCAAAAATGCAGCCAGCGCTGAACTGCGGGATTCGATTGCCAAGATCAGCGCTGAGAACAGGATGCTCTTGAGCGACGCTATTGGAGTTTTCGCAGTGCACCATCAGCGAGATGGATTCGTCGAATTCGATAGCATCTCCGAACTCCAGGCCGTAGACCGATACATTGAATTCCTGCGCAGTCTGGGCTTCGAAAAACGAGAACTGGAACTTGTGTCAGGCGATACCGCCGCCAATTCGCAATACGGGCGACAGTGGCGTCGTCGCCTTTCGGAAACTTACCTTCGCATTCGCCGGTGTCCGGCGGGGCGTAATTATGGCCCGAAGACCTCCCTCTGGGTGCGGCCGGAGGCGAAGGTGCCCTATCAGCGCAAGACCGGCGCAGCCGGCTTCCGATTCATGATGGCGATGGCCTTCATCATCTTCGACGCGATACCGGCGGATGCAACCCCGGCGTTGCCTGCGCCGACGGCTGAAATTTGTTCGGGCGGTCGAAACTCGATCCAAAGTCGGATTTCGACTGACTGACCAGGACCTCCCTTTGCCACAGTGGCGGCGGCGCGTCCGCCACTGTGGACGCTGGTGCCATCACAAAACGCCTGCCAATGTGGACAGCTTTTGGCAGAAATTGACCACCGACTGCTAAACTCCGGTTTTTCCTTGACTTCGGAGGAGCGTAGCCCCGGACCTCCGCGTCCTAAACCATCGGTGAGTCTGGTGACCAGACGGGCATGCCCGCCCAGACGCTTTTTATGCCGCTCCGTCACGGCCTCAGCCAGGCCCATGCCCATGCGATACAGCGTGCGCCGACCTACGGCGTTTTCAAACCGGCTCAGTGTCGATTGCGAAGCCAGATCAGGGCCTGTAACTGGATCACGATCCAGAAGCATTTTATGGATGGGGTCCTTGCTCAGCCGCGCCGCATCGTTGGCGTCCTCGTATCCGCAGGCCAAGCCATAAATGCGCTGCTTGAGAATTTCGTCCATGGTGTGCTCCACCTTGCCCGCTTGGCGACGGTCTTGACAGCACCCTGTCAATCCTTCAATTAAGCCATCGCCGTAGCGACGGTT
The DNA here is from genome assembly GCA_027365345.1 of Granulicella sp. Lineage (GTDB taxonomy): Bacteria > Acidobacteriota > Terriglobia > Terriglobales > Acidobacteriaceae > Granulicella. The sequence continues at coordinate 22,908 of DAHXNO010000092.1, forward strand.
GCTCGCTTCCAAGAAGATCGCGCCACCGTCGCTTGAGCCTTGCGTCTGGTCAAAGACTGCCGTCACGGGACGCTTGGCAAGATCGCCAAACAACAAACACTCTGTGGGTCTAGAATTACACAAGCGCGAGCCCTTTCCTGCTGCTATGTTGTTGATTTATAACCACATTATAGCACAGATCGGGTTCTCGGCCTTACTCTTCATGCATAATCAAGGTTAGCAAACCGGGCCCCATAACGACGCCCCGTCCGCGTTAATGCTCGTGGATTGTGCATAATTTAGGTACAATGAGCGTTTCCGGGGGAAAATCACGCCCGCACTCTCTGAAAGAAAGAGAAAAAATCCATGAATGCTGCCGCGCTGACCAAAATGGTTGCGGAAGATGCCGCGTTGCGCCGCCGCCAACGCTTGCAACCGGTGGGCGGCAAGGGGGACAAGATTTTCCCACCTACCTATCCAGGCGAGGGCCGGAACAATCCTCCTCCGCGCCATGTCTTTGAGCGCCGCCGGTTGGGTGACAAGGAAATATGGTGTGTGCTGGTTGATAGTGTGCAGTCCCAAGCCAACCGGCTTGAAGAGAGCCTGCTCGGAATTATTCGGGAAAAGTCTGTTTGCATTCCACACGTGGTGGTGGATTTCAGCGGAAAGGGCCTCGACGGCATCAGCACCATCACCTCGCTCGAAGCTCCGCACCGCGTGTATGACGCGATTTTCCGCGACAGCCTTCTGGATGGACAGCCCTTTATGAAAAGCACTCTGGGCGAGCGCCTAGCAAAAGCTAGCAATGCCGATGCCTCGGCGTTGCTGGAGATTTCGCCCACGGCGCTACTCTTCGGTTCCTGGTACTCCACGGGAGGAGGCGGTGGACTCGGGGCGAAGTTCGCTCGTTGCCTGGTTGCCGAGATTGTCGCTGCGGATGTACCGGTCGACTTAATTGACCAGAGAAATGGTGAAGTTGAATCGCGCACCGCTGGACGACGCACTGGCAGCCGCATCGATCCTCTTGGTGTACTGAGTAAAGTAGAAGTCTACAAAGGTGACAATGGAGAATGGGATGTAACTGAGGCGGGAGCCGGCCCAAAGGCGAAGAGGGTACGGCCTTCGGAGATTAACCACGGCAACATTGCACCGTCCGTCCAGCCGCTCGGAATCACCTGCGACTACCTCGAACACATGTTCGTGCTGAGCTTTGCTGCCCTACGCCGACTGCGCTTCGGATCACGTGAAAAGGATGCGGCAGGGCGAGCCTTGCTTGCGGCACTCGGACTGATGGCTATGGCGGAACAGGACGCGCAGGGGTACGCGCTTCGTTCGCGGTGCGACCTCGTCTGCGATGGAAAGGCCCCTCTGGAACTGGTTCACTCAGATGGGACTTCTGCGAATATCTCCATCGACGTTGCGGAAGTGCGCAACCTTTACCGCGCCACCTTTACTGCCGCAAAAGATTCAGGATTCAAGTTTCAGGAAGCACCCCTTTCGCTCACGCCTCAGAACAAGCTGGTGGAGATTGTGCGTCAGAGCCAGAATCTGGCCCTTACTGGTAAGGGTGAAGGTACCGAAGAAGTGTAGGGGCGTAAACAATGACCCTGGTTCTGGAGATCGAGTACCTGACTGATGTTGTCTTCGCAGCCCGCGGCCCGGAGAGCAATGTCCCCGATTGGCCCCCGCAGCCGGACCGCATCTTTTCCGCACTTGTGGCAACGTGGGGAGCGCGGGGAGGTAATAATTCCGAAGCAGAGGCGCTGAAGTGGTTAGAGCAGCAATCTGTGCCAAGAATTGCCGCGTCGCGAGCGGAGCCTCGTACCGCTCCCGTGAGTTTCGTGCCGCCCAATGACAAAGCCATACTGCCCCATCTACGCGGACGTCAACCTAGGCGCTTTCCTGCCTCCCGACCTGATGCCCCAGTCGTATTTCTGTATTGGGAGGGTATCGCTCCGGTGCCGCGCGTGTTTGAAGCTCTGAGTGTCCTGGCGACCGACACATCGTATGTGGGACACTCCGCAAGCCTGACCCGCTGTCGCTTCCTATGCTCGGAAGCGCCTCCACCAGCACAATCGCTGTTGCCAAAAAGGAGAATCTACGGTGGAAGGTTCGATGAACTACGCGAGAGTTACAAACGATTCGTCCAATCAGGCGGTAAAAACGGCCGCCCTCTTCTGGGAGAGCAGGTTGTGACCGCCGTACGTTCCACAAGCGAAGCGGCCTATAGCTGCTTTGATTCGAAATGGCTGGTAATGGAGCATACGGACGGTGAAATACCCGATGTGCGCGCCACAGCCTTGATTGCCAAGGAAATTCGAGACGCTCTTCTCTCCGGCTACAGGCAGTGCGGTATGGGAGACCGTATTCCTGCTGTCGTCAGCGGGCATAATCCAGATGGTAGTCCGACGCGGGAAGCGCACCTAGCAATTGTGCCCTTAACCTTTGCGGGCTTCCGCTATGGGGATGGGCATTTGCTAGGCTTTGCCCTGGTACCGCCGCGAGATAGAGGTCTCCTGGAGGATGGAGATTTTCTGCGAGCGATGATCAAAATCGCACCGGTTTCCAAGCAGACGGATCGGAGAGCGATTCGCCTGTTCGATTCCAGTCTTGAGTTGTCTCCCACCTTTGAATCGGATAAGCGATCTTTGGACTCAGCCCTCTACACGAATCCTTCCATGGTATTCGCAACCGTAACCCCCATCGTGCTCGATCGCCACCTTAAGGAAAGAGGGACCAAGAGACAGGAAGAGGTCATCGAACAAATCAAGTCCGCTTGTGCCAACGCCGGGTTTCCTGAACCGGATGCGGTTGTTCCCGACAAGCATTCGGCTATCGAGGGCGCGATCTCGGCGCAGCCCTCGGGCAACGCGCCGGACTGGATGCGCTGGCGGCTGCCCTCCTCGCTGAACAACCGCTTTCTGACGCATGCAGTCATTCGCTTTCTCGCGCCGGTGAAAGGGCCGGTGATCCTGGGGGCGGGGCGGTTTGTGGGCTTGGGACTTTGCCGTCCTATTGTAGATGCGGAGGACATGGCATGACTCGGGAATTGTGCGGAGAAAATTTTGCTGCGTTCTTCGAAGAGATTCATGGGTATCCACCCTTTCCCTGGCAGACGCGCCTCGCCCGAAAGTTGACCGATGAAGGCACCTGGCCCGCAGTGTTGGACCTGCCTACCGGCTCCGGCAAAACAGCGGCTTTGGATATAGCCGTATTTCATCTTGCATTGGAAGCGGTGCGCGGGCTAGCGCGAAAGGCGCCGGTACGCATTGCCCTGGTGGTGGATCGAAGGCTCGTCGTGGACGATGCGTTTGAGCGGGCTAAAAAAATCGCGGCCGCGCTTACCAATCCCAAAGGGCCAGTCACCACCAGGGTTGCACGAAACCTCAGATTACTTGCAGGGCAGGCCGCCGAACCTTTGCTCGCTCGCCGCCTACGCGGCGGTATTCCGCGAGAAGACGATTGGGCGCGCACACCATCCCAGCCCACGATTCTATGTTCGACCGTCGACCAAGTCGGTTCGCGTCTGTTGTTTCGCGGCTATGGGGTTTCCGACAGCATGAAGCCCGTCCACGCCGGGCTGTTTGGTTCCGATTGCCTGATCCTTCTCGATGAGGCACATCTTTCCGAGCCGTTCCGGCAAACGCTCGACTGGGTGCAGACCTACAGAGGTGAGTCCTGGCGCGAAAGTAAGGACGCCACTCCGTGGGGATTGTCGCTGCTCACCGCGACTCCAGGCGAGGAGGCGCCTGGGCGCTTCCGTCTTGCAAACGAAGATTACGCCAACCCCGTTCTTGGCCGACGCTGGAACTGTTCAAAGTCGGCACGACTGATTGAGTCGGGCAAAGCCAGGCAGAACAACGATACAGCAGACGACGAAGCGGACGAACCGAATAATATCTTGGAAAAGCAGTGCATCGATGAGTTTGTGAAGCAGGCAGAAAAAGGACTCGAAGTCCTCAAAAAGAGAAGTCTCAATCATCCGCCGGCCCTGGCCGTTGTGGTGAACCGCGTCGCGCGTGCGCGCGCTATCTTCGAGGAGCTTAGCAAAAGATCGGGTGCGGATGAGGTCGAATCCATCCTGATGATTGGTCCCTCGCGCTCGATCGAGCGTGAGGCGATTGCCAGGAGTCTCGATCCTATCAAGACAGGCAAAAACCGCGATCTCGGAAAACCGCTGCTGATCGTGTCTACCCAGTGTATTGAAGCAGGCGTGGATATCGATTTGGATGGCCTTATCACGGAAGTGGCGCCTCTCGATTCACTTCGCCAGCGCTTTGGACGGCTTAATCGCGAAGGACGCGAAATTGTTTCTTACGCCGCCATCGTCGGCAGCGGAGGCGAAGTGTATGCCAAAGACCCAGTCTATGGCGAGGCGATCGTCAATACATGGAAGTATCTGGCCGAGCATCCCGATAAGGCCGAGGACAAGAAAAAGAAACAACCGGCCGAGATTGACTTCGGCCTGGCCGCTTTTTCGAAACGCACTATTGATCCGGATTTACTTGCCCCCAAGGCAGATGCGCCCGTGCTGCTGCCCGCGCATCTCGATCTGCTGAGCCAGACCTCGCCCATTCCCACAGCCGACCCCGAAGTAGCACTCTACCTGCATGGGCCTGGCCGTACCGCCGATTCGGTTGCTGTCGTCTGGCGGAGCGATGTTGCCCCGGCATTTTCAGAAGGCACATTCCAGCTTATGTTGCTTGTGCCGCCGCGTGCTGCTGAGGCCATTGAGCTTCCCGTCTGGGTTGTACGCCGCTGGTTAACGGAAGAACGCCCTGAAATGGCTGGCCTGGCTGACGTTCCCGTCCTTGAGCCGAAGCCGGTAGAGAAAGAAAGTCCATGCAGAAGCAAACAGGAACGAAGAGTCTTCCGCTGGACCGGCGAAGAGGATAGCTCCGCATGGATTTCTCCCAAAGGAATTCGCCCCGGTGATACGGTCGTTGCCCCGGCAGCTTATGGGGGCGTCGACAGATACGGCTGGAACCCCGATGATCGAGAGCCCGCCGAAGACGTTGCTACTCTAGCTGCTGAACCTTATGAAGGGCGCAAGTTCGCAGTACGTGTTGCCCCAGGACTGCTGAACTTTGCCGACGATGACTCAGCACTCGCACGGGCTATCGCCGCTGCAGACACCCGGCAATGGAAGGATCTCCGCGAAGCGGTGCTGAGTATTAAGCTGCCACCGAAGATTGCCGAGAATTTGAAAAAACTGGATAAAGCTAAAGGTACCAGGAACAATGTCGATACATATACGGAGATTTACGGCCGTAAAGATGATTGTCCACGCGGCATTGTCTTCTTTGCTCCCCGGGGAATCGATAACAAACAGAATGAAAACGACTCGCTCAACTCAACCGAGGATGACATTGCCGGGTCGCTATCCAGCTCCCCGGTGCCGCTCCAGCAACACTGCATCTGCGTAGAGAAGATGGCAGAAAAACTTTCTCGGCTAGCGGGTCTCTCAGAGGATCGGATAAAGGACGTGAAGCTGGCGGGATATTTGCATGATGCAGGCAAGGCTGATGCACGTTTTCAAGCATGGCTAGCCAATGGCGATCCGCTGGGTCCAGACCCCGATCGCCCCGATGAGGTTCTGGCGAAATCGGCGCGGCGTCTGCCTCGCAATGCCAGAGAACGTTCCGGCTTGCCCGCAAACTGGCGGCATGAGGCCCTGTCTGTGCGGCTAGCTCCTCATATGCCTTGCTTTGTTGATGGAGCGAAAGACCCCGAATTGGTCCTGTGGCTGGTGGGTACTCATCATGGTTATGGCCGTCCATTCTTTCCTCATGCCGACCCGGAAGACGCGCAAACCCGCAACCATCTCCCCAATGTGCTTGGCATTCCGCAAATACTTCCGCCGGGGTACGGCCCCCAGTCACTTGCCTTTGACTGGAACGGACTAGATTGGCCCAGCCTGTATGAACGTCTCAAGGCCCGCTATGGAGTTTGGGAACTCGCTCGTATGGAAGCTGTCCTACGCCTGGCCGATCACCGCGCTTCGGAACAGGCAGAACAGGAAGAAAGGATCGCTTCATGAGCGAACCCCTGGGTCGCCATCGCCTCACCGGACTCGAGCCGGACAACCTGCTCGCCTTTCTGGCCCTTCTCGGGCTGCTGCGGTCATTAGAAGCAGCACCTGAAGGTAAGAAACTTTTCCCTCGCGCCTGCTGGAAATTCGACGATCCACCTCTGCGTCCAGTGCTTTGTTTCAAGACTCCGACAACTCGTGAAGATGTGGCTGAGATTGCTGCCCAGGGACTTGCTTCTCTGGCAGTCAGCCATGATTTTGGAGAACGGAACCAGAACGATTTGAATTATCCGCGCAAAGAAGCTCACGCAATGATGGAGGAAGCAGCCAGGGCTGCCACGGTTTCCAACCGGATTCGGGCCGACCTGTTGGCATCGCTCATGAATGACGCGGCCACCAAAGAAGCTAAGGATCCCGATGCAGCGCCCATAGCGCCCACGCCGTTGTGCCTCTTGTTTGGCCAGGGGCATCAGCATTTTCTGGATCGGTTCAGGAATGTTTCTTCAGAGCCGGCCCCTCCACCGCGCAGAAAAGGAAAGGCTGCCGTAACTCTTTCCGCCGCAGAGTGCCTCTCTGAAGCACTGTTTGCCCCGTGGCATCGCGCGGACCCAACTTTTTCTTTTCGCTGGGACCCGGAGGAAGACGTGCGCTACGCACTGATGGCCGGCGATCCCGCCGCCCCAACCTACAAACTTGGTACCCAACACGGCGCGAACCGCCTCGCATCCGTGGGCCTCGCGGCGCTCACATTGGTTCCGGAAACGCGGGCGGGACGGATACGACCTTTTATTCTTGGAGGCTCTTTCAGTCAAGATGGATTTTCTTTCGCTTGGCCCATCTGGAAGGAACCTGCAACGCTTTCAGCCATTCGAGCCATGCTTGGCCATCCTGACCTGCGCAAGATGAACGGATTGGCCCATCTGGGTGTGGATCGCGTCCTGACAGCTAATCGAATCTCAGTGGGCAAGTTCATGAACTTCACGAGAGCGAAATTAAGAAATGAGACATAGCTTATATGTGACGTGGCCATTTGCCAAACCACCTGAGCAAGGAGTTATTGTGCCATGCGCAGTTCTTACCTGGTCTGTTACGACATTTCGGATGATAAGCGATTGCGGCAGGTCTTCAAGCTGATGCGTGGGTTCGGAGACCATCTTCAGTTCTCTGTGTTTGAATGCCAACTCACGGCATCCGATCTGGTACGTTGCCGCGAAGCCTTGCGCAAGATCATTCACCACAATGAAGACCAAGTTCTCTTTGTCAACCTCGGGCCTTCAGAAGGACGCGGGGACCGAGTTATCACCGCTTTGGGAAAAGCGTACACAAATCTGGATAGTCCCTGCATCGTCGTCTGATTTGTATTGCTGCCGAAAGGAGTTCTTCTGTGTCCGCTGAGGCTCAACGTATCCAACCCGTTCGCGTGGATGAGGACATGGTCCATCATCTGAAGCTGAAATTGCCCGACCTTTTGCCTGCCCGCATGTTGAATGAGTTCGTTTACTGCCCAAGGCTTTTCTTCTACGAATGGGTAGAGGGAGTTTTCGAGAGCAGTTCCGATACGTTGGATGGCCAAGCCAAACACACACGGGTCGATTCCGGTCCCAGCGCCATGCCCTTGGCTGAAGACATGAATAGCGACGGCATCCACTCGCGCTCGGTCACTCTATCGAGCGAGCGTGTCGGCCTGACTGCCAAACTTGACCTTATCGAGAGCGATGCAAACGCAGAGAATGAAAAGTCTGTGCGTCCGGTGGATTACAAACGCGGCAAACCGCGCGATGTCGATGGAGTGCCAACTCCCTGGCCGTCGGACCGCGTTCAGATTGCGGCGCAAGCTCTCGTGCTGCGCGACAACGGGTATTCCTGCGAGGAAGGCACCCTTTACTATGCCGCTACCAAGCAGCGTGTGAGGATCATAATTGACGACTCACTCATCGCCGAAACTGAAGAACTTATTGCACAAGCGCGAAAGGCGGCAGTGAGTGACCAGATTCCTGAACCTCTCGTAGATAGCCCTAAATGTCCACGTTGTTCTCTGGTCGGAATCTGCCTCCCCGACGAGACCAACGCGCTGCGGGCGCGAGCACTGAGATTTGAAGAACGCTGCCCGGTACAGTTTTCTCTCTTTGAAACCGTTGAAGAAGCAGCGGACGCGGAAGTACGCCAATTGGTGGCTGCGCGCGACGATCTCAGGCCTCTATATCTGAACTCCCAGGGATTCCGGGTGGGGAAATCGGGCCAGGTGATTCAAGTAAAAGATGGCGACAGCCTCAAGCAGGAAGTGCGCCTCGGCGAAGTGTCTCAGATCAACCTATTCGGGAACGTGCAGCTTTCGACACAAGCTATCCAGTCGTTTTGCTCAGCAGAGGTTCCGGTTTGTTACTTTTCGCAAGGAGGCTGGTTCTATGGCATCACAAACGGGCTCAATGCAAAAAATGTGTTTCTGCGCCATCGCCAGTTCATCTCTGCGGGATATGAACCTACGGCGCTGAGCATTGCGCGAAAGCTCACTGTGGGAAAGATCCGCAACCAGCGTACCCTTTTGCAACGCAACCACATTGAAGCACCAGAAACGGCCTTGCGCCAGTTGAAGTTGCTAGCTGAAAAGGCCGAGTGTGCGTCGGCAATCGAATCATTGCTGGGAATTGAAGGCTCTGCTGCGCGGGTCTACTTTAGCGAGTTCGCCGGAATGCTGAAAGCTGGCGAAGGTAGCGACAACGCACACCGCGGCGCACCAACAGAGTTCTCTTTCGACTTCACCCAACGGAACAGGCGTCCACCGCGCGACCCGGTGAATACGTTGTTATCGCTGGCATACAGCATGCTGGTAAAAGACCTGACGATTACATGCTATTCGCTGGGGTTCGATCCATACTGGGGCTTCTATCATCAACCGCGTTTTGGGCGCCCGGCGCTGGCGCTCGATCTAATGGAGCCCTTTAGACCGCTGATCGCCGACTCGGTGGTATTAACGGCGATCAATACGGGCATGGTGACAACTGCGGACTTTATTCAGTCCGGGCCGTCTGTCGCACTGAAACCAAATGGCCGCAAAGGCTTCTTCCGCGCCTACGAATTGCGCATGGACACACTTGTGACGCATCCAATGTTCGATTATCGTGTCAGCTATCGTCGATTGTTGGAAATTCAAGCGCGCCTCTTAGCCCGTTTCCTGAACGGTGAGATCGATGACTACCCGGTATTCGTCACTCGCTGACGTTGCAGCGAGTGGCCAGGTGATGCACCAAATCCGGCAGCCGCTCGCAACCTGCAATTTGAACAAGGAGAAGGACTTGAACCGCTCACCTATGGACTGCTATGCTTCGAATTGGCCATTGGATGGCAGCCTCTCGCAAAACATGGCGAAACTGCCTGAAAATAGGCCGGTTATATGGGCGGCCTTTCCGCGGTGAATTCACCGCGGCCTCATTAAAGCCCTTTGCGCGTCAACACGGCGGACCTCGCTCTGGCCCTTTCCGCGGTGAATTCACCGCGGCCTCATTAAAGCTCACCGGCATTATCGTCGCCCTCTACATCGGCGCTACCTTTCCGCGGTGAATTCACCGCGGCCTCATTAAAGCTAGGTGAAGTTGGCTTGAGAACCCCCGGTCGAGTCTCTTTCCGCGGTGAATTCACCGCGGCCTCATTAAAGCCAGATCAACTGCATGAAGCCGCCAACTGGGCTGATGCCCTTTCCGCGGTGAATTCACCGCGGCCTCATTAAAGCATCGAGATGGGGGACGAATAGGCAGACTCGCCTGTCCTTTCCGCGGTGAATTCACCGCGGCCTCATTAAAGCGGCAGAAGTCGCGATAGTGGGAGCAGATGATCCATTGCTTTCCGCGGTGAATTCACCGCGGCCTCATTAAAGCTCTCTCTACGGGGACAGCGTGGGGGACGAGCTATCCTTTCCGCGGTGAATTCACCGCGGCCTCATTAAAGCGTGGGGGGATGTTCCAGCATTGATGCCGACAACTCTCTTTCCGCGGTGAATTCACCGCGGCCTCATTAAAGCTAACCACGCTTGCCAAAGATCTGATCTCTACCAACACCTTTCCGCGGTGAATTCACCGCGGCCTCATTAAAGCTTGCCAGTCGGCGCGAACTTCTCGACCGCGAAGTATCTTTCCGCGGTGAATTCACCGCGGCCTCATTAAAGCTCCTCTGTGCTGGTGAAGCTTATCCACTTGCGGGTCCTTTCCGCGGTGAATTCACCGCGGCCTCATTAAAGCGCGTACGCAATCTGGAACTCCTGATTCTCAGTGAGTCCTTTCCGCGGTGAATTCACCGCGGCCTCATTAAAGCACGACGAGCCACACGGCTGTTCTCCTGGTCTCCAACTTTCCGCGGTGAATTCACCGCGGCCTCATTAAAGCGACGGTATCGAGGGGATAGCCTTCTCGGGGGGTGACTTTCCGCGGTGAATTCACCGCGGCCTCATTAAAGCATCCCCCAGACCTGGCCGGCGGCTCCGCTGGTGCTCTTTCCGCGGTGAATTCACCGCGGCCTCATTAAAGCTTGTCAAACGTCAGCGTCATCGGATAGGCGTCTTCCTTTCCGCGGTGAATTCACCGCGGCCTCATTAAAGCGGGCCTCAAGTGGTGCAGGTGACCTCGGTCGGGGACTTTCCGCGGTGAATTCACCGCGGCCTCATTAAAGCGATTACCGCCCTCAGATAGGTCTTCTTCTACCTGAATAATGCACGGGAGCCATTTGGCAACCCCTGAGAATCCTGTTTTACAACAGTAGGGACGCGAAGTTCGCAGCTTCGCGAACCGGTTCTCAGGAGTCACCCAAATGGTGAACGATGCAAAATAGAGTACGCGTTCGAGGCGCGTGAATCAAGCGGTTCACGCAGATATTCCGGAGCCTAATAAAATCGGGGCTTTGACGCCCTATGACTTCCAGGCGCACAACCTGACCGCCTACGGCGGGCTGCTTCCGGTGGCGACCTTGCTGGACAAGCTCGGGTTCCAGCAACTGATCGAGGACAACCTCACCATCCAGCGGCGGACGCGCGCCATGCCGGTTTACCAGTTCATCCTGGGGATGATTCTGGCCTGCTACGTGGGCTTCTCGCGGCTGCATCATCTTCGTTTTCTCAAACGCGAGCCGATGCTGACCGGC
>DAHXNO010000100.1 GCA_027365345.1 Granulicella sp.
CTGCCTTGAGCCTGGGGATGATGTCGCGGACCAGATGATTTTCCAGGATGGTGTTGAGGGCGACCCATTCTTCGTCGCGGAGGTGCGAGATGGTGGGTGAGTTGAGGGCGGGAAGGACGCGGAGGACAGCGTCCAGATGGATCTTGCGAACGTTGAGCATGAGGCCGACCTTGACTTCGGCGTCCATGGCTGCGTTGAGCATGAGGGAGAGGGTTTCGATCTTGGAGCGCTTCCAGGGGTTCTGCCAGGAGTCTTGATTGGCGATGAACTGAGTTTCAGACTCCATGAGGGTTTCGATGATGCGCAGGCGATTGGCACGGAGTGAGCTTCCGGTCTCGGTCACCTCGACGATGGCGTCGGCGAGGGTGGGGGGCTTGACTTCGGTGGCTCCCCAACTGAACTCGACGCGCACGGGGATGTTTTTGGCGGCGAAGTAGCGCTTGGTGAACTCGACCAGTTCGGTAGCGATGGTCTTGCCGGCGAGGTCCTCGGGCTTCTGGAAGGGCGAGTCCTCGGGGACGGCCAGCACCCAGCGGACGGGAACGCGGGACTGCTTGGAGTAGGTGAGGGAGGTGATGCGCTCCACCTGGGACTGATTCTCCAGGACCCAGTCATTGCCGGTGAGGCCGGCGTCCAGGGCTCCGTGTTCGACGTAGCGCGCCATCTCCTGAGCGCGGACGAGCATGCACTCGATCTCGGGGTCGTCGATGGAGGGGAAGTAGCTGCGGCCGCTGGCGTAGATGCGCCAGCCGGCACGTTCGAACAAGGCGATGGTTGCGTCCTGGAGACTGCCCTTGGGAATTCCCAGCTTGAGCTTGTTCTGGTGTGACATCACTTATTGGTTCCCTTTCTTGAAGGTTGCAAAGGTGAGGGGTTTGGTGAAGCAGCTTACCGTTCCTTCATGGCAGACGAGGCCATCGCCTTCGACTTCAACCTGGAAGAGGAGGGCGTCATTATCACAGTCAGTGGATGCGGAGACGACGCGGAGGCGGTTACCGCTGGTTTCTCCCTTCATCCAAAGTTTGGAGCGGCTGCGAGACCAGAAGGTGACGTAGCCGGTCTCCGTGGTTTTGCGGAAGCTTTCTTGATTGAGGAAGCCAAGCATGAGGATCTGGCCGGTGCGGGCGTCCTGTACGATGCCGGCGACCAGGCCGCTGTCTTTGGCGAAGTTGATGCGGATGGATTCAGTTGTTCCAGTCATAGGTTCCTTTTGAGTCAGTTCGGGTGGAGCTGGGCACGTAAGGGAGCGAACAGCAGAAAGCCCGCTCGCGGTAGGCGCGTCAGCGGGCTTTTGAAGATCCTGGGAGGCGAGATTCCTTGCCTAAATCGCCACATCAGAGACAGCCGCCGACACGCCCTGGGCGTGATGATGGTGGTGTCCACGATGATGTAGCCGGATGCTCACTTTTATTAGGCTAACGGCAGCGGGCATGGAAGTCAATTCGTACGCTAAAGCGGCTCAAATTTGGAAGATCCGCCGGGGGCGATTCGGACTTCTCCGGTTCCGATGTTGTAGATCCAGCCGGAGATGGTGAGTTCGCTTCTGGCCATGGCTGCGGCTACGGAAGGATGGGTTTTGAGGTGCTGCATCTGCAGCAGAACGTTCTGTTCTGTGAGGACCTGCATCAGGTCAGAGTGGGCGCCGCTTTGTTCGGCGCGCTGGTGGAGGATCTGGGCGACTGAGAAGGCGGCGTGGGCGTTGTTCATCCAGCGTTGGACGGTCGGCATCTTTGCGATGGCGTCTGGGTCGAGCAGGGCCTGCATGGCTCCGCAGTGGAGATGACCGCAGATGACGATATGGCGGACGCCCAGAGAGGTAACGGCAAACTCGACGACCGCGCTGACGCCACCCAGCATTTCACCGTAGGCAGGAACGAGGTTGCCGATGTTGCGGGCGACGAAGATCTCTCCGGTGGAGGAACTGGTGATGGCTACCGGATCGATGCGGGAGTCTGCGCAGGCGATAAAGAGGGTATGAGGCGCCTGCTCCTCGACAGCCGCCTGCTCGAAGATCGCGGCCTGAAGAGGGTAGACCTCAGCCTGGAAACGCCGCACCCCCGCTTTGAGCTGTTCAAGAATCCGGTCCACTGCGGCTCCTTAGTAGTGATGATTTCATTAAGGCTGAAGAAAGTCCCGCAGGGGAGTGAGAAGCTAAAGACCGGCAGAGGCGAGGCGGGTTGTCGATGGAGGTCAACGTCGAGCGGCTGAGCGTTGCGGTCTCGCGCTTTGCAGCCTTTTCTTGTGTTTGCTCCCTTTGCGATGCTAAAGCATATTTTCCAGGGGAGAAATCTTTCGAAGACGAGTCTGCTTGAGGTGGAGGCACCCCGGACGCGCCGCCCGATCGTGATGATCGGCGCCGGCGGCATCGTTGCCGATGCGCGGGTTCTCGCCGTTGGTTTCGCAGGCCGAGCAGGCATATTTCTTGCAGACATGCTGAATGCGTTCAAAGTGGCC
>DAHXNO010000104.1 GCA_027365345.1 Granulicella sp.
CGCTTAGCCCTCTGCGTCGGCATCCATGCTGCCAAGGATCGCCAAGGACGCGGACTGGTTGATGCGGCAGAGCAGACGCTGTGCGCAGGTCACGCAGTTCTCCTTGTAGCTCTTGGGTAAGACTTCCGCTCTGCCTTGAGCAAACTGCTCAGCTAGTTGAGTGAGCGTCTGACGCCACTCGTTTTGTAACAAAGCCATATCCCGGAGCATCGAGCCTGATCTTGATCCGGAGGAGGGGAGTATTCCTTCCTCAGCCTGGTAGCCGACCCATTTCATCTGCTCACCGACGCGGATGCAGGCAAAGGCCAGTCCCTTTAGTTCCTCGGTCTCCGGGAGAAGCGCATAGAGCGGAAGCTGAGGGTCGTCCGGGCGGTCGCCATCCCATAGCTTGGTGCGGATTCCTGAGCCTGTCTTGTAATCCACCAGGAAGACTCCATCTTGTACCTGATCGATGCGGTCGACGCGAACATCCAGCGTCAAGGGTCCTATGGAGACGGACTCCTGCCGCTCTACATCCAGAACACGAAAGGGTCCACGTTGCAGTTCCTGCTCCGTGAGCCACTGCTGCAGCAGAGTGCGGAGGCGCTGCTTCAGCAAGGAGAGATAGGCGTGGTCCCAGTCTCCTCGCGGGCGGAGGCGCTGCGTGGCGGCTTCAATCGAGAGCGTCAACGTGGTCCCTAGTTCGTGCGGGCTCATGAGGCGCAGTTTGTCCTGAGACTTGACGCTCTTCCAGAAGTTCTGCAGGGTGCGATGCAGCAGGCTTCCGCTCTCGCGGGCATCCAGGCCGAGCTCTCCGCCCAGAGGGCCGCGCTCTACTTCGCTGGAGGCAAGACGGAACTGGGCAAAGGCTAGAAAGCCGCAGGCTGCCTGCAGGCGCAGCAGCGTGGCTCCGCCGCCTACGTCACCCGGCGGGAGTGGAGGCAGTGGTTCGTCATCCGGGACCGTCTGGCAGGGGATGGTCTCCTCCGATGGTGGCGCAGATCCTGAAGCCGAGAGCAGCTTGGCTCCATCCATTTGCTTGACCTGCAACGTCTCCAGAACCGGCGAAGGGCGCAGCTTGCCGCTCTCGTCCTGGGCGGCATAGGTGAACAAGATGTTGGCAGTGCGGTGCAGAAGTCCTTCCAGACGGCTGCTGCTGCGTGCCCCAGCAGCAGCGAAATCAGTTCCGGGCATGTTCAGCGAGCGTTGCAACGCCCAGGGCAAAAGAGGATGAGGCTGCTCGCTCGGCGGCCAGTTCTGATCCGTAAAGCGAAGCAGGATGACAGCATCGAAGACGGATGCATCCGTCTCCGCCACACTCATGATCTGTACGGAGGCTTGTGGCGATGCAGGCAGCAGAGCCGCTTGCTGGAGTTGCCATTCCAGCGCCTGCCACGCGGTCGCAAACGAAACCCGAGCACCGCTGAAGTCCAGGGTGGAGACGTTGTTCAGCGCATCCTCCCAGGCTTGAACCGCTCCAAACTCTGAAGCCGTGAGGGGGCGAGCACCGGGCCAGTTTGCAGATTGCACCAACTCGTGCAGAAACTCCATCCACTGGGCGTATTCACGCGCCCGGTGGAGATCCTGCCTGGCGTACTCCTGCACCCTGCGCAGCCAGCCCAGGGCGGTGAGTAGATCTGGTGGCGCCGCGAGAGAGCCTTTCGATTCCGACTGCTCCAGCACGGCGGAGATGCTGATCTCTGAACGCAGCAAGGTCAAGCGGCGCAGGCGGTGGGCGTCAAAGCGGGCAAGAGTCTCCACGGCCTGCGGGTCGGTTCCGTTATTGCCCAGATAAGGAGAGAGCAAGAGCGAACTTACCCGCTCCTGACTCAAGGGCCCCATGGTCCAGCGAATCAGTTCCAGAGCATCGGTGATGATGGCAAGCGATGAGAGTGGAGAGCCAGAGCTGAACTGCCAGGGTGTGGAGGAGAGATCGGCATGGACCGACTGAAGCTCCGGAGTGAGGACTTGGCGTAGTACGGACTCCAGAGCGGAGCGCTGCTGAGCGGGGTTGGGCAGCACCATGGCTACGCGGGTGGTTGGCTGGCCGGTCGCCTGCGCCTCCTCCAGGAACTGGCGCACCCAGCGTGCGGCGAGCAGTAGTTCCTCTGATTCATGGGAGGCAACGGCAGCAGCTCGGAGGGGGTTGGCAGCAGCAGGAGATTCCAGGTCGCACTGTGTTATCACCGTGGCGCGGACGGATGAATGGGGTTTGCTGAGGGCTGGATCACTGCCGCTGAGGGCTGGATCACCACTGCTGAGGGCTCCAACCGTCCCCGGCGCTTGAAGTTGAGAGAGCAGCTTCTCCTGTGCCGGCGTCTTCTCATGGAAACCCACCAGACACATGTTGGGCGGCGCGGTCAGACGTCCGCAGCGGAGGTGTTCCGCCAGAGCTTCTTCCAGCAGCGCCAGGGAGAGCAGCTCCTGCTGTGTGCAGAGCTTTGCGAAGGATTCTGCCCATCCGGCAAAGATGCGGCTGTCTTGCGAGGCGGAAGATTGCGGCAGCCTGAACGGATGGAGCGCCGGGATTGCCCTGTAGGCGGCGGCGAGCTGCCAGGCGGATTGTGCCAACGCCGCCAGAGAGTCGATGGAAGCAATCGACTCCTGGGAGGCGTAGTCGGCGACAACCTTCCGCCAGAGGTGGTGCTCCTGCAGGCGGTTCAACAGCAGCCTTTTCTCTGCCCCGGTGACAACTAGCTGGCTCCAGAGCGAGCGAGTCCACTGCGACCAGCTTAGCGCCTGCGCAGGCTCCCAGGCGGAGAGGCCGCGAGATCTTTGGCGATCGTCGAAGGCGGAGTTCACCTCTCGAGCCGCGCGCTCGCTGGGCAGAAGCAACAGTGCTCCCTGGTCCAGGCTGTTTAGAAGATCGGCTAGAGTAAGAGAGGACATCGTCTAACGTTATATCGAATCTTTCAAAGGAGCGAGAACGCGGCCGGCAGCGCCAGAGATGGATGGGCTGGAGATCTTGCAGCGGCGGCTCAGCGATGGGTTCAACGCGGGCGGCCAGAGTGGGAGATCTTGAGGCCTTACGGCCATTGAGTAAACCGAGGGAGATGCTTTGCTGGACGGAGAACGGGCGATCAACCTGGTTGGGGGCCTCGATTTGGGGCGGGGCTTACCACCAAGAGCGCCAGCGCCAGAGCCAGCGGCACAGCCATGGCCTCACGCAGCGATCCGCTCTCTGTGGAGACGAACCCCATCATCCAGGGAAAGAGCGCTGCACCCAGACCGGAGACGGCAAGGATGAAGCCGGCCTGGCGCGCGGTGGGTCGGCGCTGGATGAGCAGAGCGAACGTGGTGGGAAAGAATGGCGCCAGGCTGAGGCCCAGCAGCACGGAGTAAAGCGAGAGCAGCGGCGCGTGACGGGTGGTCGACAGCGCGGCAATCCACAAAGCAGAGAGCGCCAGCCCAAGGCGTTGCAGGGTAGCTTCGCGCAGGATCCGCAGCGCCGCGGAAGAAAGTGCGCGGCCGGCGGTCAATGCTGACCAGAGCAGGACGATGGCCGATTGTCCACCCAGCAGATGAGCATCTGAGAAGCGCACCGTGTAGGTGGTCAGCCATCCGGTCATGCAGGTCTCCAGGCCGCCGTAGAGAAAGAGAAGAAAGCCAAAGCGCAGCAGCAGCCGCATAGGAGCTGGAGGAAGATTCGCGGATGGGGGCTCGTCCGCGGCGGCCGCGTCTGGCGCTGGTTGCAGCACCCCGCCGACGCCTGCAACCAGAAACATCGCTGCGAAGAGTAGCAGTGGAAGGCGCAGGTGAAAGCGTGGCAGCACGGCCGCCGTGATCAGGCCGCAGAGCACGGCTCCCAAACTCCAGAAGAAGTTGACGAGCGCCAGGGCAGAACCGGTGTGCTTGCTGTATCGCCTGCCGACAAGCACGTTGGTGGAGGCGATGAGCTGGCCCAGGCCGAAGCCGCTGACGAAGAGGCAGATTGAGCCGCTAAGGAGCCCGCCACTGAGGGCAAAGGCGGCGAATCCGACGCAGGCAAAGCCGGCTCCGGCGAGCACTCCAAGGCGTAGTTGCCGTGGAACCAGCACGCCGCCCAGAAATGCGCCGACAAACTTTGACGCCAGCAACAGCCCACCCTGCTGGTCCGTAAGCCGCCAATCGTGCAGCAGGGTGGGCATGATGGGCCCGAGCAGGACCGTCCCTAGTCCAGTGAGCAGAAATCCAGTGGCCAGCCAGACGATCGATGGCCCGGCTACGCCGTCGTGATAAGTGCTACGGTTGTGAGGGGAGTTCATGCTTCGCTCAATGTGGGTATGATTTTAGAGGAACGCGTGTTTTGAAGTCTCCGCATGAGGCTGTTCCGTGGGAGATGGCGCGCGCGTTTGCGGCCCAGAGCGTTGCTGAACCCGAAGGAGATCTCCCATCATGCGTCCTCGTCTTTCTGTTGCGCTGCTGTTGGTTGCCATGGTTGTGATGACCTTGGGTGCAGTTGGCTGCCATAGCCGGACGAGCCCGTCTTCCGTGGCAACCGCCGCGCAGCGATACCCGGTGCGTGGAGTTGTGGTGAGCATCGATCCTACCAACGGGTCTGTTTTGTTGAAGCATGATGAGATCCCAGGATTCATGCCCGCGATGACGATGGCGTATCGCCTCGATGATCCGTCGATCATCTCCGAGCTTCATCCCGGAGATCTGATTACGGCGACCCTTCTGGTGGACCATGATTCTTCCGGCCCGACAAACCTGCGTCTTACGGAGATTGACATCATCGCGCAGGCTCGCCCGGACTATAAGCCCAAGGTGAACTATCATGTGCCTGCAAAGGGTGATGAGGTACCAGACTTCTCGCTGCTGAACCAATCCGGCCACAAGATCGATCTCCGGCAGTTTCGCGGCAAGGTTGTGTTGTTGACCTTCATTTACACCCGCTGCCCGCTGCCGGACTACTGCCCTCGTTTAACGAGCAACTTTGCCGCTATCGACAAGAGCCTGAAGTCCGACCCTGCGCTGTACCAGAAGACGCATCTGCTGAGCATCAGCTTTGATCCTTCGTATGATACCCCCAGCGTGCTGCGCAGGTACGGCGAGGCGTACATGGGTGACTCCGGTCATGTGAGCTTTGCGCATTGGGAGTTTGCAGCCCCCTCGGCAGCCGAGCTTCCCAGCATGGAGCAGTTCTTTGATGTGGGAGTTACGCCCCAGGCGGATGGGATCCTGCAGCACTCTCTCTCTACGGTGGTGATCGATCGGCAGGGCCGGGTTTTCGCCTTTTACCCCACCAACGACTGGTCTGTTGCGGAGGTCCTGGCGCAGATTCACAGCGCGGCATCCTGAGCGGAGCCGCAGGGACGAATCTCCAAATCAGACGGCGTTTTCGCACCCAATGCGCGAGGGGGATCATCCAATTTGCTAGTCCTGGGCGTGCTGTGAGGTGGTCTGTTTCCGTATCCTTATTTCCAGCTTGTTTTCTCGTATCCTTGTCTTCAAGCTGCTGTTTAGCTTGTCTTCTCGTATCGATTCTTGATCTCGCCGTCGTTTCATCGCCTTTGCTCAAAACGCTGAAAGGAGTCTTATGTCACGCATCACCCTTTACTTTGGAGTCGTTCTCGCCGGTCTTGGACTCTTCTACTTCTGGACCACGGGCTCGGTGCATCCTACTTCGCTGATTCCGATGTGGTTCGGCCTGGCGCTGGTGATTTTGGCGATGCTTGCCAGTTCCAAGGACGCTGCCAAGAGAAAGCTTTATATGCATATTGCTGTTACCGTTGGCCTGATTGGTTTTGTGTTCCCTGCGTTTATCGCTACCAAGGACCTGGTCACGTCGTCTACCAGCCAGATTCCATTGGCCCATCCTGCGGCCACACATGAGCAACTGATGATGGCGGCGCTTTGCCTGATCTTTGTTTTTCTGTGCGTACGCAGTTTCGTAGCTGCACGGCGTTCGGGCGCCATCTAGACGCTATCTGGACACCAAGGGAACACGCTCCACCGCTGAAAGGAGACCAATGGCAGGGTTTGGAACTTCCAACATGGGTGGAACCCCAGGAATGCGTTCGGCGGAGGCGCATGCGCGCCACCCAGGCCGTTCCATCTCCGCCGATCTTAGCTCCCATCGTCCTAAGACGAAGTTGAAGGACGTGTGGCCGGAGATCTGGGCGTTGGTGGGGCCGCGCCGCCTGCTGCTGGCGGGCTGCTTTGTGTTGATGGTGGTCAATCGCACCTGCGCCCTGGTGCTGCCGGCCTCCTTCCGGCCGTTGATTGACAAGGTGTTCAACAAGCACCACTACGCTCTGCTTCCGTGGATCGTTGGAGCAGTTTTGTGCGCTACGCTGATCCAGGGCATTACGTCTTATACCTTGACGCAGTTGCTCTCCAAGGAGGGACAGCGTCTGATCGCTGAACTGCGTAGGCAAGTCCAGCGGCATGTGGGCAGGCTCTCCGTCTCTTTCTACGACGAGAATCGCACCGGCACGCTGGTGGCGCGCATCATGAATGACGTGGAGGGCGTCCGCAACCTGATCGGCACCGGTATTGTGGACTTTGTTGGCGGCGTGCTGACGGCTATCTTCGCTTTTACCTACCTGATGTATGTCTCCGTGAGTATGACGCTGCTGGCGGTGGTGGTGATGACGGCCTTTGCTCTGGTGCTGCAGAAGGCATTCAAGACCATTCGCCCTATCTTCCGAGAGCGGGCCAAGATTAACGCCGAGGTGACCGGGCGGCTGACAGAGTCGCTGGGAGGGGTGCGCGTGGTAAAGGGTTACCATGCCGAAGAGAGCGAGTCGCGTGTCTTTGCCGGAGGCGTGGATCGGCTGCTCCAGAACGTGATCAGCTCCCTTACGGCGCAGTCGTTTATGACGCTCTCTTCCACCGTGATTCTGGGGATTGTAGGAGCGCTGGTGATGTACATGGGAGCGCATCTGAACGCGGTAGGCAAACTCAGCGCGGGCGGATACTTCTCTTACGTGATGATGCTCGCCTTTATGACCGCGCCGGTGGTGCAACTGGTCGCCATTGGCACGCAATTGACGGAGGCGCTGGCCGGCCTGGATCGCACCCGCGAGATTATGGCTGAGATAGAAGAGGACACTCATCCGTCTCGCTCCCTGGAGCTGGGACCCGTGGTGGGTGACGTCCGCTTTGTGGATGTCGGCTTCTCCTACACGGCTGGAAAGCCGGTGCTGCATGACATCAATTTCGAGACGCGCCATGGAACGGTCACTGCACTGGTGGGCTCCAGCGGCTCGGGTAAATCCACCATCATCTCGCTGGTGTGCGGGTTCCATACCGCGGAGTCCGGGGCCGTCCTGATCGACGGCCACGACCTGGCCACTGTCCGGCTCGCCAGTTACCGCACTCAACTGGGTGTGGTGCTTCAGGAGACATTCCTGTTCGATGGCACCATCCGCGAGAACGTAAAGTTCTCCCGTCCCGAGGCTGGCGAGGAAGCGTTTCTGCGCGCCTGCGCCATTGCCCGCGTGGACGAGTTTGCCGAAAAATTCCCTGAGGGCTATGACACGGTGGTGGGCGAGCGCGGAGTGAAGCTCTCCGGAGGACAACGCCAGCGGCTTTCCATCGCCCGCGCGATCTTAGCCGATCCCAGGATTCTGATCCTGGATGAGGCTACCAGTTCCCTGGATTCCGAGTCTGAGGCGCTGATCCAGCATGGCCTGAGCTATCTGATGCAGGGCCGCACGACCTTTGTAATTGCACACCGGCTCTCCACGATCCGTCGGGCCGACCAGATTCTGGTGGTCGAAGGAGGGCGAATTGTAGAGCGCGGAGACCATGAGACGCTCTATCAGCTCCAAGGCCGCTATCGCGACCTTTATGACCGGCAGCATCATCTGGAAGCCAACCTGTTCCTTGCGCCGGGCGAGGGGGATAAGGTTCCGGCCTGAGCGATCTCGCCTATTGTATGGGAGGGGTGCAGGTCTCTACGCCCAACTCGCGAAGCAGAAATGCATCGTCGAAGGCGATCTCCTTCAAATAGTCGTAGCGTCCGCTGGAACCACCGTGCCCTGCGTCCATGTTGACTTGTAGCAGCAGAGGGGTGTTGTTGGTCTTGAGGGTACGGAGCCTGGCTACGTACTTGGCCGGCTCCCAGTACATGACCTGTGAGTCATTCCAACTGGTCTTGACCAGCATGGAGGGATAGGCCCCGGCGCGCAGATTGTCATAGGGAGAGTAGCTGAGCATATAGTCAAACGCCGACTTTTCGTTGGGATTTCCCCACTCCTCATACTCTGCCACGGTCAGCGGCAGCGAAGCGTCCAGCATGGTGTTCATCACGTCCACAAAGGGCACATGGCTCAGCACCACGCGGAAGAGATCCGGGCGCATGTTCACGACTGCACCCATCAGCAGGCCGCCGGCGCTGCCGCCCTCAATTGCTACGCGGTGAGGGTCTCCGTAGCCTTCGCGGAGAAGGAACTCCACCGCAGAGATGAAGTCAGTAAAGGTGTTGAGCTTTTGCATCATCTTGCCGGCGTCGTGCCATGGGTCTCCCAACTCGCCGCCGCCGCGGATGTGGGCGTAGGCCATCACCAGGCCGCGGTCCAGAAGCGCCAGCCGGGTGGGGCTGAATCCAAGTGGCAGAGCGTGTCCATAGGAGCCGTACCCATAGACGTAGAGCGGCGCGCCGGCGTCCTTGACGAAGAGATCCTTGCGGTAGACCAGCGAGACGGGAACCTCGACGCCGTCCTGGGCCGGAAACCAGAGACGCTCGGAGGCGTAGCGCGAGGCGTCGAAGCCGCCGGGGACTTCGTGCTCCTTGAGAAGCCTGGACTCGTGGGTGGCGACGTCATACTCAAAGATCGAAGGAGGGCGCACCAGCGATTGGTAGGCGTAGCGGTAGGTTGTAGCCGCAAAGTCCTTATTCACATCTCCGTCGGCCTCATAGGCTGGGTCCGGGAAGCGGATGTCATGGTGCTCGCCCGCAAGTCCTTCCGAGTTCAACGCATAGACGCGCAGAAGGGGCAGGCCGCGTTCTCGGTAGCAGGCTACCAGAAAGTCTCGGAAGAGGTCGACATCGTCGAGCGGAGCCTCGCTGCGCTCCGGCAAGACTTCTGTCCAGTGCTCGCGCTCGGTATCAGTGACCGGCGTCCGCATCAGCCGAAACTGCTCTGCGCCATGGTTGGTGCGAATGTAGAGATAGCCTTGGCGGTGGTCGACATCGTACTCTTCATCATCGACACGCCCCGCGACCAGGCGAAACGGCATATGGGGTTCGGCTGCGGGGAGCAGCCAGACCTCGCTGGTGGTGTGGCTGCCCGTCTCCAGCACAACAAATTGCCGGTCCCGCGTCCGCCCGACGCCAACGTTGAATCGCTCGTCTGTCTCATGAAAGACCTCTACCGGAGAGCCACCCAGGACGCGGCGAAAGACACGGTCATGGCGTTTGGTCTGCTCATCTTCCGTGGAGTAGAAGAGCGTTGCCGAGTCTGAAGCCCATGCGAGGGTTCCCACTCGCTCAGCGGTATCTTCCAGCAGGGCTCCGGTCTGGAGATCCTTTATGGTGAGCCGGTACTGACGGAATCCCGTGTCGTCGGTGGTGTAGGCCAGCAGCCTGCCGTCCGGCGTTACGCTCATCGTGCCGACGTCCATGAATGGCCGGCCTTCGGCGAGTTGGTTGACATCCAGGATCACGGTCTCTTCTTCCGGTTTCCCTGCGGGTTGCCGACAGAATCGGGGGTATTGTTTGCCTTTCTCCGTCCGGGTCAGATACTCCCAGGCGCCATCCCGGTAGGGAAGTGAGGCATCGTCTTCCTTGATGTGGGAGAGAACCTCGTCATAGAGCTTCTTCTGCAACTCTTCCGTGCCGCTCATCGCCGCAGCGGTGTAAGCGTTCTCCGCCTCCAGGTACGCCTGGACGCGGGGCGCATCCTTCTGGCGCATCCAGGCGTAGGGATCGCGTAGTTCGGTTCCGTGAATCTGGGTTGAGGTGGGCTCGCATTCTGCGATGGGCGGCGCGGCAGCGGCAGAGGGTGTGGCTTTCAGGGACGTCATCAATCTCTCCACTTCAAAGGATACAGGGGAAGGCAACGGAAGTTCCGGCGGCTGCCCGGAGCAGGCGCTTTGCGAGTAGCGCTTAAAGAATCTGGCGTAAAATCTTGTTGTGAACGGTGTTCGACAACTCCTCTCCCTGTTGCTCTTGTTCGCCCTTGCGAACCGTGGGTACGCGGAGTCGCCTGACAAGCTGCCCAAGCCTACGAGCTACGTGAGTGACTTTGCCGGAGTGATCGACCCTGCTTCAAAGGAAAACATTGAGGATATCGCCTGGCAGGTGTACTCCAGGGCCCATGCCACCATTGAGGTGGTGACGGTGAAATCTCTGGACGGAGAAGATATCGACCCCTGGACTACGGAGCTGGAGGACCGCTGGAAGGTGGGTCCCAAGTCCAGCGACCGCGGTATTGTGATGGTCTTCGCCATTCAGGATCACAAGGACCGCATTGAGGTTGGCTACGGTCTGGAGGGAATCCTGAACGATGCCAAGGTGGGTGATATTCGGCGCAGCATGAACCCGCTTCTGGAGCAGGGCGAGTACGGTCCAGCCATTCAATCCGGCGTCCAGCAGATTGCGGACGTTATCGCCGCTGACGCCAACGTTACGCTTTCTCCGCCCCAGGGAAGCCCGGACCTGGCCTACAGTCAGCAGCCGGCACGGCAGCACACAAACTGGTTCGGCATCCTCTTCTTTGTGGTTCTGCTGCTGCTGATGTTCCGTGGAGGTGGTGGGGGACGCGGTTGGCTCTGGTTTCTGCTGGGGAATCTGATGGGCGGAGGTTTCGGCGGTGGTGGAGGCTTTGGCGGCGGCGGCATGGGCGGCGGCGACTCCGGAGGTGGTGGTCCCGGAGGTGGAGATTTCGGTGGCGGCTTCGGTGGCGGCTCCGGCGGTGGCGGCGCCAGCGGGGATTGGTAAACTGGCGCATCGGCAAAAGAGCAGAGTACGAGACCCGCGGCCTGGCAGGTGAATGAAACGTGCAGAAGAATTTATGACTACGATAGATGCGAAAGGGAATACATCGATGAAGGCTCTTTGGGTTGTGCTGGGAGTGCTGGGGCTGCTCCTGCTGGTGGTGGTGCTTACCTTTGGCAGCTACGTCTCTGCGAAGAACCAGATGGTGCAGCTTAACGAGGATGTGGACCAGACCTACTCTCAGGTGGAGGTGGTGCAACAGCGCCGTCTGGATCTGATTCCCAACCTGGTGGCCAGCGTGAAAGGTTATGTGGGCGAAGAAGAGACTGTGCTGACGAACATCGCCAATGCACGCGCAGGCGTTCTGGCAGCCTCTTCTGACCGCGCCAGCAGCATCCAGGCCAACACCCGGTTGGACGCCGCTCTGATTCCACTGTACCGTCTGCAGGAGGAGTATCCCGACCTGAAGGGGAACGAGCAGTTTATGCGGCTGGAAGATGAGCTTGCCGGGTCAGAGAATCGGATTGCGGTGGAACGCCAGCGCTACAACAAGGCGTTGGAGGCCTATAACGTCTATATCCGGCAGTTTCCCAACAGCATTTGGGCCAACATGGCGGGGTTCCACTACCGCGACGAGTACTTCAAGGGGAATCCAGCGAACGCCACCGCTCCTACGGTGGACTTTGGGAAGTGAGATTCATCCCCGGGTGACCTTGGCGAGGGGCGATGGCCTTGAAACTGAGGTGTTGGTTCTGGGTGGAGCGCCTGAGACTGAAATGATTGCGGCGATGGTGCTCCGCTCGTGCTCTACGAGCAGGTTGGGCTGAACCGCCTGGATGCGGAGCATCTGGAGAGCCTGGGCCTACGGAGAAGCTTGGCCGGCTCAGGGAGCAGAGGCGCCTGCTGTCTGGGCGGCGTCCTGGGCAATGGCGGAGGCCACCTGGGGCACCAGCGCCTTCAACAGCCGGGTGAACTGCGCGGCGACCTTTCGCCCAATCTCCATCACCTCCCGGTGATCGATGGGCTGGGTCAGGATGCCGGCCGCCATGTTGGTCACCACGGAGATTCCCAGCACCTCAATCCCCATGTGCCGGGCCACAATCACTTCATGCACGGTGCTCATGCCTACCAGATCCGCTCCCAGCGTGCGGAAGGCGCGGATCTCCGCCGGAGTTTCATAACTTGGCCCAAGAACAGCGAGGTAGACACCCTCCGGCAGCGGGATCCTCTGACGATCTGCCTCAGTGTGCGCCAGAGAGCGCAGGCGCGGAGAGTAGGCTGTGGTCATATCAAAGAATCGCTGGCCGGCGCCCCGCTTCACCGCGTAGCGAGGCTCGTTTGGTCCCAGCGCCGCATTGCTTCCGGTCAGATTGATGTGATCGGAGAGAACGACCAGGGTTCCTTCGCCGTAGCTTGTGTTAATCCCCCCCGCCGCATTGGTCACAATCACCGCCGTGCATCCCAGCAGCCCGAGCACCCGCATGGGGAAGGTAACCTGGTTCATCGAATAGCCTTCATAGGCGTGCACGCGTCCCTGCATCACCGCTACGCGCACACCGGCAATGGTTCCCAGCACGAGTTTGCCGCTGTGGCCTTCCACGGTGGAGAGCGGCCATCCTGGGATCTCCGCGTAGCCGATGGTGGTGGCATCTTCTACCTCGCGTGCAAACTCGCCGAGCCCGGAGCCGAGGATGATCGCCACGCTGGGTTGTTCCTGAATCCTGGAACGGACATAGGCCGCAGCCGAGGCCGTTGTGGTGAATGGGTCAGTCATCTGTCTCTCCCTTCAGGAGCATCTTTTGGTTGGATGGCCGGGACGGAATCGTTGGGCCGCGCGGATTGGTGGAAATTGCCCATGCGCGAGTCCGCCATGAAAGAAGCTCTACCGGATGAGCAGGCTGACGATGCTGGCTGACATCAGGTTGGCCATGGTCCCGGCCAGCATAGCGCGCACGCCCAGGCGGGCAAGGTCTCCCCGACGGCTGGGCGCCAGGGCCCCGATGCCGCCGATCTGCATCCCAATGGAACCTACGTTGGCAAAGCCGCAAAGGGCAAAGGTTGCTATGGAAAAGGTGCGCGGCGGCAGCAGGGCCTTGATCTGGCCAAGATCGTGGAAGGCAAGGAACTCATTGATGATCATACGGGTTCCCAGCAGGTTGCCGACCGCGCGCGCGTTATGCCACGGAATACCGATGAGCCACGCCACCGGAGCTCCCACTACCCCCAGCACGGCGTTGAGAGAGTGAGGGAAGGGAATATGACCATGGGCCCAGGCGAAGTTGGAGAGATCCAGCATGATTCCATTGGCCAGCCCGACCAGAGCGACAAAGCTGATGAGCATGATCGCCACGTTGAAGGCGAGTTGTCCGCCGTCGATGGTGCCGCGGGCGATGGCTCCTACCAGGTTTTCGTCTTTGTGTTCCTCGCTGGGCGGCATGATGACCGTGCCTGCCGTTGCTGAGGTTTCCGTCTCCGGCACCAGCATTTTGGCCACCAGAATGGTCCCCGGGGCCGTCATGATCACTGCGGAGAGCAGATCTTTGGCATTGATGCCGAAGAGAATGTATGCGGCCATGATTCCTCCGGAGACATGCGCCATACCGGAAGTCATGATGGTCATCAACTCGCTTCGTGTAGCTCCATTCAGGAAGGGGCGGATGGTCAGAGGCGCTTCTGTCTGCCCCATGAAGATGGACGCAGCCACGTTGGTGGATTCTGCGCCCGATGTGCCCATGGTCCGTTGCATCAGCCAGGCCATCACGCGGATGATCTTCTGCATCAGCCCGATGTGATAGAGGATGGCGAAGAATGCGCTGACGAAGATGATGGTGGGCAGTACAGAGAATGCAAAGACGCTCAGTGGGTTGCTCGGTATCCCGAGGTAGCCGAAGACCAGCCCGGAACCATCCGCCGCATGGCCCAGCAGACTGGTGATGACATCGGACACATGGGCCAGCATCTGCTGGCCGAAGGTCCACTTGATCACCCCAATCGCAAAGACGATCTGCAGGCTCAGGCCCCAGGCGACAGTCTTCCATCGGATGGCGCGCCGATTGGTGGAGAAAAGATAGGCGAGCAGAACGAAAACAAAGAGTCCGAGCAGTCCGGTAAATCGTCCCAAATACAATCTCCGATCTGAGAGGACAAGGGGAAACACACTGTAACCCTACGCC
This sequence comes from Granulicella sp., assembly GCA_027365345.1. GTDB lineage: Bacteria > Acidobacteriota > Terriglobia > Terriglobales > Acidobacteriaceae > Granulicella. The sequence goes on from DAHXNO010000104.1 coordinate 14,023, forward strand.
AATCTCAAGGCAGCCGCAGGCCAGGCAAGTTCATAGCAGGTAACGGCAGTGTAACCATTCGGGTGCGGGCTCGGCCACTGAGCCAACCGGGCTGGCAAGTTCCACGGCCCTCTTTTCAAGGCTTTCCCCGGATCACCTCGCGCACCAGTGGTCTGCGGGGCGGGGGAAGATCCGCGATCTTCACCGCGGCCTGGATCATGCGATAGGGCTCGTCCAGCAAAGCTTCATCCTCACTGAACAGGGTAAAGAGCGCTTGTCCGGCCGCCACGTGGTCTCCGATCTTGGCGTGGCTCTCCAGCCCGGCGTGGGCGCTGACGGGGTCGGTTGGCCGGGCGCGTCCCGCTCCCAGCCGCTGCACGGCCCACCCGACCTGCTTGCAGTCCATCGCAGAGAGATAGCTGGTGTGCTGGGCGCGCAGGATCCGCGTGGCCCTGGGACGATGGAAGGCCGCTGGATCCAGGAAGACGCTGATGTCCCCGCCTTGCGCAGCGACGATCTTCAACCATGCGGCGTAGGCCGCCCCGGAGCGTAGAATCTCGTCGGCCATCCTGGCTCCCTCCTCGGGAGAGCCAGCCCTGCCGCAGAGGAAGAACCCCCAACCGCTCAACGTGTTTGCCAACTCGATCAGGTCAGCCGACATGGGGTGGCGGATGCCCTTCATGATCTCAACGCACTCCCAGACTTCCACCCAGTTGCCGGAGAATCGTCCCATGGGCTCCTCCATTGCCGTGAGAAGAGCGACGGTCTTTGTGCCGGAGGACTCACCGGTGGATACCATCAGCTCAGCAAGGAACTTCGATCGCTCCTCGCTAGGCATGAACGCTCCCGAGCCCACCTTTACGTCGAGCACCAACCCGCGGAGATCCTCAGCCAGCTTCTTGCTCATAATGCTGGCGCAGATCAGGAAGGGCGACTCGACGGTGGCTGTGTGGTCGCGCATGCCGTAGAGAATGCGGTCCGCCGGAACCAGATGCGGCGTCTGCCCTAAAAGCGCGGCGTGGCACTCCTGCAGGACCTGGAGCATCCTTTGCTGTTCCAGTTGGGAGTTGAATCCGGGAATCGTCTCCAGCTTATCCAGGGTTCCACCGGTGTGGCCCAGGCTGCGTCCAGAGATCATGGGGACGAAGAGGGATACGGGGCGAGAGCCGGCCGCGCCGTCCCGGCTGCAGTGCCTCGCAGGGATGGGCGGTTCCATGCCGGCGGCAGCCCAAACAGGGGCGATTAGGAGGCTGCTCTTATCTCCGACTCCTCCTGTGGAGTGCTTGTCCAGGGTGAAGGCCTCGGCCTTGGCCATCTTCAGCGCGGAAGCATGGAAGGTTTCGCCGGAGAAACGCATGGCCTGGGTAAGATCGGAGAGTTCCCGCTGCGACAAGCCGCGCTGGAAGACGGCCATCAGGAAGGCTCCGATCTGAGCGTCGGTAATGGCCGCTTCTCTGGGGACTGGGGCAGGCTCAGTGCGGGCGCCTTCAGTGGCCGGCTGTTGACGAACCATCTCCTCTTCCGCATGACGGACGACGGCTTGCACGAAGAATCCAATCTCGGCGGTGGAGAGCTCGCCGCCGTCGCGCTTTTTCAACAACAGATCCATGGCATCCATTGCAAGATCATCCTGTTTCTTTAACGTCATCTTCCTGCGGGTGTCTTACGGTTTCTGGGAATCGAAGGGCGTCTTTTAGCGAGAAGACGACGCTTCACGATCGCTTCGGGCAGCCGGCCAACAGGAAGGCAGCGTCAGCCTTTCTTCTTATCATTCAGATACTCTGCGCGAAAGGCCCAGGGGAGCAACTGCCCCAGAGTTGTCTCCATGGCTGCTCCGCCCTCGCCTGGATACAGGATCAGAGTAGAATCATCCCCGAATTCTGCTAGCGTCTGACGGCAGGCTCCGCAGGGCATGCTGGCTGCTTCGTTCAGATTGGCTACGGCGACGGCTCTCAGCCGGATTCCTGGTCCGTGCTCGGCAACCGCCCGCGCCACTGCTCCTTGCTCAGCGCAACTTGTAAGCCGGTAGGAGCAGTTTTCGACGTTGCACCCGGTCACCACAGCGCCGTGCTGCAACAGGAGAGCTGCCCCGACGCGAAACTTGCTATAGGGTGCATAGGCCTGTTCGGCAGCCTTGGTTGCCAGCTTCCTGAGCTTGGCTCGATCTGCTTCGCTTACCACGTTCGCCGCCTGAGAATCCTCGGTCATCTGGGAATGCTTGGTCATAAGTTGTTTAGGCTAAATGCTTTCCCTGTTGCCTGCAAGCGCCGATCGCGGGCTTTCGATTCCGGCCACGCAGCGGCCAATCGCGGAGGCTGGTGAACTTCAGGGTAGTGCTTTCTGAAACTACTGCGCTAGCCGCGCCGTTGGGGAGGCGCGACGGCCCGCAGGGAGAAGCGGTTCTGTGTGAAGGCGTCGAGTGTGCAGCCGCTCAGGAATCGTTGCGGGTCTCTCTGCCGGTTGCTGTCATTCTCTGGATATCGCGGAGCGAGATCTCCGCATTGAAGCCATGGCGCAAGGGTCAGGTTCCTCTGTGGACACCTAAGCCACTGTCCCACGCCCGTACAATCGAATGCAGAGAAGCTTCGTTTCGAGCCTGCCTTTGTTCATTGTTAAGACTGCTATGGCTATCGTTGGTGCGCTGAATGCTCCCATACGGCGCATGCCCGCGCCGCAGCGCCTGGCTGCTGGGGTTCTGGCGATGCTGTTTTGCCTGTTCGCTGCCATGCATGCGATTGCCGGCCTGGAGTCAGTGTTTGTGACCGGCGATGCTCGCTTCTACCTGGGCATTGCAACCGGGGATTACAGCGAGGTGATGCAACCGTTCGCCCTGCGTCCACTGGGTGCGATGATGGCGGCTGCTGTGGGGCATCTGCTGCACGTTTCGGTGGAAGAAGGCTTTGTCTTGGAGGGAACCGTCTCTCTGGTGGGCCTGCTGATGGTGATCTACTCCTTTCTATTCCACTCGTCTGCCCCGAGGTGGCTCTTAGCCGCCATTGCCTTCCTTCCGTTCTGGTCCCTGCTGATGAAGAACCTGGTTCTGCCAGATCTCTGGTACGCAGCCTTGCTGGCGCTGCTGCTTCTGTTGCTGGAGCACAAACAGATGTTGGCCGCATCGCTGATGATGTTTCCACTGATGCTGTCTCGTGAGTCGACATCGCTAACCCTGCTTTGCTTCCTGGTGGCTTGCTGGCGATGGCTGCGCTGGAGAGACAGAGCCATGGCTGTTGCATCCACTTTTGCCGGCGAGGCGGTAGTGCAAAAACTGGCGCGGCATGCCCAGCCCAACTTTGAACATCTTCCCGCTGCAATCTACATGATCGTTAAAGTGCCGTGGAACCTGGCGAACAACGTCCTCGGTCTGGTTCCGTGGAGTGACGCCAATCAGAACTTCTGTTCGGCTCCAGTGTGGAAGATGCCGCTCCACCTCTACTCGGTGCATGCGATTGGAATATGCGGATTTTCCTCGCTGGGGTGGATGAAGATCTCGCAGGCCACCTTGAACGAATTTGGGCTCCTGCCGCTACTGACTGCCTATCTATGGTGGCGTCAAAGGAAGGTGGGCTACTCTCAGGCACGGCCGAATGTACTGCTTCGTTTCACGCTGTTGCTGGGCGTCGCTTCTCTGGTGCTTGCGCCGCTGCTGGGAACCTGGATCAGCCGTCTGATGGGATATGCCTGGCCACTCTACTTGGTAGCTTTGCCACTTCTGTTTGAATTCCTGCCGCGGCGCATCTTGTCCAGAGGGCAGAATCTGGCAGCGATCGGGTTTTTCAGCCTGCATATGTTCTTGGTTTGGTTTGCCATCTACGAGGCGTATCGGTGGATATGGACGATAGGAGTGGCGATCGAACTCGCAGTCTGGTCAGCTGGATTCTTTCTGCTGCGCTACTGGCTTGCCGATGGCCGGGGTATGGTTGCGGATAGTGGCCATGAAGTGGGAGCAGCGTCTTTGCCCTCTGTGGCGCGGTAAAGAATGGCCGATCCTCGAGCGCCATCCGGTCGCCTTCTCTGTGGATGGATGTTTTGGAGCGTGGCGCATGGCGCCCGCCCGGGGGCAGTCTTGACGGTTGCCGATGGATCCGGACGCTCAATGCGGTTTACGTCAAGCCCAGTTGGATGGAGGGAGGGGAGCAGCGACAGGAGATGCCTCTGCCCATTCTGCGTTGGCTGATCCGTTACTGCGGAGCCGGATATTGCGGAGACTGGGATGATGGCGGTGATGATGGTGGCGTTGGCTGAGAGGCAGGTTTTTTCTTTCCTACGCCGAAGATCTTCTGGAAGAGATTGCGATGTTTGGGTGCGTCTACGGGCTGCGTGGACCCGGGCGCCGCGCCTGGCGCAGATCCCGGAGGAGTAGCTCCTGAAGGCGCAGATCCTGAAGGCGGAGCGCCTGGAGTGGGGTTGGGCGTCGTGCCGGGAGCCTTGCTGGGCGCACTGGATCTTCCGGTAAAGAAATTGAAGATACGGCTGCCGAGCGATTGAGGGTTGTCGCCCAGGTGCGAACAAGTGTTCTCTGGGGCGGTTCCGACCAGGAAGGCAACGTTGAAGTCTTCTGTGGGGCAAGAGTCGTCTGCGATCAGGCTGGTGGGTCGGTTGATGGTGACCATCTCGACGCCATTGGGCATCGGGCCCAGGGGTTTCATATCGGAGTATTGAGGGATTCGGATGGCGTGGCTCATGAACTCGGCCCAGATGGGTGCAGCGGCGTCAGCACCCTGAATCTTCAGGTCCGTGTAATCGTCGTTGCCCACCCAGACGACGCAGAGAAGGTTGGAAGAGTAACCGATAAACCAGGAATCGTGTTCGGTGCCAGTTTTGCCGGCAGCGGGTGCGGTGAAACCATGCGCGCGGACGGTGTTACCCGTGCCATAGTCGACCACTCCTTCCAGCAGCGATTGGGTGAGGAAGGCCGTACGCGGGTCGAGAAGCTGCCGGGCCTCTGGTGCGAAGTCGGCGACGATGTCTCCATCAGGATTCCGGACGCTGGCTACAACCCAGGGTTTGAGATAGACGCCATTGTTGGCGAAGGTGGTGTACGCTCCAGCCATCTGCAAGGGAGTAGCGTCATAGGTGCCGATAGCCACCGAGGGTGTTGCGCGCGCATTGACGATGCCTGCCGAACGGGCCAGGTCGGCTATTTTGTCATATCCGACCATCTGCGCCAGGGCGATCGTGGCGATGTTGAGGGAGTGGGCGAGCGCGTCAGCGGCCGTGACCATCCCCGGGAACTCTCCTTTGACAAAGTTACCCGGCATGTAGGGGCGGCTGTCCGTGCCGAAGTTCTGGGGATCATCGTTGATCCGGGTCAGAGCCGTAAAGACTCCGCCGGGGCCCAGACTGGAGCCATCCAGCGAGGTGTTGTAGGCCGCAGCGTACACAAAGGGCTTGAAGGTGGAACCAGTGGGCCGTTCCGCCAGCGCATGATCCAGTTGGGAGGTAGCGTAGTCGTGGCCACCCACGAGCGCGAGTACCTGTCCGGTGTGTGGATTGAGAGCCACCAAAGCGACCTGCGGATAGGTGATTGGGCCATCCGGGACATAATCTTTGGTGTACTTCTGCCCGCGCGCGTGGTGATGAAGAAAGTAACGGCGGCGCACGAGTTGATCTACATTCTGCATCCCGGCAGAGACCGCGCCGGCTGCCGCGCGCTGTAGTTCAGGGTCCAGCGAGGTGTAGATGCGCAGAGCCGAATGCGCGGTGACTGAATCCCCCAGGCGCTGCACGATCTGGTCGTGGACCAGATCGACGAAGTACGGCGCCTCAGAGGCGTCAATGTCCGGGGGAGCGAGGCGAATGGGCTCGGCTTTTGCGGCATCCGCCTGATCCTGGGTGATGGCGCCGGTCTCCACCATAGAGTCAAGGACCAGGTTGCGCCGATCCATGGAGCGTGCCGGATGGCGGTAGGGAGAGAAGTAGTTGGGCCGTTGGATCATGCCGGCCAGCAGAGCGCACTCCGCCAGATCCAATTGAGACAGGTTTTTGCCAAAGTATGCTTGGGCCGCCTCGCCGAAGCCGTTGATGGAGAAGGAGCCTCGCTGACCCAAATTGATCTCGTTGGAGTACATCGTGAAGATCTGCTGCTTGGTAAAGCGGTCTTCCAGTTGAAAGGTGATGACAACTTCAGCGATCTTGCGCGAGTAGGTCTTTTCAGGAGATAAGAAAAAGCCGCGGGCCAATTGTTGCGTCAAAGTGGATCCGCCGCAGTTGAGGCGGTGAGCGAGCAGATCCTGCACGGCGCACTTCGCCGTGCGGACGTAGTTGATGCCGGAGTGCTCGAAAAAGCGGCGGTCTTCAATGGCAAGCACCGCCTGAACCATACGTGGAGGAATCTGATCGTAGGTGACCAATCGACGCTTGGTGCGATCATTGTCCTCGGAGAGCGCGGTGATCAACTGCGGTTCGAGCTTGTAGGCGGCCAGTGGAGCGCCGTTCTCCGCAGTGATGGACTGCACCACGCCTCCGGCGGTGGTGATGGTGGCTCCATCCATGGCCAGGTAGCTGTCTGGCCCCGGTTTGATGAGGATAGAGTTGCCCCGAAGCTCATAATGCCCAAGATCCGGGTTGACGTTGTATCCTGCGCGGCGGAGTGAGTCTGCAATGGCCGTGGCAGAGAGTTGCTGGCCGGGGCGGACTTCCTGGGGGGCTGCGTAGATCTGGGCTGAATTGGCGAAGAGTGGACCTTTGGCCAAGCGCTCCGCCACCATATCCCGATAACGGAACCAGAACGAGCCGAAGATTGTGGCACCTATCAGCAAGACAACCATGGCGAGCAGCAGGGCGGCTCGCACCAGCGTCCAGAGCCAGGGTTGGGAGCGGGTTGCGATTTTGACTCGTACAGGCATGATATTCAGGAGGGGTCAGGAACGAAGAGAGCGATCCAGGAGCCTCAGCATTTGGACGCAGCCAGAAGCGCTGCCAGGTGTTGACTCAAGTGGTCAACGGCCAGGCTGGTGGTAACTCCAGTGAGGCGATCCACCAGTTCAACCTGCCCCTCGGCCAGCTTCTTGCCGATGTTGACCCGGTAGGGAACTCCGATCAGCTCAGCGTCTTTGAACTTTACTCCGGCACGCTCGTCGCGGTCGTCCAGAAGGACATCGACGCCGGCATCCTCCAGCGTTTGGGCAAGTCTCTCTCCTGCCTGCATCAGTTCGGGTTCGCGAACGTTGGTGATGCAGACAACGACCTCGAAGGGAGCGATGGCTGGCGGCAGAGCATATTGCTCCGTGGCCGATGCGGCGGCGAACCTTGCCGCACTGGACTCGATAGCGGCGGTCAGGATCCGCTCAATGCCAATTCCATAGCAGCCCATGATGGGAGTGATCTCTTTACCGCTGGCATCGAGAACCCTCGCGCCCATGGTCTCGCTGTACTTGTAGCCGAGCTTGAAGATATGGCCGATCTCGACGGCTTTGCCCAGGCGCAGAGGCGCGCCCCCCAGTGGGTCGAGTTCTCCCTCGTTGATGTTGCGGATGTCGGCGATCAGGGTTGGCGTGAAATCGCGGCCCGGCGTCACGTTCCGATAGTGGTAGTCGAGGGTGTTGGCTCCGCAGACCAGGTTCTTACGGCCTTCAAGGCCGGGGTCAAGCACCACGATGGTTTTGAGACCCTCTGCCGGGTTGTCACGGTGTACGCCCTTGAGCTTTTCGAGCGGCTTGCCGGACTTAAGACCGTTGAGCGAGCCATGGGTCATGATTTCAGCGATGCCGATGGGTCCGAGGTAGCCTGCAGGGCCGCCGATATGTAGAGCGAGTTCTTCACCGGTCATGGGGCGCAGATTGGTAGTGCCTGCTGCAGCGTTCAGCTTTGTCTCATTCACCTGATGGTCGCCGCGCAGGAAGGCTACTACGGGACAAAGAGGTTCAATGGATGCGGCCCTGGAACGTGTGCCCATGAAGGCGACGCATTTGATGTCCTGTGCCGCCTGGATGCCGAAGAAGGCGGTGACATCGGCGATGGAGGCCTTTCCAGGCGTGTGAACCAGCTCCGGCATTCCGTCTCCGGTCGGTTCCAGGTCGACTACCGAGGTCAGCCGACTGGTGGCTTTTTCAAGGTTGGCGGCATAGCCAGAGGCGGAGCTGGCGATCAGGTCTTCTCCAGCCTCGGTGTAGACCATAAACTCCTGGGACTGCGACCCGCCCATGGCTCCGGAGTCGGCTTCGACGACGACAAAGTCCAGCCCGCAGCGGGTGAAGATCGCCCGATAGGCCGCGTCGTGCTTCTTGTAGCTCTCATCCAGACCGGCGGCGTCGAGGTCGAAGGAGTAGGCATCCTTCATCAGAAACTGACGAACGCGCAGGAGACCCGCTTTGGGCCGGGGTTCGTCGCGGAACTTGGTTTGAATCTGATACCAGATCTGCGGAAGCTGCTTGTAGCTGCGCAGTTCGTTGCGAGCGATCGAGGTGATGACCTCCTCGTGGGTCATGGCAAGGCAAAGCTGAGCTCCCTTGCGGTCTTTGAGGCGAAACATGTTGTCGCCCATTCCGGTCCAGCGGCCAGACTCCTCCCATATCTCGGCGGGATTGAGGGCGGGGAGGAAAAACTCCTGGCCGATCTTATCCATCTCCTGGCGAACGATGGTGGTGATCTTGTTCAGGGAGCGCTGCCCAAGGGGAAGATAGCTATAGATGCCCGCGCCCAACTGGCGAATGTACCCCGCGCGCAGAAGAAGTTTATGGCTGGCAACCTCCGCGTCAGCGGGAGCTTCGCGGAGCGTGGGAATGAAGAGCTTCGACCATCGGTGCATATTCTTTTGATTGTATCGAACCCCATGGATGGGGCAGCAGATCGAAGGTCGTATGCGCGAAGAATCCAGAGAGTCTCGGTCGGGATGCGAGGGGTCCTTCCGGTCTGAGGAGAATCTTGATTTTGTTGCCCGGAAAGGGGGGTGAAGGCGCGGTTGTCCCAGCATCGCCTTCTGTCTGCGCAATCGACCCGAATGGCTCGCGCAACGGTTGCGGGAGATGTCCAACTCTATGTGGTTTAGGCGAGGATAGCCGGCTCAGGAGAGGATGTCGTGGAGGTGAAGCACGCCAAGGACAGGGCTGGAGGATGTTCCATCCGCGGTGACGATCAGGGCGGTGATCTTATGCTCCTCCATCAGCGCTAAGGCATCGCCGGCGACGCGGGCGGGGGAGATGGTGCGGGGCGAGGGGTTGAGGATCTCCAAGGCCGTGCGATGAAAGGCATCGGGACCGCTGCGGGCGAAGAGTCGGCGGAGGTCGCCGTCGGAGAGGATGCCAAGCAAACGGCCGTCCGACTGGACGGTGGTCATGCCCAGGCGCTTGGTGGACATCTCATGAATGATCTCCGGGAGCGTTGCCGAGGGAGCCACCGAGGGGACGGCGTCGCCGGTGTGCATGAGCAGGTCAAGTGTGACCAGGCGCTTGCCGAGTTGGCCTCCCGGATGCAACTCGGCGAAGTCCCGAGGCTGAAAGTTCAGGCGTCCACTGACGACGATGGCCAGGGCGTCACCCAGAGCCAGCATCACGGTGGTCGAGGCGGTGGGCGCCAGTTGCAGATTGCAGGCCTCGCGGGCTACGTGAACATCGAGCACATGCGCGGAGGCTTTGGCGAGGGTAGAGTCCAGAGCGCCGGTGAAACTGACCAGGGTGACGCCCAGACGGGGAAGGACCGGCAGAAGACGAAGCAACTCCTCCGTGTAGCCGGAGTAGGAGAGCGCCAGCAGAACATCCCCACTCTGGAGGGTTCCAAGGTCGCCATGGAGAGCCTCTGTGGGGTGAAGAAACTGGGCGGGTGTTCCGGTGGAGAGCATGGTGGCTGCGATCTTGCGCGCAATCAGCCCGCTCTTGCCGACCCCGGTAAGCACCACGTGATGACCCTCGCGCGCGGTTTCAGCCAGCAGAGATGCCACCCGCTCAAATGCCTGATGTTGAGGTCCTTCGAGACGGCAGGCGAGCTGCTCCAGGGCCTCTGCCTCAATACGGACCAGCTCCGATGGGCAGTGAAGCGCGGGAGATGACGAGGATGGGAGCATTCGATCTCTTGTAGGCGGCGGTGTTCAAGCATCATGCTAGCAGACCTGGCTGGCCGATCGTGCCCGTTGGATGAATACGGAAACGGCGCTAGACTAGAGGAGGAGCGCGGGCATCGGATCCGGTCCGTGCCGAGGGATGATGCTATGGCTCGTGATCTAACTCGCCGTTTGGCGGTGGTCGTCCTGCTCATTGCGGGCGTCACATTGATTGTGCTTGCAGGCGCACATAATTTGCGTACCCGGCAGGCTGAGGAGCAGTCACAGCAGCAGCAGATGAATCTGGCCCCGTCAGCCTCCAGTTCAGCGGAGTCAGGAGCAGCGGCCGATAGCGGGGACGATTCAACCGACAAGCCGATGCTCGGAAAGTCGGCTCCGGATTTCACGCTGGTGGATCTGACGGGCAAGAAGGTCTCCCTCTCCGATTACAAGGGGCATGCAGTGGTCCTGAACTTCTGGGCGACTTACTGTAGCCCCTGCAAGCTGGAGATGCCATGGTTCCAGGAGCTGGAGAACAGGTACCAGAGCGAGGGGTTGGTGGTGCTGGGCGTGGATCAGGACGACGGCATGGCCCCCAAAGATGTTGCCGCGGCTGCCAAGAAGATCGGCGTAACCTATCCCATCCTGATTCCCAATGGTGAGATCTCCACGAGCTACCAACTTGGCGATTACATCCCGCAGACGTTCTATATCAACAAGCGAGGGATGATCGTGGACCAGACCGTGGGAGCGCACTCCCGGGATGAGATGGAGGCCGATATTGAGAAGGCCATGGGTTCAGGGGGCGAGTGAGAGTGCTCGGGTTTAGACCGGTCTCGCTGCGGTTGTCCCTGATGGCGGTGCTATGGGCGAGCTCTGTGGTCACCTTGTCTGGATCGCTGGTCCAGCAGGTCCGCGCACAGCAGATCCAGTTTGGATTGCAGCCGGCTGCGCATCATGGGCATGTGGAGTTGCTCTCCGATGATGTTCAAGTGATTGCCGGAGTACCACAGGTGGTGCAGTTATGGTTCCGGGTGGACGATGGATTCCACATCAACTCGCACACGCCTCTGGACCAGTTGCTGATCCCTACCCGGCTGGAGATGAATCCGGCGGGCGGCACGAAGGTGATTGGCGAGCAGTATCCCGCAGGTTCGCCGTTCCGATTAAAGATGGGGTCAGGTGAGTTGCTGAATGTGTACCAGGGAAGATTTGCGGTAAACGTGCGGCTACTGGCTCCCAAAGGCGAGTCAACGCTGAAGGGCGTTCTGCACTACCAGGCCTGCGGAGATGCGTCGTGTTTTCCTCCGCGGGCGCTTCCGGTGATGGTGGCCGTTAGCGGAGGGTAACCGGGCTGGCGCCTCCCAGTACAATCTCTTATTCAGGTTATTTTCACCGGTTTGTGGTTGGCCAGGAGGAGCCTGTTGAGCTTGTAAATGGCCGGCATTCTGCCTCATGTGCGAGATAGAATGGGCCCAGGGAATGACCGCGAGCGCAATCTCCACTCCTCACGGACAATCTGTCTGAGCGCCAGTCCTCGTATTGCCGAGACAAATAGACGCGGAGCTGGTCTATGGATTCTCCACCTCATGGAGGCTTGCTTCGGACCGCGCGACCGCGTGTCTTACGTTGGGGAAGGACAAAGCGTCGCTATCCCGGCTCGGGATGGATGCGGAGAGGTGTTACTTGCGCTGGTTGGCTTGCTTCTTCTGTATTTCCAGAAAGCGGCGGAGGCGGTCCAGCGTGCGGGCTTTACCGAAGACAATCATGCTCTCCAGCAGGGGAGGGCTGGAAGTGCTGCCGGTCAGGACGGCGCGTAGCAGCATGAAGTTCTCTTTGACAGACCACTGTTTTGCCTCTCCCAGAGCCTTCAGTGAGGACTCGATGGTGTCTGGCTCCCAGGAGGCAGCCTCCAGGGTGGTGAGTTGCTCGGAGGCGAAGGCCAGGGACTCCTCAAAACTTCGCTTCTTGGGCAGCCAGACGGACTCTGGAGGGAGAACGTTGTCGGCGAAGAAGAAGCCGGTCATGTCCCCGAACTGGCCCAGAATCTCTATGCGGGACTGGACCAGGGGCGCAATGGAGCGAAGGTAGTTGTCCGAAAGGATGCTGCTGCGCAGAGCGGCGAAGAACTCCTCCGGGGTCAGTTTGCGCAGATACTCTCCGTTGAGCCACTTCAGCTTGACCAGATCAAAGACTGGACCGCCCAGAGAGATGCGGCGGAAGTCAAACTTCTCCAGCATCTCGCCCAGAGAAAAAATGTCGCCTTCCTTGGTGTTAAGGCCCTTGGAGACGATCTCCTGCTCGGTGGGTTGGGCCATGCCGCCTCCCAGGAGGCCGAGGAAGTTCAGCATGGCCTGCGGAAGGTAGCCGGACTGCTGGTAAAAGACCAGTGATACCGGATTTTTGCGCTTGGAGATCTTTGATTTATCCACGTTGCGCAGCAGGGGCATGTGCCAGAACCGCGGCAGCTCCCAGCCAAAGGCGGCGTAGAGCAAGACGTGCTTGGGCGTGGAGGAGATCCACTCTTCGGCGCGAATGACGTCCGTGATGCGCATCAGGTGGTCATCGACGACGTTGGCCAGATGATAGGTGGGGAATCCGTCGGACTTGAGTAGCACCTGGTCATCCACGTTGTTATGGTCAAAGGTGATGGGGCCGCGGAGTTCGTCGGTAAAGGTGGTGGACTGGTTCTCTGGCACTTTGAGGCGGACGGTGTAGGGCCGGCCCTCGGCAAGGTAGGCATCGATCTGGGCCTGGGTCAGATGGCGGTGAGCGCCGTTGTACCGCGGGGGGACTTTGGCCGCGATCTGCTGCCGGCGCATCGCCTCGAGTTCGTCCGCGGTTTCAAAGGACCGGTAGGCATGGCCGTTGGCCAGGAGAATCTCCGCGTGCTCGCGATAGATTGCGGTCCGTTCCGACTGGCGATAGGGCCCATAGGGTCCGCCTACATCCGGGCCCTCGTCCCAGGTGAGCCCCACCCACCTCAGCGAGTCGAAGATCATCTGTTCGGAGGTGGGTACGAAGCGGGTCCGATCGGTATCCTCGATGCGCAGAACGAACTGGCCCGAGCGTTGGCGGGCATAGATGTAGTTGAGCAAGCCGATGTAGGCGGTGCCAACGTGGGGGTCTCCGGTAGGAGACGGAGCGATGCGGACGCGGATGGGAGCAGTGTCTTGCGCGGGCGGAAGCGGGTTCACAGAGGCCTTGGCTGTCATATGGGATACAGCACCATGTTAACAGCTTGACTGCCTGAGACTGCGCAGATGTCATGACTGCGGCGGTGG